>DATMLK010000066.1:0-8948 GCA_035570215.1 Acidobacteriaceae bacterium
ACGGCGCCGACCATCCACCATTTGCGAAGTCATCGTCGCCTGACGGCTGGATCACGCCATCCAGCGAAGCATGTTCCATGATCCTGAGTTTTCTCATTTTGTTTCCTTCGCGGGCTTCATTTATAGATCCAGCCTATTAGCGACGATGGCCTGGATTATTTTCTGGATCTCGTCGATGCTCGCATCATCTTCGATGGCGACGACGCGCTGGGGTTCGCGGGCGGCGATGGTCTTGTAGGCGTCGTAGATGCGGGTGTAGAAGGTGTCGCCTTCGCGCTCGAAGCGGTTCTCGTCGGTGCCGGTGTGGTGGGTGGTGCGGTCGTTGCGGCGGCGGGCGCGGGCGAGCGAGGCAGCGAGCGGCGGTAGCAGCAGAATCGTAAGTGAGGGCTGAAAGCCGTCGCAGATGGTCTTGTGCGCGGCGAGGATGGTAGCACTCCCGAGTTCGCGGCCTCCACCCTGATAGGCCTCGGACGAATCGGTATAGCGGTCGCAGAGGACGATCTTATCTTCGGCGAGTGCGGGCTTGATGATCTCGGCGATGGACTGGGCGCGGTCGGCGAACATCAGGGCAAGCTCGGCCTTGGGCGTGATGGCGCCGGTGGCGGCTTCGGTGCGTGAGTCGAGCAAAATACCGCGGATGCGTTCGCCGAGCGCGGTGCCTCCGGGGTTGCGCGTGAGGACGACATTGCGTCCGCGCTCTTCAAGCCAGGCGGCGAGGCGCTTGATCTGCGTGGTCTTGCCGGAGCCGTCGAGGCCCTCGAAGGTGATGAAGGTGCCGGGCATTGTGTTCCAGTGTAAACGTCCTGCGAACGTCGCGCTTCGCGCGATGTCCCACATAGGCGCGATACGGCTGCGCATATAGGGGGCACCCAGTTCCGTGGAATTTACAGTTCGTTGCGGGCGATGGCGACGATGAGGGCTTCGCGGAGTTGGTTGGCGCGGGTGGCGTCCAGCTTGAAGCCGTGGCGGGTGATGTAGAAGCCGTCGATGGCCATCTCGCCTTCGGTGTCGATGAGCGCGACCTCGATATTGCATTCGTGGTCGGCCACGGTGACGGCGATGGCGCGGAGCAGGCCGGGAACGTCCTGCGCGACGACCTGCAGCAGTGTGCTGTGGCTGGAGGCGTCATGGTCGAAGGAGATCTGCGTCTCGACGACGACCTTCGGCGTTCTGCGCTTGCCGTTGCGGGTGCGCGTGGCGAGCAGGACCTCGATCGATTCCACGCCGGTGAGCGCGTCCTTCATGCTCTTCAGAAAGCGTGTGCGCTCGGTGGGGTTCATCTCCAGCGTGCGGAAGCGGTCGATGAAGTGGAAGCTGTCCACGACGATGCCTGCGCCGTTGGAGAAGGCGTCTGCATTCACGATGTCCATGCCCCACGCGGCCAGTCCGCCGGCCATGGTGGCGAAGAGGCGGGAGCGGTCGCGGGCGACGAGCGTGAGTTCGCTCACGGGAAGCGCGTGGTTAAGAGCGAGTTCCACGGCGCGTGCCTCCGGGTCAGCCTTTTCGGGATCTTCCGCGGCAGGCGGAAGCTTCTGCGACATCTCGAAGTGGCTGAAGACCTGCTCGGGTGTGCGCGTGCGCAGATAGCGCTGCGGGAAGCCCTGCAGGTAGGCGCGAATCTCTTTTGAGCTCGCCGGGGAGAGCGTGGTGACGCGGGCAATGAGTTCCGAGCTGGCGCGGGATTTCACGCGGTCGTCGTCGACGGTGCGGTCCAGATAGTTTGAAGCGGCGATGTAGAGGTTCCAGAGATTCTCGGCCTTCCACGGCGTGAGCGCGTCAGGATGCACGGCGGAGATGTCGGCATAGGTGAGCAGGGCGAGCATGCGGAGCTGCTCGGGCGTCTCCACCTGTTCGGCGAAGACGCGCAGGGTCTCCATGTCGAAGATGTCGCGGCGCAGGGCGTTGGACATTGCGAGATGGTTCACGATGAGGTGCTTCACGATGCCGCTCTCGTAGGGGTCGAACTCCATGCGGCTGAAGAGATTCTTCGCCATGCGCGCGGACTCTTTGGAATGGTCGGGTGTGTCGCGGCCCTTGCCGGTGTCGTGCATGAGCGCGGAAAGGTAAAGGAGCTCCGGGTGCGGCAGATCGGCCAGCAGGCCGCCGAAGCGCCGCTGCCACTCGAGCAGAAGATTGGGACGGCCGGTGGGCAGCGTCTCGACTGGATTGCGCAGGGCATGCAGTGTATCGATCAGAACAAAGGTATGCTCGTCGACGGTGTAGCGGTGATAGGCGTCGCGAATGACGAGTGCGTCGATGCCGAGGAACTCGGGCACGATGAGTTCGAGGATGCCGAGAGCGTGCATGGCGCGCAACGCTTCGCCGGCGTAAGGCGCGTTCAGGATGTTACGGAAGTGGTTCCAGAGCGCGGGGCCTTCTTCAAGATTGGCGGCGAGCAGGGGAAGCGCGGGTTCGAGACGATCCTCGGCCTCGGAGGAGAGCTTGCAGCCGTGCCTGGCGATGGTCTCAAACAGATCGAGAACGATGTCAGGATCATTGGCCGGATCATTTTTCGCGGAGGCGGGCGTGTCAAAGATGATGCGGCCGTGCTCGATATGGAAGCCTTCAGCCTGCACGCGTTTATGACGGCGGCGGATCTGCTCGTAGAGCGTTGAGCCTTTGACGCGCGGCGCCTCTTCGAGCAGCTGCATGGTGCGGCGGTGAATGGTGCGCGCATTGCGAAAGAAAGAGCGCATCCAGACCGAGGCGTCGATCTTGCGGTTGCCGGTATGACCGAGCGCCAGACCGGCCGCTGCCGCAGAGTCCTGCGAGTGCCAGTAGAGCGTGTTGTCGTCACGGCCATGGCTGTAGTGCAGAAAACAGCGCACGGTCGAGAGGAACTCCGTGGCGTGCTGGAATTCGGTCAGGTTGCCGGGCGCGGGGCGCGCATGCTTCTGCGCGTGGGCGGCGATGGTGTAGAGCGTGGTGAGCCAGCCGCAGACATGGACGTCGCGCAGACCGCCTGGGCAGTCTTTGATGTTCGGCTCCAGATGGAAGAGCGTGTTCGCGTACTTGTTGTGCCGCTCCAGCGTGATCTCCACCAGGCGCGCGATGAGCGTGCGGTGTTCGGAGGCGAGCAGCTTAGGCAGTGTCTGCTCTGCGAGCTTGTCATAGAGCTTGCGATCGCCCGCGAGGAAGCGATGGTCCATCAGCGAGAGCGTGAACTCCGGATTGCCGGGGATGAGCGAGCTGCACTCGGAGATCAGGCGGTTGGACGGACTGGCGCGGATGCCGCAGTCCCAGATCTCCTGATTGATCTTGCGGATGGAGTCTTTGAGCTCGAGCTCGGAGCGCGAGCCGTCAAGGAGATAGAGGAGATCGAGATCAGAGTAGGGAAAGAGCTGGCCGCGGCCATATCCGCCGACGGCGAGCAGGGCGACGCCGGTCTTCAACTTGGGATCGTTCGAGAAGCGCGCCCAGAGTTTTTGCACGAGTTCGTCGGCGAGCTTCGCGCGAGCCTGCACGGCCTCCAGGCCGGCGGCGCGGGTGGACTGGTGCTCCTCGAAGCGGGCGCGGATGGCGTCGAGGCCCTGCTGATAGAAGTCGCGCAGAGATTCTGTGTGCTTGGTCGACAAGTGGGCCTCCCTTCAGCGGATGCAGTGGTGCCACTACGGGCGTGGTGAGATTCTTCGCTGCGCTCATAATGACAAAGGATGAAAAATTTACAACGCCACGTCGCCGCGTTCATCGTTGCGGATGCGGATGGCGGTATCGACGCGCGACACGAATATCTTGCCGTCGCCGATCTTGCCGCTGCGTGCGGCGGCGGAGATGGCGGTGATGATGGCCTCGGCGGCATCATCGGCGACGACCATCTCGATCTTGATCTTGGGCAACAGGTCGACGGAGTACTCGCGCCCACGATAGGTCTCGGTGTGCCCCTTCTGGCGGCCGTGGCCACGGGCCTCGAGGATGGTCATGCCCTGAACGCCCTGCTCAAGCAGCGCCTCTTTGACGGCGTCGAGTTTGGAGGGCTGGATGATGGCTTCGATCTTCTGCATTTAATCTCTCCCCGCAACTTGTATGGTCTGTTGCGATGTGTGTGTCTCTATTCTAGTAGGCAACGCCGGACAATCATAGTCCCATCGGGGTACGCGGCGCGAGATGCGCGGGTGATGGCGTATCTGCGATGATGCTGAAGATGAGATTTGCATGGAGAGACTGGTCGATAGCAACAGTATTGGCATTGCTGGGCGGCGTGCATGCGTTCGCCGGCGGGCTCTGCCAGACGGTGAGCTTTGAGGGTGAGGTGCAGGCGGGGCAGGGCTTTCTGCAGCCGCTGAGCGTGGCTTCCCATGCCGCAGGCGCCGGCATGGTCTTCGATCTGGAGGCGGTGCGCGCGGGATGGATCGTGCGCGTGCTTCCGGCGGATGCAGTGTATGGTACGCAACCGCGGCCTGCGCACGATGCGGCTGAATTGGCGACGCCGCCTTACAACTCGGTGACGCCGCTCGCGCTGACAACCGACTATAGCTTCCGCGCGCAGGATGCGATCGCATGGAACCCGCGCCGCTTTCAGTTCGCGGCAGACATGCCTTCGTTCCAGAAGCTCGAGAACGCCTACGCGGCTTACATGACGCATCAGAGTGATGCGGCGGCGGGTGAGCAGCTGGCGGAGATGGCTGCGGCTTCGCCCACGGCGGAGCTGCTGGTGCTGGACTCGCGGCTGGTGCCGGGCACGGCCAACCAGGGGCAGATGGCGGCGGCTGTGGCATCGCACATTGCAGAGACGCCGCATACGGTGGAGCAGGGGAGCAGCCCGCTGGGAGCGGTCACATGGATAAAGTTCCGGGTGACGCTGCATGTGCCGGCCGGATTCGCCGCGGCACATGGCCTGAAGGCCGATAAGACCGGTTGCCGGTAGATCGAGGCCGGTTCTGAATCCCCTGAAAATATTTTCGATAGGGGTGCAACGGCTTTGGTGCGCGGACGCATCCATAAAGATACGGTGAAATTGCAGGGAAAACGCAGGCCTTTTACAGTCCAAAATCTTTTATAGTGAAAGTATGACCATAGGCACAGGACAAAACTCGAGCACCGGACGGCCGACCGAGGTTCCGCAGAAGGACGACCGGTACCTCTTCGGCACGCTGGACAGCTTCGGCAAGAACCAGGACAAGCTGAAGGAAGTCAGCTGGGGCACGGACCTGCCGGAGGGCGTGATCCTGGCGTCACTGGACGCGGCGATCAACTGGGCGCGCAAGAATTCCATCTGGCCGATGACCTTTGGCCTGGCCTGCTGCGCGATCGAGATGATGTCGATGGGCGGGTCGCGGTATGACATTGCACGCTTCGGCTCGGAGGTGTTTCGTCCCTCGCCGCGGCAGAGCGACCTGATGGTGATCGCGGGCAGGGTCTCGCAGAAGATGGCGCCGGTGATCCGCAGGCTGTACGAGCAGATGCCGGAGCCGAAGTGGGTGATCTCGATGGGCGCGTGTGCGACCTCGGGCGGAGTCTTCAATAACTACGCGCTGCTGCAGGGTGTGAACCAGATTATTCCGGTGGATGTATATGTGCCGGGATGCCCGCCGCGGCCCGAACAGCTTTTGTATGCCATTACGCTGCTGCAGGAGAAGATCCAGCAGGAGCAGGGAAGCCTGAAGAGGACGTTGAACCTCTGAAGGGTGTAGATATTGCCGGGAATCCAAGTAACTGAGTGGGTTCGTATCAGGATTTCCGGAAAAAAGTGTTGTTTAGGCGGTAAATTGCTCTATCGTATAGCTCTGTAGACAGAATTTCCTTTGATTTGCCGGTAAATGGGGTAAAATTTGCAGGTATTTCAAACGGGATTCCGGACAAAGTATTCGGCTTCATCTCTGGCCCTGGGCCTTTTATTGATTTTTTAAGATTGCTACCTCTGGAGGTTACTCTCATGCTCGATCGTTTCCATCGTTTTAGCCGTCTTATGGCGCTCTGTGCAGTTGTTCTTTTTGCTGCCAGCCTCAGCGCACAGAATGCTACCGCTCCTAACGCACCCAAGGGCTCCTACCCTTCGCGTGTTGATTTGTTCATGGGTTACTCCTACTTTGGCGCTCACGGCACGCTTACGCTGCCTAGCGGCGCGACCGGCCCGCGGTACTCTGCTATCAATGCAGGCGCTATCGGCAGCATTGCATACTACTTCAATCGCTATGTAGGCGGTCAGTTTGAGTTCGCGGCTCATCCGAACGGCAACAACGACGGCCTGTATACGGCGATGCTTGGTCCCATCGTTCGCCTGCCTATGCAGAACTACACGCTTTTCGCGCATGGCCTGGGTGGCGCGGCAAAGCTTGGAGGTCCGAACACCGCAGGACTGGGCAATGAGCCCTATACCTTCGGCCCTGCCTTCGTGGTCGGCGGCGGTCTGGACTATGACATTCCCTACTGGAACCACCGTTTCGGTCTCCGTCTCTTCCAGGCTGATTATGAGTGGATACACGATAGCTTCCCGCTCAATCCAGCCATGGCTGAACTTGGGGGCTACACCAACCTTTCCGCTGCTCGCCTGAGCACGGGCATCCTGATCCACTTCGGCCAGGTCATTCCGCCTCCGCCGGTTGCCCTTGCCTGCGTAGCTGCTCCTGCCTCGGTTTATCCGGGTGACCCCCTCACGGTGACGGGCACTGCCAGCTACCTGAACCCGAAGAAGACGGCCACCTACGTGTGGACCTCGGACACGGTGAAGGTGACCGGCAACACCACCACGGCATCGGTTGACACCTCTTCGCTGGCTCCCGGCACCTACACGGTGAAGGGCCATGTGAGCGAGGGTACGAAGCCCGGCCAGATGGCAGATTGCGCGGCGACGTTTACCGTACTGCCTGTCCAGCCCCCGACCCTGGCCTGCTCGGCGAACCCGTCCAGCGTCAATCCGGGTGATTCCTCCACGATCACCTCTACGGCTGTGAGCCCGCAGAACCGTCCGCTGACGTACAGCTACAGCACATCGGCCGGTTCGATCAGCGGCAGCACCTCCACTGCAACCCTGAGCACCGCGGGCGCTGCGCCTGGCAATGTCGTTGTGACCTGCAATGTGGTCGACGACAAGGCCAACGCTGTCAGCGCAACCACGCAGGTAACCGTGATTGCACCTCCGCCGCCTCCGGCGCCGGCGACGTCTTCTCTCTGCTCGATCAGCTTCGAGCGTGACAAGGCCCGTCCGACCCGCGTGGACAACGAGGCGAAGGCCTGCCTGGACGATATCGCTCTCAACCTGCAGCGCACCTCCGATGCGAAGGTCGCATTGGTCGGCTCCAGCTCCCCCAAGGAACATCATGGCGGCAAGCTGGCGGCTGAGCGCGCTGTGAACACCAAGAGCTACCTGGTTACCGAGAAGGGCATCGATGCCTCTCGCATATCGGTCTACACGGGCGGAACAGACGGCAAGACGGTCTCGACCACCCTGGTACCCGCTGGCGCAACCTTCTCTGAAACCGGCGACACCCCTGTGGACGAAACAGCTGTGAAGGCTGTTCCGCGCAAGAAGTAAGCTACTTCAACCAACCTCGAAGGGCTGACTGGGAGACCAGTCAGCCCTTTGTTTTGGTGCTACGGCACGGCGAAGAGCGCGCTTCGCGCGTAAAGAAAAGACAGAAGCAGATCTTTCCCCTTCGCGTGGCTCAGCGTCAGGATGACAAGTAGTCAGGAACTGCATCAAATACGGAAGAGATGATCGACATTACACGACAAAGAATCCTGAACAGCATGCTCACGCTGCTGCTGTTCTGCGGAACGGCGACGCTGCATGCCGTCTCCTGGCTGCCGTTTGGCCCGGATGGCGGCGACGTACGCAGCTTTGCGGCGGACCCGGCGAACTCTGCCCATGTGTACATGGGCACGGCGGACGGCTGGATCTACGAAAGCACGGACGACGGTGCGCAGTGGCAGCGGCTGGCGCGCGTAGGCCATCGCGACGATCTAGTGCTGGACGGCATTGTGGTGGACCGGGCCGATCCCAGGCATATCCTGGTGGGCGCGTATACGGCGGACCATCAGGACGGCGGCTTGTTCGCGAGCGAGGACAGCGGGCACACGTGGACGAGCAGCCCCGCGCTGCGCGGGCAGTCCGTGCGCGCGCTGGTGGCTGCGCCTTCGGACCCCAGCATCCTGGTAGCGGGAGCGCTGAGCGGCGTCTATCGCAGCGAGGATGGCGGGCGCAGTTGGGAGCGCATCTCGCCGGCAGGAAGCACGGAGATCCACGAGATCGAGTCGCTGGCCGTGGATCCTCACGATCCGGCGATCATTTACGCGGGGACGTGGCACCTGCCCTGGAAGACGACGGACGGCGGCGCGCACTGGCACAACATCAAAGACGGCGTGATCGAGGACTCGGATGTGTTTTCCATCATCGTGGACCAGCACGATGCCAAGATGGTCTACGCCAGCGCATGCTCGGGCATCTACAAGAGCGAGAACGGCGGCGAGTTGTTCGCAAAAGTGCAGGGCATTCCGTCCACGGCGCGGCGGACGCGTGTGCTGATGCAGGACCCTGTGCATCCGGATATTGTCTTCGCGGGAACGACGGAGGGATTGTGGCGCACCAGCGACGCGGGCAAGAACTGGCTGCGGATGACGCGGCCGGAAGACATCGTGAACGACATCTACATCGATCCGCAGCACACCGACCACATGCTGGTGGCGACGGACCGCGGCGGCGTTCTGGTGAGCGACGACGGCGGCTTCACCTACAGGCCGTCGAACAGCGGATTCTCCGCGCGGCAGATCGCGGCGTACGCGGCGGACCCGAATAGTCCGGCGCGGTTGTACGTGGGCGTGGTGAATGACAAGGACGACGGCGGCGTTTTTGCCAGCACGGACGGCGGCATCAGCTGGACGCAGCGCGAGGACGGGCTGAACGGGCTTGACGTCTTTGCGCTCACGGTGGCGCCGGACAATACACTGATCGCGGGAACGAACCACGGCATCTTCACCTGGCAGAACCCGGTTTGGCAGCGTTACGGCACCGC
>DATMLK010000067.1:0-4515 GCA_035570215.1 Acidobacteriaceae bacterium
GAAGGCGGTGGAGAGAGCGGCCTGGATATCGTCTGGAAGGAGCAACCGAGCATCGTGCGCGTCATCGGCTACGGTCCCGAGTTTGACGACGCTGCCTATGAGTCGAACGGCCATATCCGCATCGACTTCGGCCTCGACTCACCCTTCCTATTGGAAGAGGTCGATCTCGACCCCGTCGCCGCGCAACGCGTCCAGCAGAACGTCGAAAAGCTCGTCGCCTTCACGCTCAGCGTCGAAAAGCACTGCGGCATCTCATCGCGGCTCCTGTGGACCGAGAGCGGCGAGAGCATCGCGCAGAAGCTCATCGACCGCCTGCAACGTGTGAACTAATTTTATTGATTGTCATTCCTGCATTTTATTGATTGTCATTCCGGCGCACGCCGGAATCTGCTTCTCTACCCATGCCGCTCAACTCACCCATACATCGGGTGCCCCATCCTTGCGACGGCTTTATCGTCGCTAGGGTGGGACATCGTCGCAAAGCGACGACGCGCGACGCGCACCTATTACCCCGCAGTAACGATCTCAGAGAAGTCCGCGATCTTCGAAAAATCGCCCAGCACCTGCTGCAGCAGCGCCAGCCGGTTCGCCCGTACCGCCGCATCCGGCGCCATCACCATCACCGCTTCAAAGAACGCATCCACCGGCTTGCGCAGCGTCGCGCTCGCCTGCAGTGCCTCGGCATACTTCTTCTCCTGCCGCAGCGTCTCCACCTTGGTTGCGAGCGCCTTCGCTTCCTTCGCCAGCGCGATCTCCGCCGCATCCGTCAGCAGAGCCGCATCCACGTTCCCCTCCGGCACATCGTCCTTCTCAGCCGCCTGCGTCAGAATGTTCTTCATCCGCTTGAACGCCGCCGAGATCGCCGCGAAGTCATCCGATCCGCGCACAGCAGTTACGGCTTCTGCACGAGCCACCGCATCGCGCACATCATCCGCACCGCCGGCGAGTACAGCCTTCACCACGTCGTAAGCCTGCTGCTTCACTTCACGCAGGTAGAATTCCACGCGTTCCGCAAAGAACGCCATAACCGCATCATGCGCAGGACTCTTCTCCAAGCCGTGGCCCGACGCGGGGCCTATTATCTGTTCCAACGTCAGAGCAACATTACCCTCAGCAAGGATCTTAACCACGCCATTTGCTGCACGACGAAGAGCAAATGGGTCTTTTGAGCCTGTCGGTGCGAGGCCAATCGCGAACATATCGACGATTGTGTTGGCTCGATCGGCGATACCCAAAATCTGTCCTTCAACAGTCGGAGGAATTAAATCTTCCATACCTGCCGGCTGATACTGCGCATAGATGGCCGCAGCTGTCTTCTCATTTAGTCCTTGCGCGCGCGCATACAGACCCCCGACAATACCCTGCAATTCGGTAAACTCTTTCACTAATTCCGTGGTGAGGTCGGTTTTAGCGAATACAGCAGCGTCCAAAGCTGCATTGACCTCAAAAGTCTGAGGAATCATAGTTGCGTACGAAACTACAAGTGCACGCACCTTCTCGCTCTTCGCGTAATAGCTTCCAAGATCCTTCTGGAAAGTAACCGTCTTCAACATCTCCACGCGATCTTTGAGAAGAATCTTCTGGTCGTAATCCCAGAAGAAACGCGCATCATTGAACCGCGCCCGCAGAACCCGCGCATTCCCATGCCGGATCACTTCCTGCCCTGCCGTATCAGCCTGCGTGTTTAACACCGCAAGAAAGTGCGGCGCCAGCTTCCCGGAAGCATCTTCCACCGCGAAATACTTCTGGTGATCGCGCATCACCGTGACCAGAACCTCTTCCGGAAGCGTCAGGTACTCCGGCTCAAAGCTGCCCAGGATCACCGACGGCCACTCCGTCAGGTGCGTCACCGTCTCCACCAGCTCTTCGTCCTCGCGCCAGCGCGCACCAGCCACCGCACGCGTCGCCGCATCCAGCGCCTTGCGGATCGTCTCTCTCCGCTCTGCCACATCGGCCACGACGAACGCCTTCTTCAGCACACTTGCATACTCAGAAGGCTTAGAAATTTTCGCCGGCTTCACACCATGCAGAATCCGATGCCCATAACTCACATCACCAGCCGTCAGTCCCGCGAACTCCACCGGCACAACCTTGCCATCCAGCAGCGCAACCATCCACCGCAGCGGACGCACGAACCGCTCCGGCTTCCCTTCGCGCCAGTACATATTCTTCGCCCAGTAGATACCGGCGATCTCCTTCGGCAGCTCAGACGTCAGCACGTCAGCCGCCGTCCGCCCCGCGCGCTTCACCGTCACCGCGATGTACTCGCCCTTCGGCGTCAAGATCGTCTTCAGCTCACTCGTCGCTACACCGGACTTTTTCGCAAACGCCTCTGCGGCTGGAGTCGGTACGCCATCCTTGAACGCGATCTTCGCCGATGGCCCAACCAGCTCCTCGGTCACATCTTCTTGTTTCGCGGTGACTCCGCTCACCAGCACCGCGATCCGTCGCGGCGTGGAGTATGTCTTAACCGTAGGCGAGATCACAAGCCGCTCACGCTCCAGCAATCCCAGCACGCGCTTGGCCAGTTCCGCCTCAGCCGGCGCGATCATCCGCGCAGGGATCTCCTCCAGCCCGATCTCAAACAGGAAGTCAGCCATTATGCCGCCTCCTGCTGCGAGACATAAGCCTTCGCCACGCCCACCGCCAGCGCACGGATCCGCGCGATCACGCCTACGCGCTCTGTGACCGAAATAGCTCCTCGCGCATCCAGCAGATTGAACAGGTGCGAGCACTTCAGGCAGAGATCGAACGCCGGCAGCACCGGAAATCTCTTTCTTTCCGTCACTGCATCCTCGGGCAGAGCCTTAAAAGTATCCAGCAGAGCCTGGCACTCACTCTCATACAGCTTCAAATGCTCCCAGAGCTTCGCCACATCGGCCATCTCAAAGTTGTAGACCGAGAACTGCAGCTCATCGTTGAAGCGCACATCGCCGTAGGTCATCTCCGCGCCCGTATCTGGATTGCGCGACCACACAATGTCATAGATCGAATCCACATCCTGCAAGAACGCCGCAATGCGCTCCAGCCCATACGTGATCTCGCTTGAGATCGGGTCCAGCTCCACGCCGCCGCACTGCTGGAAGTAGGTGAACTGTGTGATCTCCAGCCCATCCAGCATCACCTGCCAGCCGATCCCCCACGCGCCCAGCGTCGGCGACTCCCAGTTGTCTTCCTCGAACTTGATATCGTGTTCAGCCAGGTTGATCCCAATCGCCTTCAGCGAATCCAGATAGATCTCCTGCACATTTGCCAGCTCCTTGTCCTTCAAAATCACCTGGAACTGCGTGTGCTTGAACAGCCGGTTCGGATTCTCACCGTAGCGTCCATCCGCCGGCCGCCGTGACGGCTGCGCATACGCAATGCGGATCGGCTTCGGCCCCAGCACCCGCAGGAACGTGTCCGGAGACATCGTCCCCGCGCCGACCTCTACGTCATACGGCTGCTGCAGCACGCACCCGCGCTCGGCCCAGAAGCTCTGCAGCTTAAAGAGCAGCTCCTGAAATGTAAGTGATTTTTTCTTCGTGGAAGCGGTGGCTGACATGCTCTACATCTACTTTCTTTCGCTCAAATGCTGTGCGCAGGGTCGCATTCGATTCTATCGCAGCAGCAAGAATCTCCACTTTTTTGTCATTCCGTAGCGCAGCGGAGGAATCTGCTTCTCTACCCATGCTGCCGGACGCCGCATGGGTGTGGCTTTTACGCGCTCTTCGCTAGCGCCCGCGCCGCCCGCAGCCTGTGCTCCAGATGCCGCTCCAGCGCCTCCGTCGCGAACCGCCGCAGATCCACCGCCCGGCTCCTCGGCCACGGCTCTTTTTCAAACGAGCTCAGCGGCTCGCGAAAGATTCTCCCGGCCAGCGCCAGCGACTCCGCCGAGAGCGCCGCAGCAGCCGGCTGCCGGTGCTGCGCGCACGTCACGCCGTCGGCAGAGACGTCATAGTACCCCGGCCGCCCGGCGAGAGCTTCTCCGCAGACGGCACAGTGCGAAAGCTCCGGCATCCAGCCCATCAGCCGCGTGATCCAGAGAGAAAAGTACGTGACCGGCAGCCACACCCGCCCCACCTGCACCTCGTTCAGCACGGTCAACGTCAGCCGGAAGATCGCGTCCTCCGGCCCATGCTCCGGCATCGCCTCCTCCAGCACCTCGGCGATAAACTGCAGCCCAGCGAGCCGCGCATGGTCCATCGGCTGCGAGAGTGGCGAGCGCAGAATCTCGAACGAGTCCAGCCGCACCAGGTCCTGCTTCGGCTTCTCGGCATAGTTCGCGCGCACATGCGTCATCGGTTCCAGCGCCCCGCCGAAGCGTTTGCGCGACTTCAACGCCGCCCGCGCGATCCCCTTCACCTTGCCCTGCTCGCGCGTGAACAGCGACACGATCATGTCCGATTCATGGAACGGCCACGTCCGCAACACGATCGCCTCTGTCTGACGCTGGATCATCTTTTTATCCTGCCCCTTCAGCCGGCTTTTCGGCGAGCAACGCGAGCCCACGCGCGGAGCGCGTCCAATAAAAAA
>DATMLK010000068.1:0-4713 GCA_035570215.1 Acidobacteriaceae bacterium
GGGGCTTAAATAGATCTGCCGCTGCGCGGCGAATAACTAAAATATTTAGTGTTTGGGCTTGTGCGTGAAGAGCAGTTCCTTGCGCTTCACCTCGATCAGATACTCATAGAAGGACTGCAGCGTGGCATAGGTGATGCCGGCTGCGCCGTCGAGTATGGCGCGACGCCATACGATCATGTAGAGCCACTTGAGCACCGGTCGGCCGGGCAGCAGGTAGAAGATCGCCTTCTGCGCGGCGCGCCGCTTGTGGAAGTCCTTCTCGAAGAGCGCAGCGTGGAAGGACGCCTCCTCGGTCGCATGGCCGGTGAGCAGAAGCTGCGCCTCCATGGTGGAGTAGACGTTGTGCTTGTCGACCCAGTGCGCGATGCCTTTGGAAAACGGATAGTGGTCGAGCGGTGCGCTGAGATCGCTGATGGCTCCGGTCACTTCAAGCGCTTCATTCACCGTACGCACGTAGTGCGCGCAGCCGCGTCGGACGAGCCGGATGTAGAACGGCGAGATCTGCGCATGCTTGAGCCAGGTGTTCCAGAGAAAGTCGCGGCGGCGAATCCTGTAAGCGGCCACGCCATCGGGCGTCGCGGTGACGGCGAACTGCATCTCCTCGGAGAGGTGCGGCGTCGGGCGCTCGTCGGCGTCGAGGATGAAGACCCAGTCATGTTTGAAGGGCAGCGTGTCGAGCGCGGCGTTGCGCTGCGCGGCGTAGTTGTCAAAGCTGTGCGTGGTGACGTGCGCGCCAGCGGCCCTGGCGATCTCGCGCGTGCGGTCGGTGCTCTCGGAGTCGAAGACGTGAATATCATCCGACCATGTAACGGAGGCGAGGCAGCCGGGCAGGTCCTGCTCTTCGTTGCGCGTGAGGATGAGAACGGAGATCATGCGCGCATCTCTGTTCTAGCGCGGTCCTTGATCTTCACCGCGGGCACACCGGCGTTGACGCTCCAGGGCTCCAGGTCCTTCGTCGCCACGGAGCCGAGCCCGAGCACCGCGCCTTCGCCCAGGTTCACGCCCGGCGCAACCGATGCGCGCGCGCAGACCCATGCGTATGCGCCGAAGCGCATGGAGTATGCGATGAGCGGGAAGGCGGGATCGTTGTAGTCGTGGGTGGCTCCGCAGACGTAGGCCTGCTGCGAGAGGATGACGTGCGAGTCGAGATGGAGCGTGGCCGGGTTATAGATCTCCACACCGTCTCCGGCGGCCACATGATCCGCGCAGACGAGGTTCCACGGCGCCCAGATCCTGGAGCCGGGATAGAAGTGGCAGTCGGGGCCAAGCCTCGCGCCGAAGAGGCGCAGGAGAAGACTTCGCCACTCATGGAACGGCCGCGGCGAGGTGCGATAGAAGAGCGCCCAGCAGATGTTCCAGATGTAGCGGCGCAGGCGGTTGCTGAAGCTGAAGGCGGGGCGCAGATAAGGGTCAGCAACATTGGCGCTGTGTCCGGCTTCGGCCGCGTTGTAGCCAATCTCTTTCGCCATGCTTACCTCGCTGCTTCCCTGGTCACGTCTTCAAAGATGCGAATGATCGCCTTCGCATTCTCCCTCATATCATAGCGGGCATGGAAGCAGGCGAGTGCGTTGGCGGCCATCTGATCGCGTTCGGCGGGGGTTGTACGCAGCCAGACTTCGAGCAGGCGCAGCGTACCTGCTGCGGAGTCTGGTTCGACAAAAGCTGCGCCGGCGGCTTGCACATCCTGAGCGATATTGACCTTGTCGGCGAGCAGAACGGGCTTGCCGCAGGCGAGCGCCTCGGCCACGGAGATACCGAAGTTCTCCTGATGCGACGGCAGGACGAATGCCTCGCAGCCGTAGTAGGCGCCCCATTTGAGATCGCCGCGGATCATGCCAGGCCAGTGCAGACGGTCTGCGATGCCGGCCGCCGCGGCTTTGGCCTCGAGTTCGACGCGCCAGTGGACCTGGTCGGGACCAGCGAAGACGAGCTGAAGATCGGGGGTTTGCTTGGCGATCTGCGCGAAGGCGTCGACGAGGAGATCGCAGCCTTTCTTGGGGTGGATGCGGCCGAGGAAGAGCAGATACGGTTTTCCGGCGACAGTGGGGCAATGCGCGAAGAAGGCTTTCTTGTATGCGGCGGGATCGCCTTCGGGACCGCTTGCGCCATAGGGAACGACCTGCGGATTCCATTGGTGCAGCCAGAAGCTCTGCTTCGCGAGCTCGGCCTCGGCGGTGGAGGTGAAGAGAACGCGATGGGCTGCGCGCAATATCCAATACTGGGCGGTGAGCCAGTAGACCCACTTCTTCATGTGCTTCATCGGGAAGGCACGCTTGAAGTAGGGATCGAGCATGCCATGCGGGAAGACGGCGTAGGGCAGCTTGCCGGCGAAGGCCTTCCAGGTGGCATAGCCGTTGAAGGTCCATAGGCCGTGGGAGACTGCGCCGTCAAAGCGTGTGCGATTTTCCTTGAGCCAGGGGATGAGCCGTGGGTTGGCCCCATAGGTTGAGCCGCGGGGGCCGAGCGCATGCACGGTGAAGTTCAGTTCGCGCAGAAAAGGCGCATCCGGCTCATCGAGCGTGACAACCTCGCCGGAGTGTTCCATGGCGGGATAGCTTGCGACGATGCGGCGGATGGATTCCGAGGGACCGCCGGCCGCGGGGTCAAGCGTGTCGATGATGTGCAGGATGCGCATGTCGCTATGCGGAGATTTTACCTGTGAGAGCAGCGAGCGCGCGGCGCAGGCCGCGGATGTCGTCTTCCAGGCTGAAGTGCTGGATACGTTCGAAGCTGTGCTGGCCCATGGCGTTGTATGTCTCCGGTGTCGCAAGAACCCTGCGCAACGATGCGGCGAGCGCGTTGACCTCGCCGACAGGGTAGACGCAGCCGTTGACGCCGTCGGTGACGAGGTCGTTCTGGCAGCCGACATCGCTGGAGACGATCACGGCGCGCGATGCGTTCATGACCTCATTGACGACGAGACCCCAGGGCTCATGGCGCGAGGGCAGAACGAAGACGGCGCAGAGGTCAAAGAAGCGCGGCAGCTCGGACTGGTTGCGGAAGCCGAGAAAGCGGATGCTCTTCCAGCCGGTCCGGGCGGCACGGGTTTCGAGCGCGGCGCGCTCCTCGCCGTCGCCGACGATGAGCAGATAGGGATGCGGCTCGATGATGCCATCGGGCGAGAGCTGGATGTATGCATTGAGAAGATCGATGCAGAGCTTGCGCGTCTGCAGCTTCGAGGCAAAGAGGATGACGGGACGCGCTGGGTCGAGACCAAGCTCCTGTTGCAACTGGGCGCGCGTGGCCGCGGCTGCTCTGCTCTGCGCCGCAAAGAAATCATTATCGACGGCGTAGGGCATGGGGAAGATGGGGAAGCCGCTGCCGAGATGATGCTGCCAGTAGGCTGTATTGCGTTCGCCGGTAGAGAGCGCGCCGGAGACGAGCCTGCGCAGGCCGGCAAAGAAGACGCTCTTTGCGATGCGCGTGGATGCACTGCGCGGCCGATCGGTGAGGGTGGAGTCCGTGCGTATCAGCGTGGGGATGCCGAGAGCCTTTGCGGCGAGCAGGCCGTGCATTGCGTTGACGCCGGCGTAGCCGTGGACCCATAGAACGTCGGCGCGTTGCGTGGTTGAGCCGCCGCGCAGATGCGAGAGGATACCGTAGTTCATGGGACGCGTGATCTTTGTCGCGGTAGTGGCGGCGCGCAGCACGGGAAGGAAGGTATGCTCATAACCTTCGAGCAGAGGTACGTCCCACTTCACGTCGGTGCCGAAGCCCCTGTCTCTGTAGCCGAGAACGGAGCGGTTCGAGCCGAAGAGAGTGGTGAGGTGAATGTCCGGCTCCAGCGCGATGCGGCGCAGCAGGGGCGCCTGGTACTGGATGGGATGGCTCACCAGGTAGGTGAGATTGAGTCTGCGCGGAGTTCCAGTCATCCCCTCTCCGGCGTTCATGGTTGTATACGTCCGGTCGCGGCGGCGAGCGCGCGGCGCAGACCCTGCACGTCTTCTTCGAAGCTCCACTGGCGAATGCGTTCGAGCGCGCGCCGGCCCATGGTGGATGCAGTCTCCGGCGTGGCAAAGATGCGGCGCAGGGCATCCGCGAGCGCAGCTACGTTGCCGGTGGGAAAGATGAAGCCGGTGACGCCGTCTTCCACCAGGTCGGGGTAGGCACCGACATCATCCGAGACGATGACCGGGCGCGCGGCGTTCATCACCTCATTCACGATGAGTCCCCAGGGCTCATAGCGCGAGGGCAGAACGAAGACGCTCGATAGAGCAAAGAGGCCGGGCAGTTCAGACTGGTTGCGAAAGCCGAGGAAGCGGATACTCTGCCAGCCGAGCTCATGGGCGCGGGCTTCGAGCGCGGTGCGCTCCTCGCCATCGCCGACGATGAGCAGGTAGGGGTGGGGCTCGGAGGCGCCGTCGGGTGAGAGTTGGGCATAGGCCTCGATGAGATCCATGCAGAGCTTGCGCGTCTGCAGCTTGGAGGCGAAGAGAATCACGGGGCGCGATGGGGCCAGGTCGAACTCAGCCTGCAACTGAGCGCGCGTGGCCGTCGCATGCGCGCTGCGCTGCTGAAAGTAGGCATTGTCGACGGCGTAAGGCATCAGAAAGAGAGGGAAGTCCTCTCCAAGATACTTGCGCCAGTAGGCCGTGTTCAGCGTGCCGATAGGCAGGGCGACGGTCACAAGCCTGCGTAGAGCCGCGAAGAAGGAGCGTTTGACGGCGAGCCTTGTCCAGCCGCGGGGACGATCCTTGAGCCATGGTTCGGCAC
>DATMLK010000069.1:0-5681 GCA_035570215.1 Acidobacteriaceae bacterium
ATCCCAGATCCACATCGGACCGCTGCTTTGTGCACTGGAAGCTGCGGCTGGACCGGATATTCGGAATGCTCGCGGTCGAAGACCTGGGGTCGGGGACGGTGATCGATCTCGGCTGCGGCTACGGCATGGCTCTCTGTCTGACGGCCTTTGGCGGAAGCGGGCGGCGGTTGGTGGGATGCGATCTGAATGCTCACAGGGTCGCCGTCGCTCGCCAGGCTCTCAGCTCTCTGAATGCCGAGGTAAGCGTGGGGGATGTGCGCTATTTCGGTCTCCCTTCCGCCGGATTGATCCTGATCATGGATGTGTTGCAGTATCTGCCCGCTGAAGAACAGGCGGCGTTGCTTCTCCGCTGCTGCGCAGCGCTGGATCCCGAGGGACGACTGATCTTCCGGGCGCACGATCGCGAGTGCGGGCTGCGGTCCACCATCACGCTTGCGCTGGACCGGCTCCTGTTCTTCTTCCAGCGATCGGGCACACGCCCGCTGACGCTCTCTGCCCCGCGGTATCGAGAGTTACTGGAGAGCGCGGGAATGGAGGTGGAGACGCGCCACTTCCGGAATCGCCTGCCGCTGGCTCATATCCTCTTCATCGCGAAAAGGCCGCTGGCGGAGACCACGGTATGATGGCCCGCTTCATGCGCGGCGTGGGACGGGTGGTCATCGCTCATCCGGGAGTCGTGGCCGGCTTTTCCCTGTGCATGTCGTTGTTCTTCTACGCCAACATCCATAACCTGCGCACAGGCACCGATCTGACCGATATGTTCGGCAAGCACGATCCGCAATGGCAGGCCGTGAGCCAGATCGGAAAAGAGCTGGGCTACGGCAACCAACTCTACATCCTGATCGAAGCGCCCAAGGGCGATGCCGATACATCCGCCGCGATGGAGGATATGGCCGACCGGCTGTCCGCAGAGATGATGGCGAGCGGACTCTTCAAGCAGGCGCGCAGCGGAGTGCAGGAAGACGAGCTGGTGAATGCGGCACGATTCTACTCCTGGAACTTTCCATCCTTCGCTACGGCCGATCAGGTCAGCATGCTGAGAGAGCGGCTTGATCCGCAACAGATCCACCGGAATGTCCGCCAGACCGCCGCAGCGATGGTGACGCCTTTCTCTTCGATGGGAACAGATTATTTTGTCGCCGATCCACTTGGTTTGATGAATGTCGAGGCGGGGAACGGCAAGGATCTTTCACAGTTCGGCAACTTCGATCTGAGCTGGGGATCGGGAGATAGATTCTTCAGCAAAGACCATAAGGCGCTGCTGATGATCGCCGAACCTCGCGAGTCCGCGGTGGACTACAAGTTCGCCGGACAGGTGGTGCAGTGGACGCAGGCGCATATCGCATCGATACGCGCAGAGCAGGGCTTTCAGGATTCGGGGATAGACGCCATACAGGCTGGGCCCTATGTGTATGCGGGCCAGGACCACGCTTTCATCCTACGAAATATACGGCGTGTCTCTCTGATCTCCATCGCCGGCAATCTGGTGTTGTGCCTGCTGGTCTATCCGAATCTTCCGATGCTGTTCCTATCGCTGATCCCCGCGAATCTGGGTATTCTCTGGACCACGGGCATCGCAAGCTTCTACCCGGGCGAGGTGAACCTCATCAGTCTGGCTTTTATCGCGATCCTGGCGGGACTAGGGGATGACCAGGTGGTCCATTTCTTCAACCGGACGCCGCAGGAGTGGTCCAAGGGCGGAAGCCTGAATGCGGCACTGCTGCTCACGTATGAAACGACCGGCTTGAGCGTCGTGCTCTGCATTCTGACGGCGGCGACCGCAACAGTCGCACTGGCTGCTTCGGAGTTCAAAGCACTTGCGGAGTTTGGATTCATATTGACGGTCGGAATGTTCGCCATGATGTTCCACACGCTACTGACCGTGCCCGCGCTGATGCAGCTCTGGGAGAGATTTTTCAAGCCGCGCGCGCCCAAGGCGATCACGTTCCGATTCCTGCCTACCATCGCGCACAAGATCGTCGATCTCACGGGCAGGCACGCGCGTCTTATCGTCGCTGGGGCGTCTGCGTTATTCCTGCTGTCGATCCTGACACTGCCTTCCATTAAATTAGACCAGCGCCTCGAGATCGAAGCCGGGGGAGATAACGCTGCCGCTGCGGCACAGAAGAGTCTCTCCGACAAATTCGGCATTGCGGGCAGTCCGGATCTTCTGCTGATCGCGGGCAGCCAGGAGGATGTGCTGCGCCGCGCGGAAGAGTTGAGTGCGCATCTGGAAAGCTACAAACAGCAGGGAGCGATCCAGTCCATCTTTTCTCCGAGCAGCCTGCTGCCCTCGATCTATACGCAGAAGCAGAGAGCCGCATTGCTGACGAAGATCGATCTGGCGGCATCGGCCCAGGCACTGGAAACATCGTTACAAGAAGACGGCCTGCAGGTCGCGCCGCACCGGCCGTATATCGAGCGGTTGCGGGAGCTGGCGCGTGGCAGCACCGCGCCGGTCACACTGGAGTCGGCGTCCGGCGCGCTGCCCGCAGGGCTACTCGACAGCAGCATGCGAAAGACACAGGACGGCAGTTATGTTGCGGCCATCGCCTACTATCCGACGGACCCGGACAATGCGCAGGTCGTACCGGATGGCGTGCTGGAGTCCTGGCGGAATCAGTATGGGCCGTTCGTGAATTTCTCTTTCGAGAAGATCAACCGCGACATGCAAAGCCGGCTTCTGCGCGACAGCCGCAGAGCGCTGATCTGGACGGCGGTGGGCATCAGCCTGATCGTGTATCTCAGCTTCCGCAATCTGCGGGTATCGCTGCTTGTGTTGATGCCGATCGTGTTCGCGATCATCGTGGCCTTCGGGATATTGAAGCTGGCCGGCCATCACTTCAGCTTCATGTCCATCACCGCGATCCCGCTCATCATCGGCATTGGGATCGATAACGGGATCCACCTGGTCCGGCGGTACCTGGAGAATGCGGGGAGCAGTATTCTTACCGTTGCCAAAAGCAGCGGCGCGCCGCTGATCCAGTCGAATCTGACAACGATCATCGGCTTTGGAGCGCTGATGGCTTCGACCTTTGCGCCGCTCGCTGAACTGGGGCTGGTGGCTTCGCTCGGCGTCGCGCTTGCGCTGGTTGGCGGGCTCTGCCTGATACCGGCGGTCATCGTTCTGGACGAAAAGAAAAGACGCGCGCTAAAGGATGTGTAAGCTATGCTCTTGATGGAGACGTTGGGGTTAAATACATGGCTGAGATGAAGACGGCACTGGTGACGGGTGCATCGGGAACGCTGGGCACTGCCATTGCGCAGGCGCTGGCCGACTCCGGATTTCGCGTGGCCGCTCACTATCATCATGCGAAGGAACAGGCAGACAAGGTGGTGGAGAGTATTGTGGCCGCGGGCGGAGAGGCCGTGGCCGTGGCAGCGGATCTATCGCGCCACGAGAGTGTCGTACCGATGTTCGATTCCATCGAGAAACAGTTCGGCCCGATCGACTGCCTGGTGAACAATGCGGGGATCAATCGTGATGCACTGCTGGCATTCATGACCGAGGAGCAGTGGGACGAGGTGATCAACACGAATCTGCGCAGCACGTTCCTGTGTTCGCGCCGGGCGGTGATGGGCATGATGCGGCAAGGGAGCGGGAGCATCTGCAACATCGTATCGCCCAGCGGAGTGCGCGGGCAGGCCGGGCAGTGCAATTATGCAGCCTCCAAAGGAGGGATGGTCTCCTTCACCAAATCACTCGCGCGTGAAGTGGGACGATTCAACATCCGCGTCAATGCCGTCTGCCCGGGCGTGATCCCGAGTCCGATCTCCGCGCAGTACATCGCGAAGGAGGAGAAGCAGATACTTTCAGAAATTCCCCTAGGACGCTTGGGCAAAGCGGAAGAAGTAGCGCCGTTGGTGGCTTTTCTGGCGTCCCCAAAGGCTTCGTACATCACCGGGCAGGTGATCTCGGTCGATGGCGGGCTGCTGTAGTCAGACGCCTCGCAACCGGCGAAGAAATTGCCCGCAACGGGCAAAGAGATTTCCGGATCCATGACGAAGCGCGATGATCGCGCGCAGACGCGTGTAACTGCTCCTGGAAAACGGAAACCAGTGCGGCTCCGGATCGCGCAATTTATCAGCGACCATGATGCTGCGAATGCGGGAGAAGGTGCGCAGACCCACTTCGCCGTGATAGCGGCCGTAGCCGCTGCGGCCGTTGCCGCCAAATGCCACGCAGGGATTGCCGACGTTGCGGATGACATCATTCACGGCGCAGGTGCCGGCGTTTATCTTCACGGCAAGGTCTCTACCCTGCCGGGAATCACCCGTCCATAGGCTGGCACCGAGCGCGAAGGGCGAGGCGTTCGCGAGACGAAGCGCCTCCTCCTGATCTGAAAACGGCGCGACACAAACGACGGGGCCGAAGAACTCCTGCTGCAGGATGAGCGAGTCTGGCGGCACGCCGGTGAGCACGAGGGGAGGAATGGCTTCTCCGGGAGAGAACGTACCATGGACGGCAGCTCCGCGTGCAACCGCATCCTGCACAAGAGTTTCAAGGCGAGCCGGCTGCCTGGCCACGCCGAGATCGCTTTCCAGATCGTTCCCAAGGCGCAGCCGCGAGACGCGTTCCAGAAAGCGCGAGAGGAATTCGGCGTAGATGCTTTGCTCCACATAGATACGCTTGATGCCGACACAGACCTGACCAGCGTTGGCAAAGCTACCGTACACCACACCGTTCACGGTGCGTTCGAGATCGCAGGATGCAAAGACGAGAGCGGCGTCGCTGCCGCCGAGCTCGAGGATGAGGGGAATTCCATGCCGTGCCGCGGATTCGGCAATGGCATGGCCGTTCTCGCTGCTCCCGGTAAAGAAGATAATGTCCGGCTTTGCGGAGACCAAGGCAGCGGCTTCGCTGGGCGCTTCGCAGGAGACCTGCACTAATCCCGGCGGCAGACCGGCTTGCGAACAGAGATCTGCGATAAGCGCGGCGGCGCGTGGCGCATGTTCGCTGCATTTAAGAAGAACGGCATTGCCGGCGAAGAGCGCCGTGACGGCTGGGACCATGGAGAGCTGCAAGGGGTAGTTCCAGGGAGCCATGATCAGTGCGACGCCATGCGGTTCGAGGACTTCCGTAAACCGGGCGGCACGGTAGAGGAACGCGGGCTTGCCGCGATGGCGAGGCTTGAGAATGCGTGCAGCATTCTTCTCATAAAAGAGCATGTGCTCGAGGGTGACCAGAAGATCGCCGGTCAGGGCGTCCATGGGGGGCTTGGCGAGCTCAGCAGAGATGATCCGCACGATCTCGTCCGCTTGTTGCTCCATCACTTTCCGGAGGCTGCGAAGTAAGCGGCAGCGGGCTTCCAGGGAAAGGAGGGCCCATGCGGTCTGCGCGGTACGGGCCTGGTCTATGCGTTCTTTTGCGGAGACGGTCATAGGCTCGACAATCATGCTCGTCACAAAATTGTACGTGAGTGCGAAGGCGATGCTGAAGCCGGCGAAATCAACGCTCGACGCCACGATGGCGGCGCAAAGAAGCGCAGAAGTATGAGGTAGATGCGCAGCGAATCGCGGACAGGATCGAAGTGAGAGGACCTGTTGCCGTCTTTATATATCGTCTCGATGGGCACCTCCAGCGGGCGCTCACCTTCACTGCAGATATACGCCAGCACCGCCATTTCATATTCATAGCGCTCCCCAACGAGCAGCATCAGTTCGGGGAGCATGGCGCGCGG
>DATMLK010000070.1:0-10965 GCA_035570215.1 Acidobacteriaceae bacterium
TGATTCGTCCGCGACGGATGCTTCGGAGTCGACGCGGACGAAGATGTGGCGCGCCGTCTCGTTGCGCAGCGCGATCTCGGTCTGGTCGATGCGGTAGACGCGGGGATCGCCGCCGGGAGCCTTGTTGGCCGCGGTCACGCCGACGCCGGGAAAGAAGCCCATCAGGCCGAGGTGGTCGGTCTCCTCGTCACCCAGCTCGATGGAGATGAGCACGGCAGAGACTCCGCGAGCCAGTTTGTGCAGCGGAATCAGGGCCATAGCGGGGTCGGCTGCGGCGATCTCGGGTTCTTTGGTCTGGATGGCAGCGGTCACAGGAGTCTCAGGGGACTAGTCGAAAGAGGACTAATCTACTCCTGATTCTAATCCGGACTAAAGGGGTCGTCAATTGGCTGAGGTTACTGCTCAGCGATTCGCAACATATTGAGAGGACTAAGGGTGAGGGGAGTTATGGTGCACCCGGAGGGATTCGAACCCCCGGCCTTCTGGTTCGTAGCCAGACGCTCTATCCAGCTGAGCTACAGGTGCAGACCGTCGCGAGAAGCAACTTGATAAGGATAACAAGTTGACGGGCATCGGGCAAATGCGCGGCGCGTCATAAAAACAAAAGCAGATTCCGGCGTTCGCCGGAATGACAAACAAAAAAGCAAAAGCAGGTCCTTCGACTGCGCATCGCGCAAGTGCGCTGCGCAGCTCAGGATGACAAATAAAAGCAGATCCCTCCCCCTTCGCTTCACTCAGGGTGCGGGATGACAAAAACAAATACAGGGATCCTTCGCTGCGCTCAGGATGACGGCGGCTATTTTGCTGGCGGAGGCGCGGCCTTGGCAGCTGCCGCAGCGGCCGCTGCTTCGGCAATCTCCTCCGGCGTGGGCTGCGGCGGGAGCGTGGAGACGGCTTCGATGATGTTCAGTCCGGTGCGGGCGAGCAGGCCGCGGATGGCCGGCTCGTTCAGGCGCGTAGCATCGTACTCGATGCGCACGGTCTTCTCGGCTTCGGAGAAGTCGATGCGGCGGACGCCGTAGACCTCGCGCAGATCGTTCAGCGCGATCATGGCGGATTCGGGTGGCGCGACGCCGTAGCGGTAGAGCACGTCAACAGTGGTCATACTCTGATGATATCAATTTTCGACCTTGTCATTCTGAGCGAAGCGAAGAATCTCACCATGCTTTAGCAGCGGAAGTGATTCGGGCACGATGAGATTCTTCGTCGCCTGCGGCTCCTCAGAATGACAATGCTGAAAGGGGTTTGAGCTTTTCCAATTAGAGCTTCCCAAGATAGTCGGCCAGCTCGGGGCTGGTCCAGACCTGAGGGCCGATGAACTTGCGGCGCAGGATGCCCTGGCGGTCGAGCACGTAGCTCTCAGGGAAACGGTAGGTGCCATAGAGCGCATTGGATTGCTGGGCACCGTCGCGGATGGTGATGATGCCAGGCATGGGGTGCGCGCTAAGGAAGCGGGCGTAGGCGTCCGCGTCGTCGTCGGTGCTGATGGCGAGGATGGTGATCTGCGGCTGCTGGCTGGCGAGCGCGACCAGGGTGGGAAGCTCTTCGATGCAGGGGCCGCACCACGTTGCCCAGAAGTTGAGGATGACGATGCGGCCGCGATAGTCGGCAAGGCGCACGGTCTGGGCACCGTCGGTGACGGTAAATACGGGCGCGGCGGTGCCGAGCTGCCGCGGCCTCGCGCTGCGGTCGCAGCCGGTGGCTGACAGGAGCGCGAAGACGATAACAACCGCGACAAGCAGAATGGGGCGGCACATTGTTTTAGGGGTGAAGCGCATCTGCTTTCTATAATACGAAGTGTGACTCCAGCTGCCACCGGCGAACCTCTTCTGCTGAGCCTAATTGTGCCTGCGCGCAATGAGGAGGAGTGCCTGGGCGACTGCCTGAATTCGCTTACCGCGCAGTCGGAGCCGGGCTTTGCGCTGGGCGAGCAGTGGGAGATACTGTGCGTGAACGACGCGTCGATGGATAGGACGCGTGCCATCGCCAAAAGCTTTACCGGCGTGACGGTGCTGGATGCTCCTCTGCTGGCGGAGGGGTGGACGGGGAAGTCGGCCGCGGTGTGGTTTGCGGCGGAGCAGACACGGGGCAGGGTGCTGCTCTTTACCGATGCGGACACGATCCACGAGCCGGGTTCGCTGCGGCGTGCGCTGCGCGAGATGGAGAAGAATGATGCGGCGATGCTCAGCTACTCGCCGCGGCAGATCGTGCGGGGTTTCTGGCAGCGGGCGCTGATGCCGCTGGTCTTCTCTGAACTGGCAGTGGCGTATCCGCCGGCGAAGGTAAGCGATCCGGCGTCGCCTGTAGCGGCGGCGAACGGACAGTTCCTGATGATGGAGCGCGAGGCCTACTTTCAGGTGGGCGGCCATAAAGCCGTGGCAGAGACGGTGCTGGAAGATGTTGCGCTGGCGCGGCGGTTCAAGCGCAAGGGGATGGCGATCCGCTTCCGCTATGCAGCGGACGCCGTGGCGGTGCGGATGTACCGCAGCCCGAGCGCGATGGTAGAGGGCTGGACGAAGAACCTTTCCATTCTTTTTCCTTTGCCGATGCTTCTGGCACTCATGCGCCTGCTTGATCTTGGGCTGATCCTTGGAATTCCACTGATCTACTGGCTGCTGCCCCACGTGATGCTGATGGTTCCCATGCAGCGTTACGCGCTGATACTGGTGTGGGCCTGGGTACTGTTCCGTTATTTCCGGCGGGTGGCGAAGTCGAACTTCTCCGCGCTGGATTGCGTGGTGTCGATCGCAGGGCTGCCGCTGTTTGCCGCGCTGCTGGTTCGCAGCTGGATGCACCACAAACTGCGAAGACGAGTAAGCTGGAAGGGGCGCGAGTACAACGCATAAAAGCCATCATGATCCTGCTGACACGCAAAGCTGATTTTTCCGCCGCACACTTCTACCGGGTCGACGCCTGGAGTGACGAGGAGAACGTGCGCGCCTTCGGCAAGTGCGCCAACCGCAACGGCCACGGGCACAACTACACGCTCGAAGTGACGGTGGCTGGCGAGGTGGATCCGGTCTCGGGCTTCGTCGTGGACCTGAAGGCGCTGAAGGAGATCATGAATCGTGAGGTGGTCAGCGTCTACGACCATCGCCACCTGAACCTTGAGGTGCCGGAGTTCAAAACGACGGTGCCGACGACGGAGAACATCGCCATTGCGGTGTGGAAGCGGCTGGAGGGCAAGATCCCCGGAGCGAAGCTGCATCGCGTACGCGTCTACGAGATGCCGGACCTCTTCGCCGACTACATGGGTGGCGCATGAAGGCTTATTTAGGAAGACGGTATCACTTTGCCGCCTCGCACCGGCTGCATACCGATGTGTATGACGAGGCGCGCAACCGCGACGTCTACGGCAAGTGCAATAATCCGCACGGCCACGGGCACAACTACACGGTGGAGGTGGTTGTGGCGGGCGAGGTGGACGCGAAGACCGGCATGGTCTGCGACCTGGCCGAGCTGGACGCCTTCGCCGGGAAAAATATCCTGCAAACCTTCGACCACATGAATCTGAATACGCTGGAAAACTTTGAGCATCGTGTGCCGACGACAGAGAATCTATGTATCGAGGTCTACAACATCTTCAAAAGCTTCCGCGGCGCAAGGCTGGATCGAGTGCGCGTGGAAGAGACCAATAACAATTCTTTTGAATACGCTGGTTAGTAGAGAGAGACACCATGGCAAAGAAGGATGAATCACCGAGACTGCTGGCCGACGCCACGACACAGGAGATCTACGCCGAGATACTGAAGCGCTACGACAAGGACCCCACGCGCGACGGTCTGCTGCGCACGCCGGAGCGCATGGAGAAGGCGATGAGCTTTCTCACCAGGGGATACGCACAGGATCCGGCGCAGGTGCTGCGCGACGCTCTCTTTGACGTGGACTATGACCAGATGGTGATCGTGCGCGACGTGGAGTTCTATTCGCTGTGCGAGCATCATCTACTGCCGTTCTTCGGCAAGGCGCACATCGCCTACATTCCGAACGGCAAGGTGATCGGTCTGAGCAAGATGGCGCGGCTGGTGGATATCTTTGCGCGGCGGCTGCAGGTGCAGGAGCGGCTGACGCGCGAGGTGGCTGATGCGATCGAAGACGCGATCCATCCGCAGGGCGTGGGCGTGGTGATCGAGGCGCAGCACCTGTGCATGATGATGCGCGGCGTGGAGAAGCAGAGCTCGACCACCGTGACCTCGGCGATGACCGGCGTATTCCTCGAGCAGCAGGGGACGCGCAGCGAGTTCCTCTCGCTGGTGCGCAACGGTAACCGCTAGGCTTTCGCATACAACCGCATACAATCAAAGCTGTGAACGGACTTCTAGTCTTGGATAAGCCGGCGGGGACGACCTCGCATGATGTGGTGCGCGTGGTGCGGCGCGCGACGGGAGAGAAGTCCATCGGACATCTCGGTACGCTTGATCCCATGGCGACCGGCGTGCTGCCGCTGCTGCTGGGCAAGAGCACGCGGCTGGCGCAGTTCTTCAGTCAGGCGGAGAAAAGCTACACCGGCACCATCCGCTTCGGCTTTGCCACGGACACCTACGATGCTGACGGCGAAGCCGCCTGTGAACCGGGGCCGCTCACAAAGTCGCTGGAGGAACTGCGCGTGCTCGCGGGGCGATTCTCCGGAGTGATCGAGCAGACGCCGCCGGCATACTCGGCGAAGAAGATCAACGGCGTGCCGGCTTACAAGCTGGCGCGCACGGGTAAGCCGGTACCGGTGAAGCCGGTGCGGATCGAGATCCTCCACTTCGAACTGCTCTCACTCAAAGGAGATGTGGCCGAGTTTGCGATGCGGGTCTCGGCAGGCGGCTATGTGCGGTCGGTCGCACACGAGCTGGGAGAGCTTGCCGGTTGCGGCGCGCATCTGGCAAGCCTGCGGCGGACGCAGGCGGGAGTTTTTTCGCTCGACGATGCTGTCACGATGGATGAGATGGAGCGCTTCTCGGCGGCGGGCGAGTTGCAGCAGCACATGCCGCATCTGCGCGCGCTGCTGCCGGAGATGCCGGCGGTGACGGTGGATGCAGAGACGGCGGGGAACATCCGCAACGGCATGGCGGTGAATGTGCCGGAGTTCTCGGCGTCGGAGCGGGTGAAGATCTTTTCGAGCCAGACCGAGCTGCTCGCGATCGGCAAGCGCATTGCAGGCACGTTGGTGCATCCTGAGATCGTGATGGGCTAGCTGCCTTGACCCAGTTGCGGTGGATGCATACGATAGTAAGAGCGGCGCGTGAGAATTTTTCTCCGGCGCTGCTGCAACGCGCACACCCGCATTGCCCTCTCGTTCAATGGTAGGACAGCAGACTCTGACTCTGCTTATCGCGGTTCGAATCCGTGGGGGGCAACCAACTTGCGCTTCGAAAGGTACCTCAGGGGCTAAAGCCCCTTTCTTTTTTGCCGCTGAATGTGCGGACTGAAGCCCACACCTACCCTAGGAGCAAAAGCATATCCCCGCCACAAGCATATCGACCTACCTATCAACGCTCATTGCAGCCTTGCATTCACCAGGAAAAAATAATCCGCCGAGGGCGACGGCTGCACGTTGGTGAGCCGATGCGAATGCACCAGCACCGTATCCAGATACCAGAGATTGATCGAAGGCATATCCGTCGCGAGCTGCTGCTGGATCTGCACGTAGGCGGCTTTGCGGGCGGCCTGATCGGTACTGGCGTTGGCGGTGGCGATGAGCGAGTCGACGAGTGGATTGCTGTAGCGTCCGCGGTTGTAGCCGTGCGGCGGCGCGCTGGAGGACGCAAAGACGAGCCGGAAGATGTCCGGGTCTTCGTTGCCGCCGACCCAGCGCAGCGGATACATCTGGAAGGCACCATGGGTCACGTCCGAATAGAAACTGGCGAACTCGCTGGAGCGCAGGTCGAGCTGAATGCCGACCGCACGCAGCTGCTGCTGGGCAATAGCTGCAAAGAGCCGCGAGCTTTCGTCGGTCGAGGTCTTCATCGTGAGCCGCAGGCGTATGCCGTTGGCTGCGGCAGGGAAGCCGGCGGCATCGAGCAACTGCTTTGCGTGTTCGGGATCGAAGCGGGAGCAGGCCGCGCTGCTGCTTGCGTCGTAGTAGGCCCACTCGCTCTGCGGCAGAATGCTGTTGGCGATACGCGCCTGCCCGCGCCAGAGCGTGCGGATGATGAGCGGACGGTCGATGGCGCAGTTGATGGCCTGGCGAACGCTGATATTTTTCAGCACTGGGTCTGCGGTGTTGAAGTTGATGTAGCTGAGCTCGGCTCCGGGGCTGCTTTCGATGACGAGATTCGGATCATGCCGCAGCGACTCCACCATGTCAGCGGTGAGCGCGTTGAGCGCGGCATCGGCGGACCCTCGCTGGAGCTCAAGCGCGCGGGTGATGGTATCGGGCACAACGTTGAAGCGCAGGGTCTGGATGGCGGGCGGCGTCTGCCACCAGTCCGGATTGCGTTCGAGCACGATCTCTTTATCCGGTGTCTGGCTGACGAAACGGAAGGGGCCAGTGCCGATGGGATGCTGGCCCATGTCTCCGCTGCCGTGGGGGACGATGCCGATGCTGCCGTCGCTGAGGTTGAAGAGTAGAGCGGAATCCGGATGCTTGAGGTGGATGACGACGGTGTAGCCGTCCGTCGCCTCCACATGATCGATGGACGCGAAGAGTCCCGCCCGCGGTGTAAGCAACGTGCCGTCGCGCATGGAGTTTAAGGTCCAGACGATGTCTGCCGCAGTGAGCGGCTGGCCGTTGTGGAAGCGGACGCCGTGACGGATATGGAAGGTCCAGGTGACGGGATCGTTCTGCTGCCAGCTCTCGGCGAGCCAGGGCTGCAGATCGAAGTTCTGGTCTTTGTGGACAAGCGAATCGAAGATGAGCGCGCCGATGTGCTCGGACTGCGCGTCGGTGCCGATGCGGAGATCGAGATCATTGGGACTGCTCTCGATGAGCATCACGGCGGTGCCTTTATCTGGCGACTGATGGCAGCCCGCAAGCGAGAGCATAAATGCGAGTAGCAGTGAAAAGCAGATTCCTCCGCTACGCTGCGGAATGACAAAAAAAAGATTTGTCTTACGCATAGGTAATGCTTCCCAGAATCACGGTACGCTTTGCGCCGGTGGCGGAGGGGATGTTACCGGGCAGGCCGTGCCATGTGAGCCACGCGAGCAGGGCGAAGGCTGCGGCCTCTTTGGCCTGCGAGGGCAGGCCGAGGTCGTCGGAGCGAAGCACGGTGAAACCAAGCGAGAGCTCAAGCATCGTCATCAGGGTTGTGTTGCGTGTGCCGCCGCCGGAGACGATGAAGTCCGTGGGCCTGTTCGCGAGCTTCGGCAGCACGAAACGTTTGCAGGTTGCGGAGATCGACCATGCGGTGAGCGCGGTGGCGGTGGCGATAATGTCTCCGGGCTGTGCCTTGTGCGCTTTGCAGAGTTTGAGGAAGCGGGCGACATACGCTTCGCCGAACTGCTCGCGGCCGGCGGACTTCGGCGGCTTCGCGGTGAAGTAGGGATCGCGCAGCAGCTGCGTGACGACGGAGCGAATGATCCAACCGTTCGCGGCGACGGCGCCGTTGCGGTCGTAGGGCCTGCCGTAGAGGCGCTGCATGCAGGCGTCGATGACCATGTTGGCGGGGCCGGTATCGAAGGCGAAGACTTCTTCCGCGGTTGCGCCGGCGGGAAGTACGGTGAGGTTGCCGATGCCTCCGAGATTCTGCAGGATGCGGTTGCGCTTGGTGTCGCGGAAGAGGACATAATCGAGCATGGGGACGAGCGGCGCGCCCTGGCCGCCCACCGCCATATCTATAGCCCGGAAGTTGGAGACGACGGGAGTGCGATTTCGTTCGGCGATGAGTGCAGGTTCGCCGAGCTGCCATGTGCAGCGCAGCGGCCTGCCGAGATACTTTTCCTGCTTGCCCTGGTGGTAGATGGTCTGGCCGTGGCAGCCGATGAGGTCGACCTTCACCTTGTGCTTTGCGATGGTCTTGGAGATGGTTTGGACGACGGCCTCAGCGTAGACCTCGCCGAGCCGCCAGTTGAGACGGGCTAGTTCTGCAGCGGAGATGCTGTGGGCGTTCATGGCGCTAAGCACAGCGCGGCGCAGCGCAGGTGGGTAGCTGAAGTGCTCGTGCGCGAGCAGTTCGATGGATGGCGTATTGTTACGGCGCGGTGCGATGCGGGTGAGTGCGACGTCGACGCCGTCGGCGGAGGTACCGCTCATGACACCGGCCACAACCATGCTCTGTGACTTCATTCACCGCCGCCCTTCTGGATCTCACGGCGCAGCTCTTCCAGCAGGTTCAGCGCCTGCAGCGGCGTAAGCGCGTTCACGTCGGCGGCTTGCAGGCGATCGACGATGCGCTGCGAGAGCGGAGTGAAGATGGTCATCTGCAGCTTGGTCTCAATGGGCGCGGTGGCCTCGCGCACGGACTGTGTCTCCGCGCGTTCGTGCAGCCGAAGCACCTGGCGCGCGCGGGCGATGACCGTCTGTGGAAGCCCGGCGAGCCGCGCAACCTCGATGCCATAGCTCTTGCTTGCGGCGCCAGCCTCCACCGTATGCAGAAAGACGATGCCGTTGGCGGTCTCCTTCACGGTAACGCGGAGGTTGCGCAGATGCGGCAGCTGGTCGCCGAGCAGGGTGAGCTCGTGATAGTGCGTGGCGAAGAGCGTGCGCGCGCCGATAACGTTGTGAAGATGTTCCACCGTGGCCCAGGCGAGCGAGAGACCGTCGTAGGTCGCGGTGCCGCGGCCCATCTCGTCCAGCAAGACCAAAGACCTGCGCGTGGCTGAGTTCAGGATGGCTGCGGTCTCAGTCATCTCGACCATGAAAGTAGAGCGGCCGCGGGCGACGTTATCGCTGGCACCGATGCGGGTGTAGATGCGGTCGACGAGGCCGCAGTGCATTTTGTCCGCCGGAACGAAGCAGCCGATCTGCGCCATAATGACGAGCAGCGCGGCCTGCCGCAGGTAGGTCGACTTGCCGCCCATGTTCGGGCCGGTGAGCAGAAGGATGGCGGGCGCGGTTGTGTTTGTTACGTCGGCGTCCAGATGCAGGTTATTCGGCACGAAGCGGCCGCCGTTCTGCTGCAGACGAAGCTCGACGACGGGATGGCGCGCGTTGACGAACTCCAGCAAAGGAGAGTCGTCGACTACCGGACGCGTATAGTTTCTCTCGGCGGCAAGATGCGCGAAGGTGGAGAGCATGTCCATCTCGGCGACGCGGCGTGCGGATTCGCGGATGCGAGCGGCAGCGGCGATGAGATCTCGTCGCAGCTCGCTGAAGATGCGGCGTTCGATCTCGATAGACCGCTCCTGCGCGGTGAGGATCTTGGTCTCGTAGTCCTTCAACTCGGGCGTGGTGAAGCGCTCGGCGTTGACCAGCGTCTGCTTGCGCTCGTAGTCGGCAGGTACGCCGGCAAGGTTCGACTTCGTGATCTCGATGTAGTAACCGAAGATGTTGTTGAAGCGGACCTTGAGCGAGCCGATGCCGGTGCGGGTGCGCTCACGAGCTTCGATGGCCGCAATGGACTCGCGGCCCGAGTGCGAGAGGGTGCGGAGCTCGTCGAGCTTGGCATCGACCCCGGCGCGGATGGCGCCGCCGTCGGCGAGATGCAGCGGCGGATCGTCGGAGAGCGTGTCGCGGACGCCGGCGCTGAGGTCGACGAGCGGATCGCAGTTCGCGGCGAGCTGCTGCCACTGGGCTGATCGCAAGGCTTGTGCGGCGGCGACGATGGCGGGCAGGCGATCCAGCGTCAGGCCGAGCGAGAGGATGTCGCGGGGGCCGGCGGAGTCCAATGCGACGCGGGCAAGCAGGCGTTCGAGATCGAGCACGCCATCGAGGGCACGGCGCATCGCCTCGCGCTGCTGGATGGAGGCGGTGAGCTCGGCGACGGCATCGAGGCGGGCGTTGATGGTGGCGGCATCGAGCAGCGGACGCAGAATGTTGGCGCGCAGCATGCGCTTGCCCATCGGCGTCAGGCAGGCGTCGAGCGTGTGGAAGAGCGTGGTCTTCTGCGATTCTCCGGAGAAGATGGGCTCGATGAGTTCGAGGTTGCGCACGCTGACAGCGTCAAGCTCGAGGGAGGTGGATTGCTCGTAGTAGCGCAGGCCTTGTATGTGGCCGAGCGCGCCTTCGTCGCTTCCGTTCTTCTGCGTGGCGCGGACGTAGTGCAGCAGAGCGCCGGCGGCGCAGGCGGCGGCCGGATGGTTGGCGAGGCCGAAGCCGTCGAGCGAGTGGACCTTCATCTGCGCCGTGAGCAGGGGAATGGCGTAGTCGGGCGCGAAGGCCCAGTCTTCGAGCGCCGTCTTTGTGCGCGCAAACTCATCGAGGCCTTCGCTCTCGCCATCGAGCATAGGCTGCGCCTGCAGCAGCGGCTGTGTATCGGGCAGAAGAAGCTCGGTTGGCTGGATGCGGCGCAGCTCTTCAAGACACAGAGCGCCTGCGCCAGAGCCGGAGAACTCAGTGGCCCGGAAGTCGCCAGTGGAGAGGTCGAGCACGGCGAGACCGATCGCTCCGTTCTGCAAAGGCGTAACGGCGGCGAGGAAGTTGTTCTGCTCGCCTTCGAGGGACGAATCCAACGCGGTGCCGGGGGTGAGCACGCGCGTGACCTCGCGGCGGACGATGGTCTTCGTCGTCTTGGGGTCCTCCATCTGCTCGCAGAGCGCGATGCGATAGCCCTTGCGCAGCAGCCGCTGCAGGTAGATCTCCGCGGCGTGGTGCGGGACGCCGCACATGGGGATGGACTTCTCCTTGTCGCGGGCGGTGAGCGTGAGCTGGAGTTCGCGGGAGACGAGCACGGCGTCGTCAAAGAAGAGCTCGTAGAAGTCGCCGAGGCGGAAGAAGAGCAGGGCGTTGGGATGCGCCTGCTTGGCCGCGGTGTACTGGCGCATTACGGGCGTCTGGGTGTTCTCTGCGGGCGGGCTGGCTGAACGTGTCACGGAGACCCTCAGAATATCCCAGAATGCACTGTGCAATCCGGCTTCCTCAGCTGCGGGATCACTCAG
>DATMLK010000071.1:0-18338 GCA_035570215.1 Acidobacteriaceae bacterium
CCGCGGCGAGGCCCGCATCGTCGTGGGTACGCGCTCGGCCGTCTTCGCTCCGGCGGTGAACCTCGGCCTCATCATCGTCGATGAGGAGCACGATGGAAGCTACAAGCAGGAGGAGACGCCGCGCTATCACGGCCGCGACACCGCCGTGATGCGGGCGAAGCTGAACGACGCGACGGTGGTGCTGGGTTCAGCCACGCCATCGCTGGAGTCATGGTCAAATGCAGAGAAGGGAAAATATGCGCGCATCGAGATCCTCGACCGCGTGATGGCGCGTCCACTGCCCGCCGTCGAGCTGATCGACATGCGCCGCGAGTTTCAGGAGACGGGCGCGGAGAACATCTTCTCGCGCAAACTGATCGAAGAGACGCAGGCCACGCTTGATCGCGGCGAACAGGCGATCATCCTGCTCAACCGCAGGGGGTACTCGTTTGTGGTGATGTGCCGCGCCTGCGGTGAGAAGCTGGAGTGCGAGAACTGCGCTATCTCGCTCACCTATCACAAGCCCGTTGCGGGTTCGGACCTGCATGCGCAGCCCGGCCAGCGGCTGGAGTGCCACTACTGCGGCTTCCGGCGCAACGTGCCGAAGACGTGCCCGAAGTGCGAGAGCGAGCATCTCTACTACCTCGGCGCAGGCTCGCAGCAGGGCGAGGAGCGGCTGCAGGAGATCTTTCCTAACGCGCGCATCGGCCGCATGGACCGCGACACCGTGCGCGGGCGCGGCGACATGGAGCGGCTGCTCACGCGGCTGCACTCGGGGGAGATTAATTTATTGGTCGGCACGCAGATGATAGCCAAGGGGCATGACATTCACGGCGTCACGCTGGTCGGCGTCGTCGGAGCGGACTTCGCGCTCAATCTACCGGACTTTCGCGCGGCTGAACGCGTCTTTCAGTTGCTGACGCAGGTATCGGGAAGGGCTGGCCGGGGAGAACTACCCGGCAAAGTTGTTGTCCAGACCTATCATCCCGACCACTATGCGACCGAGTTCGCCGCCAGGCATGACTACACCGGCTTCGCCGCCAAGGAGATGCACTATCGCAAATGGATGCACTATCCGCCGTATGGCGTGCTGGCCAATGTAATTATTCAGTCCACGAAGCTGGAGGAGGCGACGGGATGGTCGGCCGCGCTGGGGCGGTGGTTCCAGAAGACTCCGCTGGAAGGCGTACGCGTGCTGGGGCCGGCGGCCGCGCCGATATCGCGGCTCAAGCGCGTCTACCGGTATCATTTTGTGCTGAAGGCGCCGCAGCGGTCGTCTATCCAGAAAGCACTGCGTGCACTATTGGCACATGCCGACGCGAGCGGCATCCCGCGCAGGAATGTGATCGTGGATGTGGATGCGGTGCAGCTGATGTGACGCTGTGGGCACTGACAAATGCAAAAGCAGATTCCGCGCGCTTCGCTTCGGAACGACAAATGATCAGTGTTCTTATGTTAATTCCTGTGCATCGCGCAGGCCACGCGAAGCGATCCGCCGTGCGCGCAGCACTAGTAGTGGAGCTTGTGGAAGAGCTCGATCAGGCTGGTGCCGTTGAAGGGCTGAAGCATGATGGTCATCAAAAAGAGCGCGCCGCAGACGAAGACGAGACCGATCTTCGGGTTCGCCAGATCCTCTTCGGTCGGCTTTACCTGCGGATGTTTCATGCCGGGCAGCATCAGCAGTACGGCCCAGAGCAGCCAGCCGATCCAGAGTCCGGCGCCCGCGACGATGGCCAGCAGGATCGTTATGTTCGTGCAGGTCTTATGCAGCTTGGGCGAGACGGAGTAGACGACATGCCCGCCATCGAGCTGGCCCGCGGGAAGAAGATTCAGCGAGGTGATGAAGACGCCGACCCAGGACGCAACCAGGACGGGGTGCGGCACCATCTGCAGCAACTCCGGCGTATCCGGCTTGAAGATGTGCACGACGTAGCGCAGAGCGATCATGATCAGCGGCGAGTTCACGCGGAAGTGGTCCATCTCGCCGGCCGTGTTCGGGCCGATGGGAATCGAGAGCCAGATACCGCAGACGATGCACGGCAGAGCGAAGAGGAAGCCGAAGATGGGGCCGTAGGCACCGATCTGCCGTAGCGCCTTGCGCGACTTGATGCGCGAACGCAGACGGATGACGGCTCCCGCGGTTCCGCTCAGCGTGGGTGCCGGCAGAAGATAGGGCAGCGTCGCCTTGACCTTGTGGCGCTGACAGAAGATGAAGTGTCCGAACTCATGGCAGAGCAGGATGCCGAGCAGCGTGATCGAGAACGGCAGACCATCGGTAAAATGGCTCAGGTTCTGGAAGATCCACTTGTACGGGAAGATGTCGGCATCCGTGACCAGCGGCGGCAGGCCCATGTGGAAGTTGTACATGTAGCGCATGCCGATGACGGTGGTCGAAAAGAATGTGAGCACGGCGAGGCTGAACTGCAAGACGAGACGACGCGGCGAACTCCGCCAGTAGGGTACTGGCTGGACGGCCTGCATGGTGTCCAGAGCAGGAGCAACGTCAACTAATCCATAAGTGCTCATGGCGGGAGTAGCCCTTCAATCTCGAACAGAACGCAATCTTGCAGGTACAGCATGTGCTATGCGCAAAAAATTAATCGAGCAGGTGAAGCTCTTTGCCCGGCTTGAAGCGAACAGCTTTGCCGGGCGCGATGCTGACCTCGGCTCCAGTGCGCGGATTGCGTCCGATACCGGTCTTGCGGGGACGCACGTTGAATACGCCGAAGCCGCGGAGTTCAATGCGTTCACCGCTGGAGAGCGCCTTCTTCATACTATCGAAGATGGTGTCTACGGCAGCCTCCGCTTTTGTCCGTGGCAGTCCCGTACGTTCCACTACGCGCTGGATAAGGTCCTGCTTAATCAAAAGGCGCCTTCTCTCAGGAGATCGTGCTTCGAACGCACAAATCACCGCTAACTGATGGTATGAAGTCAGTTGCCGATTGTCAATGCATCATTTGTCATTATAAGATTGCACCTTAACTGCAGCATTATTGAGTACAGCAACAACATTGTCGAAGTGGTCACCTGCTACTTTGGAATCAACCCTTAAATCGGGTGGCAGACGGCACAGCCGGCGTGCGGGAGAGCCCCGCGAGGAGAAGCATGGCAATCAAGAGCGATAAATGGATCCGCGAGCAGGCCACGAAGCACGGCATGATCTCACCCTTCAGCGAAAAACAGGTCAAGGAGGGCTGCATCTCCTACGGCCTCTCTTCGTACGGGTACGACCTTCGCGTCTCGGACGAGTTCAAGATCTTCACCAACGTGAACAGCGCGATCATCGACCCCAAGAATTTCGATGAGCGCAGCTTTGTCTCCGTGCAGGGGGCGAGCGTCATCGTGCCGCCGAACTCCTTCGCGCTGGCGCGGTCGGTGGAGTACTTCAAGATCCCGCGCGACGTGCTCACCATCTGCGTCGGCAAGTCCACTTATGCGCGCTGCGGCATCATCGTGAACGTGACACCATTCGAGCCGGAGTGGGAGGGCTACGTAACTCTGGAGATATCGAATACCACGCCGCTGCCGGCGAAGGTCTACGCGAATGAGGGACTTTGCCAGATACTCTTCTTCCAGTCCGATGAGGTCTGCGAGGTCAGCTACGCCGACCGCAAGGGCAAGTACCAGAATCAGGTCGGGATCGTACTCCCTAAGCTGTAGTGCATCGCAAGCGGGAAGCGAAAACTCACCACGGATAGGTGCGAAGCGCTCGGATTAACACGGATCTATGATATTCAGTATTTGATCCGTGCCGCTTTTAAAAATCCGTGGAAGGTTTTTGTTTGCTGGAGAACGATGTCCATGGCGAAGCAGGCTAAAACTCCGGGTTCGCGTGACGTGCGGCTGCGTGTAGGCGTGGTTGCAGGCGATCCGCTGCGCAGGCTGGGCTTCCAGGCGCTCTTCCAGGACCACATCGTCATCGCCATTGTTCCGGTGGGTGATGCCGACCCGTTGAACAAGCTGGACGTGGATATCATGGTGGTCGCAGCGCAGAATGCCAGCCAGGTTTTTGACGCCATCCGCGACATTCGCGCCGCGCGCCCGGAGATGCGTCTGATCGTGATGGCCACTCGTGAAGAGCCGGAGTTCGTGGAACGCGTTCTGCGCGTGGGCGCGCACGGCTATCTGACGGCCACGGCCTCGCAGGCAGAGATAGAGGAGGCCATCGCGCTAGTCTATGAAGGCGAGACGTGGAGGCCGCTGCATGGGGGAAAGGCAGCGGCTTCCGTGAGCGTTGCGGCCCATTCCGTCGCGGCGCTTGCCGGGGCAGAGCAGTTCACCGAGCGCGAGTTGCAGGTGCTGGAGCTGCTCCATACCGGGCAGTCAAACCGCGAGATCGCCGTGGCACTGCGGATCGAGGAGCGCACCGTGAAGTCGCACGTGGCGCGGCTGCTGAAGAAGATGGGTGTAAAGAACCGGACGGCACTGATTATGCAGGCGATTGGGCAGAATCTGGTGGGCCAGGCGGGGTAAGTTAACCAGGCGGTAATCGTGGTAACCTGTTCTATCATCCTTTAGTACCGTTGCGTGACACGATTAGTTGAGCGAAAGTAACCATGTATCACAGACCTGGGAGAAGTGGGGCTGAGACGGGTGACCGTCGGCAGCCCCCATTTTTTTGCTCCTGAAGGGGGCTTTTCCCAACAAGAGCCCTGATCTCAGTCTCCGCACCTACCTGGGAACCTCCTCTAAATACACGTCATAATTCCGGTACAACTCGCGGTACTCTACCTCCATCAGAACAAGGTGGGCAGGCATAACTCTGCCGGTCACAAAATCAGTTTTAGACAGGTGGAACGACAATGAAGAAATTTGCAGCGATCACCGGCATGCTGGCACTGGCTCTCTCGAGCACTTTGGCATATGCGGATACGGACCCTGCCGCGCTGGCAGAGCGTCTGAGCAACGCCTCCAACACACTCGCTGAAATTATCGGCGGCGCACCGGACAAGAGCATTCCGGAGAGCATTCTAGCTGGGGCGTATTGCGTTGTGGTGATTCCCAAGTACAAGAAGGGCGCGTTTGTCATTGGCGCACAATACGGTCAGGGTGCGGCGACATGCCGTACAGGCCACGGCTGGAGCGCGCCGGTGTTTGTTCAGTTGACGGGCGGCAGCTTCGGCTGGCAGATCGGAGGACAATCCACGGACCTCGTTCTCGTCGCTATGAATGATCACGGTCTGCAGGACATGCTGAAGAACAAGTTCAAGCTCGGCGCTGATGCGGCTGCCTCTGCCGGTCCGGTGGGCCGCAATGCGCAGGCCGGGACCGACTGGAAGCTGAATGCCGAATTCCTGACGTGGTCGCGCAGCCGCGGGCTCTTTGCCGGCATCGACCTAGACGGCACCACGCTCTCGCAGAACCAGGATGACACCCGCACCTTCTACGGCGCGGACATCCCGTTCCAGACCATTTTGAGCGGAAATGTAGTAACCCCAGAGGCGGGCCGGCCGTTCGTACACACGGTGGCAAGGTACTTTGTAACTTCCAAGGCTGCACAGGAGTAGCTCGCTCGTTGAAGGCGCGAGGCATCCGGCGGGATCGTATGACCCTGCCGGATGCCTCTTCGTCTTTAAGGCCGGATCAAACTACACTGGTTGCAGCTTACCGGGGTGACACGGTCGAATGCCTGCAACGCAACATACCCGTATTCGCATGGGGATCGAGTTTAGCCTGGTCTGGCTCCTGATTCATCTGCTGCGGCTGCCGCCGCGGTCGCTGGCCCGGCGCATGGGCGAGGGAGTGGCCTGGCTGGCCTGGATCCTGCTGCCGCGACTGAGGCGCGTGGGCATGCGAAATCTGGAACTCGGCTTTCCCGAAAAGAACAAAAGTGAACGTGAGCAGATTCTGCGGCGGCTCTATCGCACGCTGGGCTGGCAGCTGGCTGAGTTCTGCCAGATGTCGAAGTACACGCCGAAGTCCGCCGCAAGGTTCATCGAGTATGACGGCCTGGAGCGGTACCTGGCCGCGAAGAAGAAGGCGACGGAACGGAAGAGCGGTGTGCTGGTGGTGACCGGACATCTGGGCGCATGGGAGCTCTCGAGCTTCTATCACTCGCTCGCGGGTCATCCCATGGGCATGGTCATCCGGCGGCTGGATAATCCGATGGTGGACAGGCTGGTGAACCGCATCCGCTGCCTGCACGATAACTTCGTGATGCACAAGGACGACTTTGCCCGCGCCCTGCTGGGTGCGATGAGGTCAGGCTCGACGGTGGGTATTCTGATGGACACGAACATGACGCCGCCGCAGGGCGTTTTTGTGCCATTCTTCGGCATACCGGCGTGCACGGCATCGGGACTGGCGCGCGTGGCGCTGAAGACCAACGCAGTGGTGCTGCCGGGATGTCTGATGTGGGATACAGCGCGGCGGAAGTATATTCTCAACTTTGGGGAAGAGATCGAACTGGTACGAACGGAAGACGCCGAGGCGGACATTGTGGCGAACACCGCGCTCTTCACGCAGGCGATCGAAGGCTATGTGCGGCGGTATCCCGAGCAGTGGCTCTGGGTGCATCGCCGCTGGAAGACGCGGCCAGCGGGTGAGCCGCCGCTGTATTAGGCTGTATCGATTTCTGGGAGTGTGGGATGAAGCTGAAAGAGATTAGCGAAGTGATCGGTGCCGAGGTGGAGGAGAAGTTCGCCGCGCGCGAACTGACCGGTGTTGCGGCGATCGCCGCGGCGACGGAGCACGACCTGGTCTTCGCGATGGATGCGGGGACGGCTGTGCGGGCTGTGGCCTCGAAGGCGGGCGCGGTGATCGCTCCGCTGGAGACGCCGGCCGCGCCGGGAGTAGCCGTTCTGCGCGTCAAGGACCCGAAGTTCGCCTTTGCGCTGGCGGCGTCAAAGATATCACCGCAACGCGCGCGTGCAGGAATTCACCCGAGTGCAGTCGTCGATGATCCGAAGAGTATCGGCGAGGGAACCAGCATCGGACCGGGCGTTGCCATTGGGCCGCGCGTGAAGGTCGGCCGCAACTGCCAGATATTTCCCAACGTCGTCATCTTTCCCGGCGTCACGATCGGCGACAACTGCATCGTGCAGGCGGGCGCGGTGCTGGGCTCTACCGGCTTCGGCTACGTGGCCGATCCGAAGACCGGCGAGTATATCCAGTTCCCGCAGCAGGGCAGGCTGGTGATCGAGGACAACGTGGAGATCGGCGCGAACACCACCATCGACCGCGGTGCGCTGGAGGAGACCCGCATCGGGCGGGGAACGAAGATCGACAACCTGGTGCAGATCGGGCACAACGTGATCATCGGGAAGAATGTGGCTATCTCGGCTCAGGTGGGAATATCGGGCTCGACCGTGGTCGGCGACGGCGCGATCCTTGCCGGGCAGGTAGGTCTGTCCAACCAGGTGAAGATCGGGCCGGGCGCGATTCTTGGCGGGCAGGCGGGCGTCTATGTGGGTGCGACAGTGGAGGGGCCGGGACAGCTCTTTGCCGGCACTCCGGCGCGGCCGATCAAGGAACAGATGCGCGAGATGGCGACGCTAAGAAGGCTGGCGAAGAGGCCGAAGTAACTCACCGCTAAGGAAAACTCACCACGTCTTATTGAAAGACGACACGGATTTAAAGACAGTGAAAAGGTAAAGGTTCTATCTGTGAAAATCCGTGCCTTGATTTCAATCCGTGGAAAGTCTTAGATCGACTCCACCGAAATTCGCAACAAGATGTCAGTTCGCTGCGTTGGTCAGCGCGTCCATGTAGACGACGTTCTCGGCCGTACCTTGAATGGTGATCTGGGAGTTGTTAATCTCCGTCAGGTTGTTGGTGTAGAAGGCATGGATCTGGCCGCCGTAGGCGGTATAGACCTTGTGCAGGTTCTGCACCCAGCAGATACCGGTCAGATCGCCGTAGTAGTACTGATCGTTATTCTGATTCGGATACGGGACCGGGTTCGTGGGCGAGACGGCGGGCACGATGGTGGGCGTCACGCCGCTGCCCAGCGTGTAGGCGGCGAGGCAGTTGGTGTTGACGGTGCCGGCCGTCTGGCTCGTGGCGAGAAATCCGCGCGCGCCGTTCTGGCAGAGCGTGGAGCCGATCCAGAGCGTGTTGTCGTCGGCGAAGAGCAGGCTGCTGTGCGTGCCGTCCGGGATGGAGTAGACCGGCGAGGTCAGCGCGGGCGTGGCGCCGCTAAGCGAGAGGATGCTGAATACGCCGGTGAAGTGGCCGACAGCACCGGCAAGCGGCGCAAGCGGGCCGGACGCAGTATTCCCGCTGGTCAGAAGCTCCTGTCCGGCGACATAGAGATTCACGCCGTCGGTAAGGCCCACGGTAACGCCGCCGGGCACGGGCAGATTGGCGACCTGCGGTGAGGCCGCGCCTACGGTGGGGATGGTGCTCACGGTCAGAGAGCCGGTGCTCAGCGTGGTGACGCTGGCGGTTGTGCCGCCGCACTCAGGGCCGCAGTTCAGAACGTAGGCGGTGCTGCCATCGAGCGAGAAGACCACGCCGATGGGGCGGTCATAGGTGCCTTGTACGGGAACGACGCAGTAGACCGGCAGGGTGAGCGGCTCGCAGTCGGCGTAGGTGTTGGGAGGCGGCAGAACGTTATTGTTCAGCTTCACGATGCGATAGAGATTGTTGGTGTTGCGCGTGGTGACCAGAACGACCGTGCCGCCGGTGTTGGTGACGATGTGCTGCGCGCCGGGCAGATTGAGGTAGAAGTCGCGTCCCAGCTGGTTATCGATAACGGCAACTGCGCTGGATGCGCTGCTGGCGGCGTAGACCTGAGCGCCCGAGGCGATGGTGGCGATGCTGTCCGATGTGGGCGGAAGGCCTGAGATGCTGCCGTTGACCGCCTCCGTGCCGTAGTTGACCTTGGCGAAGCTACCGTCGCCCGAACCGTAGACGTCGCCGTAGAGCTGTTCCGGAAAGCTGGCGATGGTGGTGGGCAGGCGGCCGGAGTAACCGGTGATGAAGAAGCCGTAGACCGTGTTCTGCACGTTGTTGCGGATGTCGCGGTTGGCGTCGAGGATCTCCAGCTGACCGGCTGTGAGGGCTCCCGGATTATCGATGGCCACCATCACGCGATTCGCCAGCTGGCTGGGCGGAATGGGACGCCCGGCGAAGTTGTATTGCGGGAATGGGTACAGGTTCTGACCGCAGCCGGTGAAAGCCAGGGTGGCTGCCGCGAGAAGCGCTCCGCAGGCTGCGCGTGCAAAAAGGCCTTGATTCTTCAACGTAGAAAACTCCAACCCCGGCAATGCGAGCATTCAATTGGTTTACCACTCAAGTATAGCAAAGCAGGGCGCTCCTTTTGCCCGTGCCGGGCATCTAGATACTCTTACCGCGGACGGCGCGGCCAAGGCAAAATGGGGTAGGCTTTTACGATGGCATCAAGTATCCAACAGCTTCTGGAACGCGGCAGCGTGCTCTGCGACGGCGCGATGGGCACCATGCTCTACGCCCGCGGTGTCTTCATCAATCGTTGCTACGACGAACTGAACCTCTCGCAGCCGGAGCTGGTGCGCGGCATTCACGAGGAGTATCTGCAGGCGGGCGCGGAGATCATCGAGACCAACACCTTTGGCGCGAACTATTTCCGCCTGCAGCGGTATGGCCTGCAGGACAAAGTGGAGGCCATCAACCTGGCCGGCGTGCGGCTGGCGCGGCAGTGCGTGGAGCACATCCGCGAGAAGCAGGCGGTGGACGCCTTCGTCGCCGGCGCGGTGGGTCCGCTGGGCGTGCAGATCGCTCCGCTGGGCAAGATCTCTCCGGAGGAGGCCGAGGCGGCGTTCGGTGCGCAGATCCATGCATTGGCCGCCGGCGGCAAGGACAAGGACGGCAAGGCATTCCGCGGCGTGGATCTAATTCTGCTCGAAACGATGACCTCGCTCGCCGAGGCCGAGGCGGCTCTGCGTGCAGCCCGCAGCGCGGCGCCGGAGTTGCCGGTGATCGTGATGGTCACGGTGGACGACGATGGCAACTGCCTGGACGGGACAGCCTGCGAACTCGCCGTCGAGAAGCTCGCGGCCATCGGGCCGGACGGCATCGGGTGCAACTGCAGCGCGGGCCCGGCGACGGTGCTCACTGTGATCGAACGCATGCGCGCGGTGACGAAGCTGCCGCTGATGGCGATGCCGAACGCGGGACTTCCGCGGACAGTGGAAGGCCGCAACATCTACATGTGCACGCCGGAGTACATGGCGAGCTTCGCGCGCAAGTTCATCAAGGCAGGCGCGACACTGATCGGCGGCTGCTGCGGCACCACGCCTTCGCATACCCGCGCCATGAAGTCCGCGCTGCGGGCGATTGATTCGATGGCGAAGGGTACGGAAAGCGCTGGAACACTGACGGCGAAGGTGCTGGTGGAATCAGAGGGAGTGGAGCAGGCACCGCTGGCCGAGCGTTCCAAGCTGGGTGCGAAGATAGCGCGCAACGAGTTCGTGACGCTGGTGGAGATCGTTTCGCCGAAGGGAATCGACACGTCGAAGGAGATCGCCGGCGCGGCGATGCTCTACAAGCTCGGCGTGGATGCGATCAACGTGCCGGATTCACCGCGGGCCTCCGCACGCATGAGTGCGCAGAGCCTCTGCATTCAGATCCAGCAGGGCGTGGGCATCGAGACGGTGCTGCACTACACCTGCCGCGACCGTAACCTGCTCAGCATTCAGAGCGATCTGCTTGGCGCATCGTCGATCGGACTGAAGAATATCCTGTGCCTCACCGGCGATCCGCCGAAGCTGGGGAATTATCCGGATGCGACGGCGGTCTTCGATGTGGACGCGATCGGACTGGTGAATGTGGTGCGCAATCTGAATCACGGTTTAGACATCGGCGGGAATCCGACGGGCGCGAGCACGGGATTCACTATCGGCGTGGCCGCGAACCCCGGTGTGCCGGATGTGGAGTACGAGATCCGCCGCTTTGCATCCAAGATAGAAGCCGGGGGCGAGTATGCGATCACCCAGCCGGTCTTTGACCTGCGGGTGCTGGAGTACTTCCTGAAGCGTATCGAACAGTTCCGCGTACCGGTGATCGCGGGCATCTGGCCGCTCACCAGCCTGCGCAACGCCGAGTTCATGAAGAACGATCTGCGGGTGAGTGTGCCGGATGAGATCTTCACGCGGATGGGCGCGGCGGCGACGCCGGAGGCTGCGCGCGAGGTGGGGATCAAGATCGCGCAGGAGATGGTGGCCGAGAGCCGCGGCATGGTGCAGGGCGTGCAGGTCTCGGCGCCGTTCGGCAAGTACACGGCTGCGGCGGAAGTCTTAGAAGTGGTTTTGTAACAGGGGGTTACGATGGCGAAGTTTGAGGAGAAGTTGAAGGGGCTGGAGGACATCGTCGGCAAGCTGGAGAAGGGCGATCTGCCGCTCGAGGAGTCGATCAAGCTGTTTGAAGAGGGCGTGAAGCTCTCGGAGGCGTGCAAGCAGGAGCTGGAGGCGGCCGAGGGCCGCGTCGAGGTGCTGCTGAAGCAGAAGAATGGGGCGATGAAGGTGGAGCCGTTCTTAGAGACTGAATGAACGTTATAGCAGTCAGGTTTATAAATTTGTCACAGCGATAATTAGCCAAATATATCCAACAACAAAGCAGCATAAAGAGCTAAATCCTAAAGTTTCGTTTAGCGCGTAATTAGCTGCTGTATGTGGGTTGCCATGCGAGACCTCTTCGTATGTGAGTATCTGGCATGCCATAAAACCAATTCCGTAGATGATGCCAGCTGCGAGGAGCAAGAGTGGTGAAGCATAGAACCATGCGAGTTTTCCTCCGCTACCATGTAGCGCAGAAGAGCCAACAACCAAAACAATAGAACCTGTGGCGGCTCCAATCATAAATTCAGATAGTCGGATGTACCGATCCATGATTGGTTCATATGCCTTCGGATCACCACCCGGGCCGAGATTATATGTCGGATGTATTTTGGTTGCTCTGCGAAAAAACCACAATACTGCGCAGATGACTATTGAAGTGATTGCGCCGCTAAAACCTGGGAAGGGATGCCACATCGCAATTTATTCTCCACTTTGAAGATTACGCCTTATGCGGTAACCAGTGGCTGCGCATGCGTTCTAAAAATGCGCGGTGGACGGGATGGCCGGAGGCGTCGCCGATGACGGATGTGGTCTTGCACTTGGGGCACTTGGCGGTGGTCTCGTACTCGTCGCACCACTCGACGATCTCATCCGGCGTGAACTGCGCGTAGCAGGAGAAGCAGCCGCAGGCTATGCTGGCCATCAGCGTGTGGCGATGGTGGTGCGAGTGCTGGTGGGCGTCGATGTGGGCGGTGTCGTGCTCTGACATGGTTTCCTCCCTCTGGGAGCAATTATGGCGCGATGGAATTAGTGAGATTCTTCGCTTCGCTCAGAATGACAATTCAAAGAACTAACTCAGCATGACAGTCAAAAACTAGCCGTGCCTAAAGTGTCTCACTCCGGTGAAGACCATCGCGATGCCGAGCTTGTTGGCGGCTTCGATGACCTCGGCGTCGCGGACGGAGCCGCCGGGCTGGATGACGGCGGTTGCGCCGGCCTGCGCGACGGTCTCGAGGCCGTCGGGGAACGGGAAGAAGGCGTCGGAGGCGGCGACGCAGCCTTTGAGCGGCAGCACGGCCTTCATGGCACCGAACTTCGCGGCATCCACACGGCTCATCTGGCCGGCGCCGATGCCGATGGTCTGGCCGTGCTTGCCGTTGGCCTTGGCGTAGACGATGGCGTTCGACTTCACATGCTTGCAGACGCGCCAGGCGAAGAGCAGGGCGGCGAGCTCTTCATCGGTGGGCTTGCGTGTGGTCACCGTTGTGAGTTCGTCGGCGGTGATGCCGCGAACGTCGGCGTCCTGCAGGAGCATTCCTCCCGATACCTGCTTCATCGCGCGTGCTGGCTTGGCTGAAGTAATTTCGACGAGACGGAGGTTCTTCTTCGCGGCGAACTTTTCCTTGGCCTCTTCGGTGAAGGACGGCGCGACGATGGCTTCGACGAAGAGCTTGGCGATCTCCTCGGCTGCGCTGCCGTCGACCTCGCGGTTGATGCCGATGACGCCGCCGAAGGCGGAGACGGGGTCGGCGGCGAGCGCCTGGGTGTAGGCATTGAGAACGGTGTCTCCCGTGGCTGCGCCGCAGGGGTTGGTGTGTTTGATGATGGCGACGGCGGTTTCCGAAGTGGGGAACTCCTGCACGAGGTTCCAGCAGGCGTCGAGATCGACGAGGTTGTTGAAGCTGAGCTCCTTGCCCTGGAGCTGACGCGCGCCGGCGATGCCGGTGCCGGAGCCGTCGGTGTAGAGAGCGGCGTTCTGGTGCGGGTTCTCGCCGTAGCGCAGGGTGTTGGCGAGCGGATAGTTCACCCGTAATGCCTTGGGGAACTCTTCGCTGGCAAAGACCGCTGGGGTGTGGGGATCTTCGTTGGCGAGGGTCTCGAGGGTGTTGGCAATGGCGGTGTCGTAGGCAGCGGTGGAGGCGAAGGCCTTCTTCGCCAGATCCCAGCGGGTCGCGCGGCTCAGGGCACCGTCGTTCGCCTTCAGCTCGGCGATCAGCGCGGGGTAGTCGGAGGCCAGCGTGACAATCGCCACATCCTCAAAGTTCTTGGCGGCGGAGCGGACCATGCTGGGGCCGCCGATATCGATGTTCTCGATGATCTCGGCGAACTCGGCGCCGGGCTTCCGGGCTGTCTTCTCGAAGGCGTAGAGGTTCACGACGACCATGTCGATGGGGACGATGTCGTGCGCGGCGGTGGCGGCCTCGTGCTCGGCGTTGCCGCGGATGTGGAGGATGCCGCCGTGTACTTTGGGGTGGAGGGTCTTCACCCGGCCGTCGAGCATCTCGGGGAAGCCGGTGAGCTCGGAGATGTCGCGGACGGGCAGGCCGGCGTCGCGGAGAGCCTTCGCCGTGCCACCGGTGGAGACCAGGTCGACGCCATGGGCGGCAAGCGCGCGGGCGAAGTCGACGAGGCCGGTCTTGTCAGTAACGGAGAGCAGGGCGCGGCGGATCTTTTTAAGCGAGGGGCTATTCGGTGAGGCTTTTGGCGAGGAGGACAAGTCTTGCTCCAGATCAGTGCGGATACCTTGATTTTATGCGAGTGGCAGGTTGTGCATAAGGAGGCAGCCGGATTTGCCGGGCTATTTGCCGTACTGGAGCTTGCACGATACGGTTAATAGCAGATGACCACTTTCACGAATGATGGCAGCAGCGGGCTACGCACGGACCACCCGCGCGGCGAGATCCTGTCCCCCACGGGCGAGCACATTGCGATTCCGGAGTACGCGCCAGCCGAGCCGCCACGCCGCCGCGAGCGTAGCGGCTGGAACCCGATGGGTTCGCCTGCCACGTATGCGCTGACTGGTATCAATCTCGCCGTCTTTGTGGTGATGGTGTTGCGCCACGTCTCGCCGACGTCGCCAGACAGCAATGATCTGGTGCGCTGGGGCGCGAACCTGGGCTGGGCAGACTACGCCGGCGCAACCGCGAACGGAGCCTTCCGCGGAGAGTGGTGGAGGCTGATCACGGCGACCTTTGAGCATGTGGGCGCGCTCCACCTGGCGACGAACATGTGGTGCCTGTGGAACCTGGGGCTGCTGGGCGAGCCTCTGCTGGGGCCGTGGGGTCTGGTTGCGACGTACATCCTGACCGGCGTGGCCGGCAATCTGCTGAGCACGGCGATGCATCCTGTGATCGTGGGCGCAGGCGCCTCGGGCGCGGTCTTCGGCATCGCCGGCATATTGATCGTGCTGCTGAGCAACAAGAAGCTGCCTATCCCGTGGCCGGAGCTGAAGAAACTGCGACGCAGCGTGATCTGGTTCGCGATCCTGAACCTTGTGCTTGGCGTGGGTCTTGGCAGCGGCCTGCTGAGCTCGATCCGCATCGATAACTTCGCCCATATCGGCGGCTGTCTCTGCGGGCTGGCGCTGGGCCTGCCGCTGCTGCCGCGGATGACCTCCGGCCGGGTGAAGTATCTGGCACGGCAGAAGGTGGTCTTTCCCGTGGGTGCGCTGGTGCTGGCGCTTGCAGGTTACTGGCTCTCCAGCTTTACGGCGGGCGTCGATCCTACGAAGTTCCTGCGGTAGCCCCTGCTCCCTTCCGTGGAAAAACTGCGAGCCTTCGCCGTGCGCGCAGCACCAAAGAAAAGCCCCTCCGGAGAGGGGCTAAGGGGGATTCATCTGCCTGTTTTGGTATCGATGAATATCTAAACTTTAGAGAAGATCTCCTGGCCCAGGGTTGCTTTCCCAGCTCAGGGCTATTAATCCTCTAGCTCAAGGCTGTTGCCGCGAACTTGCGGATCATGGCCAGCAGCAGCTTGCGGTCGCTGTCGCTCAGGTTGGACGAATAGCGCTGGATCTGGGCGAGGAAGCGTATCTCATCCTCGCTGAGCGCGACGCCCTGCGTGACCTCGACCGGTGCGCCCTCTTCCATGAAGAACTGTGAGAGCGGGATCTCCATGGCCAGCGCGATCTTGGCCAGCGTGTCCAGCGAGGGGACGGTGTGGCCGTTCTCCACGCGGGAGAGGTAGCAGCGCAGCAGGCCGGTGCGTTTTTCAATGTCGCCCTGCGACATCCCACGCTGCAGCCGGTAGCCGCGGATAGTGGTACCGATACTCATCGAACGCGCGTCCATGTTCCGTTCCTGGCGCGGCGCTGGGGTGTGTGTGCTTGTGTCGTTCATGGTTTCTAGAACTTGCATTAGCAACAAAGTAACCACAGCGCGAAGGCAGAGCAAGCGTTAATTTATATTTCTTCAATAAAGACGGTACCTTTTGAGGTGCGTGCAGCCGGAGATACCCGTACCGCCGCTGATTCATGCAGGCTTGGCACGGGCGCAGTGATTGTGTATGTGGTGTGCGTATAGGCTACAGCTTGTGGAGGGCGTATTCGCGCGGAGTCCGCAGCGGCACACGCAGCAGAGCTGCATGGGGCGCGGGTAAAAGCTAATCATTGATTTTGATTCTGCGAGCAGCGCGAGCTGTTTTTGCTTTTTGGCGTGCGAAGCACGCGTCCGGCCGTGCGGCCGTCAGCACATGTACATGCCGCCGTTGACGTCGAGCGTGTGGCCGGTAATGTAGCCGGCCTCTTCGGAGGCGAGGTAGACGACGGCGTGGGCGATGTCGGCGTCGGTGCCCATGCGGGCCAGCGGGATCTGCGCGGCGATGTTGGTCTTCTGTTCTTCCGTCAGGACGTGGGTCATGGGCGTTTCGATGAAGCCGGGTGCCACGGCGTTCACGGTGATGCCGCGGCTGGCGAGCTCGCGGGCCAGGGATTTCGTCAACCCGATCAGCCCGGCCTTGGACGAGGCGTAGTTGGCCTGGCCGGCCTGCCCGGTCTGGCCGACGATGGAGGTGATGTTGATGACGCGGCCCCAGCGGTTCTTCATCAGCGAGGAGACGCAGGCCTGGGTAAGCAGGAAGGCTCCGGTGAGGTTGGTGGTGAGGACGGCGTCCCAGTCTTCGCGCTTCATGCGCATCATCAGGCCATCGCGGGTGATGCCGGCGTTGTTGATGAGGATCTCGACCTTGCCGAAGTGGGCGATGACGGCCTTGGCGCACTCCTTGATGGAGTCTTCGGAGGCGACGTCGAGGGCGAAGGCGTGGGCGGTGCCGCCGGCGGCTTTTATTTCCTGAGCGACGGCCTCTAGTTTATCGACGGAACGGGCGGCGAGGGCGACGTGGGCTCCGGCTTTGGCGAGTTCCAGGGCGCAGGCGCGTCCGATGCCCTGCGATGCTCCGGTGACGAGTGCGATACGGCCTGAAAGGGTTGGCATATGTCCCAACATTATACGAGTGCTACGTAATCCTCAGGCGGGGGAAGTATCCTTGTGGGCATCATGTCGACGCTCCCCGAAAAGAAGCAGGCCGTGGCACTCGATGCCGCAAGTTCCGATACCCAGAGCAACCAGACCGACGTCTACGCCGTCCACGGGGCCGACCCCGAGGTACTGGCTTACGCCATGGCGAAGTACTCGCGGTCGTCGCTCTCGATGAAGGAGTCGCTGGCGGAGATCAGCTCGCAGCGGGCGGAGCAGTTCCTGAACACGTTCTACTTCCAGTATGGCCACCGGTCGATCGCCGATCTGGCGCATGTGGCGTTCGCGATCGAGAAGCTTTCGCTGCTGGCGGCGATCTCTCTGGTCGACGAACAGAGATGGGATGGGCAGGAGCGGTCGACGCGGTACCAGAACTTCCGGAAGTCGGGTTGGTACACGCCGAGCTTTCCCGGAGAAAAGGCGGGCGAGAAGACGGCGGAGTATACGGCGGCGGTGGAGAAGCTCTTCCACGCGTATGACGCGGTGAGTGCGGGGATGCTGGAGGCGCTGAAGAAGGCTATCCCCAAGCCGGCCGAGATGGATGATGCGACGTATACGCGCACACTGAAGGCGCGGGCGTTCGATGTGGCGCGGTATCTGCTGCCGATGGCGACGAATACTTCTTTGGGCCAGATCGTGAATGCGCGGACGCTGGAGACGCAGATCTCGCGGCTGCTTTCCTCGGAGTTTGCGGAGATACGCGAGCTGGGCGAGAAGCTGAAGGCCGCGGCGGCGGGGCCGGCGTGGAATGTGAATCATGCCGAGGCGCGTGTGCTGGTCGAGGAGATATGCTCGGCGGATTCGAGCGGCGGTTTGTGCAGCACGCGGGCCGGAGAGGTTCTGCTGCGCGAGGTGAAGACGGCTCCCACGCTGGTGAAGTATGCGGCGGCGAGCGAGTATGCGATGAAGTCGAACGCGGATCTGGCGCAGGCGGCGGCGGAGCTGATGCAGGGCGTCGCGATCGCGCCGGCTCCGGTGGTGGACCTGGTGGATGATGCGGAGTCGCTGGAGGTGGAGCTGGCGACATCGCTGCTGTATCCGGCGTGTCATTATCCGTACCGGCAGCTGCGCGAGCAGGTGGCGGGATTGTCCGAGCAAAAGCGCAGCGAGATCGTGAAGCTGGGTGCGAAGCATCGCGGACGGCATGACGATCTGCTGCGGGCTTTTTCGAGCGGGCACGGCTTCGGCTTCGACATCCTGATGGACATCGGCGGCTTCCGCGACATGCACCGGCACAGGAAGTGCGTGCAGCTGATCCAGGGGTACACGGACGTCCACGGGTATGACCTGCCGGATGCGCCGGGGCAGCCTCTGCTGGCGGAGTCCGGCCTGAGCGAGCTATATGCCGGTGCAATGGCTGAGGCTTATTCTGCATACCAAAAATTATTGTCATTCCCGCGAACGCGGGAATCTGCTTCACCGAATCCCGACGCCGCTTATCTGCTGCCGCTGGGTACGCGCTGCCGGTCGCTGTTCAAGATGGATTTTGCCGAGGCGCTGTATATCAGCGAGCTGCGGAGCACGGTGGCAGGGCACTACAGCTACCGGAGGGTCGCGTGGGAGATGTTCAAGGCGGTGGAGAAGCGGCACCCGTCGCTGGCGCAGTACTTCCGCATCAGTGATGTGAATG
>DATMLK010000072.1:0-9037 GCA_035570215.1 Acidobacteriaceae bacterium
TGGTCGTCGAAAAAGAGAACCTCGTCGCCGACGAAGCCGCACTCGCCCTCCTCGCCGAAGCCGGCGACGGCTCCATGCGCGATGCCCTCAGCATCATGGACCAGGCCATCGCCTCCGCACCCGTCAATAAGAAGGGTCAACCCATTCTTGAAACAGCCCAGATTCGCGAGCTCATGGGCACCGTCTCTAACGCCGTCTTCGAAGAGATCCTCGAAGCCGTCAGCGCGAACAGGTCCGCGGACGTCGTCGTCGCCGCCAACAACCTCCTCGACGCCGGCAACTCCCCCGCCCAGCTCGCGCGCCAGTTCGTCCGCTACCTCCGCAACTGCGTCGTCGCCAGGATCGCCGGTATCACTCCGGAGAATGACGCCACCGAACTCCTGCAAATTTCACCGGACGAACGCCGCCGCTCCGCCCGTAGTGCCATGCTCTTCACCGAAGAGGAGCTGACGCGCTTCCTTCAGGTCATGCTCCGTACCTTCGATGAGCTGGGATATAGACAGGAGCAGCGCTTCCACTTCGAGCTCGGCCTCCTCAAGCTCGTCCACCTCCAGCGTCTATTGCCCGTCGAAGAGATCCTCAGCGGCCTGCCGGCCGGCGGTAATTCAGCACGTCCCGCAGTCGCCACCACCGCTCCTGCCTCTCGCGCAACGCGCGAGCCCAGCGAAGCGTCTGGCCTTGCGCCCAGCACCCCATCCACGCGTTCCACCGCACCGCCGCCGCCGTCCGCGGCCGCAACAGCGGTTGCAACACCGGCAAAGCCCAGCTTCTCCCCCTTTGAAGCCGATCGTAGCCGCAAGATGTCCAGCGAACCCGCCGTCGCCGGCGCACCCCGCGCCGAATCCCTCGGTTCTCTCGCCCTCGCGCCGGAGTTGCCCCGCCCCATCCCGATAGATTCCGTTCGCATTGCCCCGCAACCCGAAGCCGCCGCGCCCTCTGCGCCAGCTAGCCTGGAAGAAGCCCAATCCGCCGCGTGTAAAGCCCTGTCCTCCCAAAAACACAATAGCGCCGCCGACGAGCTCGATAGTTCCACGTGGAACGTCGAAGCCGGCGAACTCCGCATCCAGACCGCGCAGCCCAAGACCATGCTCAACATGATCTTCAACGCCGAAGCCACCGCTATCCTGAAGACCTCCCTGCGCGAGAACGGCCTCGGTGCTTTGAAACTGATGTTGCTGCCCCAGGATCCCGCCGCAAAAGCCGAGACGAAGAAGAAAGAGCCGCGCACCGGCTCCGTGCAGGCCAAGGCGATGGAGCATCCATTGGTCCAGCAGGCGCAGAAGCTCTTCAACGCCGAGATCCGCAGCGTCATGGATCTGCGCAAGGATTAACCTTTGACATTCCGGCGCGTACTTTTTGTCATCCCGTAGCGGAGGGATCTGCTTTTGCCTTCACTCGCGCATCAAACTTTCAGGAGCACACCAATGGACTTCGCAAAGATGCAGGAAGCGATGGCGCAAGCCAAAAAGATGCAGGAGCAGATGGACAAGACCATGTCCGAGACCCTGGTCGAGGCCGACTCTGGCGGCGGCATGGTCTCCGTCCGCATGAACGGCAAGAAGCTGGTGCAGAGGATCACAATCGACCCCGCAGCCATCTCCGGCACCGGCCCCGCCGAGATCGAGATGCTCGAAGACCTGATCACCGCCGCCGTAAACGCCGCCGGCCGCAAGGCCGACGACGCCATGAGTTCCAGCGTCCAGGGGCTCCTCGGCGGCCTCAGGATTCCCGGCCTATAAACTTCTTACTTGTCATCCTGAGCGAAGCGAAGGACCTGCTTTTGCTTGTCATTCTGACCCTGAGCTTGCGAAGGGGAAGAATCTCACCAGGCTTCCTCGCCACAACACCGCACGGCAGAGTGCGAAAATGTCCTAAGAGGATTCAACCTTGTCCCGTTTCGCAGAACCCATGGCGCGCCTCATCGAGGAGCTCCGCAAACTCCCCGGCATCGGCTCCAAGTCCGCGCAGCGCCTCGCCTTCCACATCCTGCGCGCGAGCGACGCCGACGCCGACTCGCTCTCCGCCGCCATCCGCGAGCTGAAGGTCCAGCTCCGTCTCTGCTCCATCTGCAACAATGTGACCGACGTCGACCCCTGCATCTACTGCACCAGCGCCACCCGCAACCAGCAGCTCATCTGCGTGGTGGAAGAGCCGACCAGTATCCATGCCATCGAGAAGTCCCGCAGTTTCAATGGCGTATACCACGTCCTCCACGGGACGCTTTCGCCGCTGAACGGCGTCGGCCCGGAGCAGCTGCGCATCAGTAACCTGCTCACGCGCGTGCAGAACAGCCCGCCCGACTCTGAGATCAGCAATTTTGAAGTGATACTGGCCACGTCGCCCACCATCGAAGGCGAGGCCACTTCCACCTATATTGCAGCCCAGTTGCACCACGCCAACGCCGCCCTGCACGTCACCCGCATCGCCACCGGCATCCCCGCCGGCTCGGATATCGAGTACTCGGACGAGGTCACCATCTCCCGCGCCCTCGAAGGTCGCCGCAAACTTTAATTTTTCGTCGTCATTCAGAGCGCGCAGCGCGAAGAATCCGCCACACCGCGTCGCCGTCCACGCTGCTCCAGGCTTCCTAACCGCACTGCCCGTCTCTAAGTCGCCACAAAATCAAAAGGCGAACCCGGAAGCTCCCGCTCCCAAATCCGCCTTGATCCGTGTCGTTTTTAAATCCGTGGTAAGTCTTTGCCTTTACGATCTCAGCTTCGCCAGCAGGTCCGTCGGATGCACCGGCTTGGCCAGTATCTCGAACTCATGCCCCTGCGCGCGTGCCTTCTCCAGCAGATCGGCCGTCGCGGCCTGGCCCGAGAAGAGCAGAATCTTGCACGAAGGCAGCTTCTTGCGAACCTCGATCGCGGCCTCGATGCCGGTGATGCCGGTCATGATCACGTCGGAGATCAGCATGTTCGGCTGAAAGCTGTCGATCGCCTCAATCGCCTTCTCGCCGCTATAGACAGCGCGGGCGTCAAAACCGGCCTGATTCAGAATGATGGCCAGAGTATTGGCGATGACCTGTTCGTCGTCGGCTATTAGGACTTTGGGCTTCACGGCACTCTCTGGCATGCTTCTCCTGAACCTCGTTACCGATCTCGCAATGAACCGCGCACAGGAATCTGCGCGACGGATACCGCGGGTCTGATTTATAAGCTAATTCATTGCAGTCATATAGAGCAACCAGACACTCACCCGGCCGCCGGCCCGTCTTGGTATCCTTAGAACTCGAGTGGCCCTGTAGCTCAGGTGGATAGAGCGACGGTTTCCTAAACCGCAGGTCGGAAGTTCGAATCTTCCCAGGGTCACCACCGCTGCCTAGTGGCTTGCGGCTGCCGGATCACTATCATCCTTCTTCGCGCTACGCATCGGAACATTCTTGCCGTGCTCCGGATCGTAGCCGGTGCGTACCATCCACGCCTTGTAGTCATCCACGGACTCCTGCCCCAAGCCGTCTTTGTGCGATGCGTAGGCGAAGTCCTTCACATCAGTTTTAAACGTGCAGGCAACGTAGTCGCCGGTCTTTCCAAAGACAGGCAGCAGGACCGTGAGCTCTTTGCCCGGCTTCTTCCACTTCGCGGGGTAGGTCTCGTAGCCGAAGGAGGTCTTCAGCTTCTGGTCGCACTCGAAGCTGAAGTCAACGCCGTGCGCTTCGCTGTTCTCAAACAGATTGGCACGGCCTTCGCCCTTCGCCTCGTCAAGGTACTCGCGGTGATAGAAGGTCGTCTCGCTGTAGGAGAAGACGTGCACTCGCAAGGGATAGTTCGCCGGGTCTTTGCTCTCGGCGTAAAGACTGGTCGTGGCAAGAAGAAGGCAGACGCACAGTGCAAGCATTCGGCGCATAAAAAGCTCCTGGTACGAGGATGGGGCAACATCTTAGCCGAAGTGAAGTTACATCAGCAACATGCATCGCATCTACCGCCCGCTTCAAACCCCAAAGTGCTAAAATAGGGTTCAGTATGCCCTCCATTACACGCAGAAAATCCGCATCCGTCACCATCGGCAAGGTCCATGTCGGGTCGTCCTATCCCGTGGTCGTCCAGTCCATGACGAACACCGACACCGCCGATGTGGAATCGACCGTGCGGCAGTGCGCCGCACTCGCCCGCGCCGGCTCGGAGATGATCCGCGTGACCGTGAACAATGACGAGGCCGCCAAAGCCGTTCCCTACATCGTCGAAGGCATGCACCAGAAGGGCTGGAGTACGCCCATCATCGGCGACTTCCACTACAACGGCCACCTTCTCCTTCGCAAATATCCCGACTGCGCCAAGGCGCTCTCGAAGTACCGTATCAATCCCGGCAACGTCTCCATCGGCCGCAAGGATGACGACAACTTCCGCACCATGGTCGAATGCGCCGTGGAGTATCAGAAGCCCGTCCGCATCGGCGTGAACTGGGGCTCGCTCGACCAGGCTCTGCTCACCAAAATGATGGATGCCAACTCCAAGCTCGCTGATCCGCTCGACGCACGCGACGTGATGATGGAGGCGATGGTCGTGTCTGCTCTCGACAACGCCGCCGCCGCCGAACGCTACGGCCTGCGCCGTGACCAGATCATCCTGTCAGCAAAAGTCTCCGGCGTCCGCGACCTCATCGACGTCTATACCGAGCTCGGCAGGCGCTGTGACTACGCGCTGCATCTCGGCCTGACCGAAGCAGGCATGGGCATGAAGGGCGTCGTCGCCTCCACTGCCGGTCTGGCGCCGCTCCTTCTCAACGGCATCGGCGACACCATCCGCGTCTCGCTCACTCCCACGCCCGGCGGCGATCGCTCCGAAGAGGTTCGCTGCGGCCAGCAGATCCTGCAGTCGCTCGGCATCCGCAGCTTTATGCCGCAGGTCACCAGCTGTCCCGGCTGCGGACGCACCACCTCCACCTACTTCCAGGAACTGGCCGAACAGGTACAGGGCTACCTCGTGGCCTCCATGCCGGAGTGGAAGCTCAAGTACGCCGGCGTCGAAGAGATGAAGCTCGCCGTGATGGGCTGCGTCGTGAACGGCCCCGGCGAGAGCAAGCACGCCAACATCGGCATCTCGCTCCCCGGCACCTTTGAAGATCCGGTAGCCCCGGTCTACGTGGACGGCAAGCTCTCCACCACCCTGCGCGGCGACAATATCATCGCCGAATTCAAGGTCATCCTGGACAACTACGTCGAATCGCACTACGGTAAGATCGAGCGCGAGGAGCTAGCAGGGGTCAAGTAACCTCCAGCGGTAAATCAATAAACTTTTTATATACAACAACTTACACCGAACCTCCTTATGGCGGATTAGTGTTAGTCCTTTAGTACTCTGTACGCGGTTACCTATTCCGCGAGACTCTGTGTGTGTAGCACAGAACCACTCGGGAGGTTACCCCATGCAAGTCCTCATGTACGCAGCATTCAGCCTTATCTCAGTACCGGCCTACGTCGCCATGTTCAGCTCGAAGGACAAGCTGACCGCGAAGGAAGTAGAAGAGTCGGAAGAAGAGACCTGCGCCCTCTTTGAGAAGCACCTGGAAGAGATGACCGCCTCCGCGCCGCAGCGTATGGAGCCGACATCGGGCCTCTTCCCGACGATCCACCCCCGACGTTTTGTGTAACCCCCCCGTAGCAATAAAAATGCGAGCCCATCGGGCTCGCATTTTTATTTAACTTCATCATTTGTCATCCTTCGAGCCGAAGGACCTGCTGTTGTTTTATTTAAACTCGCCCGCATTCTTCCGCAACTCCTCCAGCGTGTACAGCGTTCCCCGCCACAGCACGCCTCCCTGCCGCCACGTCATCACCATCGAACGCAGCAGCGCCACGATCATCAGCAGCGCACCCACGGGAAAGAGCGGCGCATACCAGGCCGAAAAGCCGCTGATGCGTCCATAGGCCCTGTAGATCAGCACGATCGCCGCCGCCGTGATCACGCCGGCGTAGCGCAGTGCGCTGCCGGCCCCCATTCCACCTATAAAGATCCAACTGAAGGGCAGCACGAAGCCCACGAACATCGCCGCGCAGCCCAGCAGCAGCAACCATGGCTTGAAGCGGAAGAGCGAGAACATGTTCTTGGTCATCACGCGCAGCAGGCCGTTCACCCCGCTGGCCCAGTGCACCCGCACCATCCCCGGCCCAAAGACCATCCGCTGGGTATAGCCCGCGCGCTTCAGCCGGATGCCCAGGTAAACATCCTCCAGCACCTCCATGCGCAGCGCGGTGAATCCGCCGACGGCCTCATACGCCTCGCGCCGCACCATATTGAAGGCGCCCACGCCGATGCTATCCCGCTTCGCCTTTGCATCGGGAATCTTCCACGGCCGCGCGCTCCACAGCGACGCCGCCTGAAAGAATCCGAGCACGATCCCCTCGTCCCAGCGATTCATCACCATGGTAGGCGCAACCACCAGATGGCCGCTCTTCGTCTTCTCCGCGCAGACTACCGCGCGCCGCAGCACATCTGGCGCAAAGACCACGTCCGCATCGGTAAACAGCAGCCAGTCGGTCTCAGCCTGCGCAGCCGCCATTGCCATCGCATGAGGCTTGCCCACCCAGCCCGCAGGCAGTTCAGTGATATGCAGCACGTGCAATCTTTCAGGATTCTCCGCCGCAAGCCGCTCCATGATCGCGCCCGTCTCATCTACAGACCGGTCGTTGACCGCGACAATTTGCAGCGCTTGCATTTCCTGTGCGAGCAGTGACCGTAGCGTCGCCTCGATATGGGCCGCCTCATCACGCGCCGGCACGATCACCGTCAGCGACGCCGCCGGCTGCTTGTCATAGAGCGCGTCGCGCACGTCGGGAATACCGGGCAGATGGATCAGCAAAGAGATAGCACGCTGCAGCCACGCCAGCGCAATGCCTGCGGCCGCAAGATCGCGCAGTAACCGGAGGCCCGGAGTCATCGCAACAGCCTCATAACGTGAACGTCTCCGCATCCAGCGGCGGTGCATAGCGCGCGCCGTAGAAGAGGATCGCAGCCGAGGCCAGCATCGTCAGCAGCGTTAGCGCCAGACCAATGCGCAGGTTGCTGATGTCCGAGACAGCTCCGATGAGCCGCGGCGAAGGCGCGTCGCCCAGCGCGTGGATCAGAAAGAGTTCTATCGCAATCGCGGTCGAACGCACCGTCGCGCTCACCGAGTTCACGATGGCCGCATTCAGCGGGCCGTTGCCGAGGAAGATGCAGAAGATGGCGAGACCGATCCCGGGCAGCATCAGCGGACGCGGTCCGAAGAAGGCCATCAGCGCCGGCGGCACCGCCAGCAGCGCGCTCCATGCCGAGACGAGATACAGCGCGCGATAGTTCGTCCGCAGCCAGCGCTGGGCGATGTATCCGCCGACCGCGGTTCCTGCCAGACCGCCGATCGCCGTCACCGCGCCCGTCATGATGCCCGCCTGCCCCAGCGAGTAGCCGCCGATGCGGTTGAGGAACGTCGGCATCCACGCCGAGATGCCGCCGAGCGAGAAGACCACCATCGCCATGCCGAGCGTGGCATATAGATACGCCGGATTGGTGAAGATGCCGGAGACGGTGCTGCGATCCGGCGTCGCCTTCAGGTGCTCGCTCGCGCCGCGCTCCGGCTCATGCATGCAGAAGGCGATGAGCAGCGCAATGGCAATGCCCGGCGCCGCGCTCACGTAGAACGGGATCCGCCAGCCGTAGTGCGAGCCGAGATAGCCGCCAAGCCCGTAGCCCATCGCCGCGCCCATCGGGATCGCGAGGTAGAAGATCGTGAGCACGCGGTTGCGCTGCTCCTCGGGAAAGTAGTCGGAGAGGATCGCCGGCGCGTAGATGCTGAAGCTCGCCTCGCCGATACCCAGCGCGGCGTGACGCAGGTTAAGCGAAAAGTAGCTGTGCACCGTCGCGGTGAAGAGATTGCACGCGCTCCACAGGATCGCTCCGGCTACGATCAGCGGCTTGCGCGGGAAGTGGTCGCCCAGCCAGCCGGTGAGCGGCGCGGCCAGCATGTACGTCAGAAAGAACCAGAAGGTGAGCGCGCCCGCCTGCTGGTCGTTGATGCCGAACTCTTTTTGAACGAGCGGCTGTACGCCGGGCAGGATGTAGCGGTCGATGAAGTTGACGAAGTTCAGCGCCGTCAGCAGAACGAGAGCGGTGGTCGCTCCAGCGATTTTTTTATTCTGCGCGGTCATCTGGGGTGAGGATAGCAGGCAAGTGTTACTTCTTCGGCCTCGGGAATCGCGCCGTCACCACCGTCGAGATCCCGCCACGCGGTCTGAAGTCGCCCTTCACCTCGGCCCAGACGGGGTCGCAGGCCTTCACCACGTCGTCCAGGATCTGGTTCACGATGTTCTCCTGAAAGATCCCCAGGTTGCGGTAGACGAAGAGATACTCCTTCAGCGACTTCAGCTCCAGGCAGCGCTTGCGCGGCATGTAGCGGATCAGTATCTGGCCAAAATCCGGCAGGCTCGTCTTGGGGCAGACGGAGGTGAACTCCGGGTCGTCGATTACTATTTCGTAACCATCGAACTGGTTCTGCCAGGTCTCGATCGCGGGAAACTTCGTCTTCAACCCGGCGGCGGCGTGTTCATCGGTGTACCGGGGCTGGGCTGTTTTGCTCTTCTTTGCCATGGTCCTATTCTAACGCTCGAAGGCATATAAATATTTTGTTGCCCCGCCGTATCCTACTGAGTCTTATATACTGGCCTTCGACACTCAATGCCCGAATCCCTGCATATGCCGGAACCCGCGCCACGCCCAAGCAGCAGGCTTGTGCTTTGGATCGCCATTGCCGTAATCACCATCATCGGCTTCTTTGCGCTGCGCTATCTGCTGCGCGACAAGGTCAGTGTCCGCGTGGGTCACGCCAGTTACCAGAATCTGCTGAGCACCATCAGCACCAACGGCAAGGTGGAGCCGGTCGAAGATTTCCAGGCACACTCGCTCGCCGGCGGCACCGTGCAGAAGGTCTACGTCGTCGAAGGCCAGAAGGTCCACAAGAACGATCTGCTGCTCACCATGAACGCGGACGACGCCCGCGCCCGCCTTGCCCAGGCCAACGAACAGGTGAAGGCCGCGCAGCTGGGTCTGCAGTCGCTGAAGCAGGG
>DATMLK010000073.1:0-2135 GCA_035570215.1 Acidobacteriaceae bacterium
CGCATCGCCGAGGGCGCAGCCATGATCCGGACGAAAGGCGAAGCCGGGACCGGCGACGTCGTCCACGCCGTGCAGCATATGCGCCAGATCGTCCGCGAGATGAAGGCGCTCACCGTGCTCGGCGAGCAGGAGCTCTACAACGCTGCCAAGGTCCACGGCGCGCCGTACGAGCTGATCAAGATGGTCGCCGCGACCGGCAAGCTGCCTGTGCCGAACTTCTCTGCCGGCGGCATCGCCACACCGGCAGACGCTGCCTTGATGATGCAGCTTGGTGCCGAAGCAGTCTTCGTCGGCTCCGGTATCTTCATGAAGGAACGGGCTACACCGCTGGACGTGGAACACAACAAGGCCGAGCGCGCCGAAGCCGTCTCGCGCGCGAAGGCGATCGTCATCGCGACCACGCACTACAAGGACGCGAAGATCCTCGCCGAGGCGTCGGAGGCCGTGACTGGAACGATGAAGGGTCTGGCCGCGGCGGCGATCGAAGAGCGCGATCTTCTGCAGACGCGCGGCAACTGAGCGCCAATATAGGAACTTATGCGGCGCGCTACGGCGCGCCGTAACTTTTGATGACGAATCCTGAATCCAACTCGGCAGTGAAGATCGGCGTACTCGCCATCCAGGGCAACTTTGCCGCGCATGCTGCTGCGCTGGAGGCCGTCGGCGCAGCCGCGATCGAAGTCCGCAAGCCGGAAGAGCTGAAGAATCTCGACGGACTGATCATCCCCGGCGGCGAGTCCACTACCATCCTGAAATTTCTCGAGCACGGCGACTTTTTCACCCAATTAGAACAATTCGTGCAGACGAAGCCGACCTTTGGCACCTGCGCAGGCTGCATCCTGCTGGCCAAGCATGTCGAGAAGCCGGCGCAACAGTCGTTGGGCGTGCTCGACATCACAGTCGAGCGGAACGCCTACGGTCGGCAGAACGACTCCGTCATCCTGCATGAGCCCACATCGCTGCCCGGCGGGCCGCTGGAGATGGTCTTTATCCGCGCGCCGCGCATTGCCAGCGCCGCGCCGAACGTCGAAGTACTCGCAAGACGCGGCGGCGACCCCGCGCTCGTCCGCCAAGGTCACTTGATGGCCGCCACCTTTCACCCCGAGATGTCCGGCGACGCTCGCGTGCATCAAATGTTTGTCGTCCTTGTGCGAGCTCACAAAGCCAGCGACAACAGGTCTGCAACCAAATAAGATGTCCGCATGAGCGCAGGACATATTCTGGCTGCACAGTGGTGGCTTCCGCAGGATGCTGCTCTCCATGGCCCCGCGTTCGACCATCAACTCCTGCTCAATCTCTGGATCGCCGCCGCGCTGCTGGTGCTGGCCCACATCCTGCTCTTTAGCGGACTGCTGCTACGCGGCAAGTCATTGCATAAGATCCCAATCGCATGGAAAACTCTCCCGCTGCTGGCGCTGACGTCGCTCTTCGTCTGGCTCACCGTACAGTCCTTAGGGCTATGGGAAAACGCTCGCTACGCAGGAGCAGACGCAAGCGCGATGCAGGTGGAGGTGACCGGCGTGCAGTTCGCCTGGTACTTCCGCTATCCCGGTGTGGACGCCACCTTCGGCGAGACCCGCGCCGCACTCGTCGATGCCGGCGCAGGCAATCCGCTCGGCATCGATCCCGCCGATCCGCACGGGACAGACGACATCGTGAGCAGCGAGCTTGTACTGCCCGCTGGGCGAGAAGTTGATTTGAGGCTGCGTTCGCTCGATGTGATCCACGGCTTCTTCGTGCCGGAGATGCGCCTGAAGCAGAACGCCGTGCCCGGCTCCACGCTGCACGTGCACTTCACGCCCACTACGCCGGGGACGTACGCGATCCTCTGCTCGCAGCTCTGCGGCATGGGCCACTACCGCATGCAGGCGACGTTGCGCGTTCTGCCGCAGGATCAGTTCGATGCCTGGATGCGGGAACAGGTGAGGTCGCATGAGTCTCACTAAGGCATTCACAACGTGGAGCTGGTGGCGACGTAACGTCTTCACCACGGACCATCGCATCGTCGGCAGGCTCTACCTGCTGCTCGCGATGAAGGCCGTCGTCATCGGCACGCTGCTCTCACTCTGCATGAGAGTGCATCTGGCGTGGCCGAATGCACGGCTTCCCTTCTGGGGTGTGATGAAGCCCGAAGA
>DATMLK010000074.1:0-5429 GCA_035570215.1 Acidobacteriaceae bacterium
CGCCATGACCAGGAAGGTGTCGCCCGCATCGGGCATGCCTTCCAGTCCGAGGATCTCCACCGGCGTCGACGGCCCGGCTTCGGTGATGGCCTGACCGCGGTCGTTGAACATCGCGCGGATCTTGCCGAAGGTGTTGCCGACGATGTAGCTGTCGCCGGTGCGGAGCGTGCCGTTCTGCACCAGGATGCTGGCGACTGCGCCGCGTCCGCGATCGAGCTTGGCTTCGATCACCGTGCCGACCGCGGGACGGTCCGGCGTTGCCTTCAGGCTCGCCACGTCGGCGACGAGGCAGATCATCTCTTCAAGCAGGTCGAGGTTCTGGCGCTTCTTCGCCGAGACATCGACGAAGACGGTCGTGCCGCCCCACGCTTCCGGCTGCAGGCCGCGGTCGGCGAGCTGCTGCTTCACGCGATCGGGCTGGGCTTCCGGTTTATTGATCTTGTTCACGGCGACGATGATGGGCACGTTCGCGGCCTTCGCATGGTCGATGGCCTCAAGCGTCTGCGGCATCACGCCGTCATCGGCCGCGACGACGATGACGACGATGTCGGTGACCTTGGCGCCGCGCGCACGCATGCGGGTGAAGGCCTCGTGGCCCGGCGTATCGAGAAAGACGATCTCGCGGCCGAAGGCGGGCGAGTCCGGCTTGGTGACGTGGACCTTATACGCGCCGATGTGCTGCGTGATGCCGCCGGCTTCGCCAGCCGCGACATCTGTCGACCGGATCGCGTCGAGCAGCGAGGTCTTGCCGTGATCGACGTGGCCCATCACAGTAACGACGGGCGAACGCGTGATCTCGATCAGCCCGGTGGTGTCTTCGAGCAGGCCTTCGATGGCTTCATTCTCCAGCTGCTCTTCGACGGAGAGAACGACAGTGTCCGCGCCGAACTGGCGCGCAACATCCTTCGCCAGCTCGCCGTCCAGCGACTGGTTCACGGTGACGAAGACGCCGCGCATGAGCAGCGTAGCGATGAGATCCTTGCCGCGCACTTCGAGCTTCTCGGCAAGATCCTTGACCGAGATGCCTTCGGTGATGGTGATCGTCCGCGTGATGGGCAGCGGCTCGGTCGAGATCATAGCCCCGCCGTAACGCGGCGGCGGCTGGAAGCCCTTCATCGGGCCTTCCTTGGTCTTCTCGTAACGCTGGCCTCCGCGGCGCTGGCCGGGGCGTGACGGACGTGGCGCCTCGCCGGGGGGCAGCATCATGCCGCCTGCGCCGGGACCTCCTGTACCGCCGGGGCGCGGGCCACCGAAGCCGGGACGGCCTCCAGGTCCACCGGGACCGCCGGGACGGAATCCGCCTGCGCCGGGACCACCGGCAGGGCCACCCGTGGGGAAGCTGCGCGTGGGATGCATGGGACGCCGCGCGCCGGGACCGGTGGCTGGGCCACCCATGCCGGGACGCGAGCCCGGTGCGCCGGGACGCGGGCGCTCAAAGATGGGGCGGCCACGCTGTACGCCGCCGGGACCGCCGGCGGGGCCAGTGGCTCCGGCAGGCGCGGTGTACGTGGGGCGAGGGCCGGTCTGCGGCATGATGACGCGGCGCGGCGCGGGTGCTGCAGGCGCTTCAGGAGCGGCTGCGATAGGCTCTTCGGGAGTCTCGTCTACGGGTGGCGGTGGCGTGGCTGGCCTGGCGGCAGGAGCGGCGGCCACGGGCGGCGCTGCAGCGACCGGCGGACGTGCGACGACCACGGTGGTCTGCAGCGGACGCGATGCGATGGCAGGCGGCGCAGGCGGCGGAGCCACCACGGCGCTGGAGGGCTGGCGCGGCTGCGGCATCACCGTCTTTTTGGCGGGAGCAGCTGCAGGCTCGGCAGCGGGCCTGGCTGCCGCGGGAGCTGAGGCTGGTTCGGCGGCGGGCGCTGCCTTCTTCGGCGCGGCGGCTGGGCCACTCTCGGCGGCCTTGCGCGCGAGGATGGCCTTAAGCGCATCGCCGGGCTTGGAGACGCCGGAGAGATCGAACTTCGGCTCGGCCTTGGCGGCAGACTTCGCGGCTGAGGGGCGGCCCTTGGTGAGGTACGCACGAACCTTGTCCGCCTCATCAAACTCGATGGAGCTGGAGTGCGTTTTTTTGGCGGTGACGCCGACTGCCGTGAGCGCATCCAGAATGGAATTGCTCTTTACTTCCAGTTCGCGCGCCAGATCATTGATTCGAACTTTACTCATCCGTTCCTTTTTGTCTTCCGTACTCTGCTGTTAACTTTTCATATCGGCCTCGGCAACGCCGTGAATGCGCATGCATCCACGATCATCGCTCGCTACAAAAGTGTTCATACTTAATCGATGCCTTCGCTGGAGTTCTCCTGCGAGTCGTTCACCAGTTCATCCACTGCGTCGTTGTTCAGCTCGATGCTCTCCTCGCGCGCATCCGCGTCGCTGATGGCATCGCTGCTGCCGTTCTCGTCTTCGGTCAGTTCTTCCGCCGAGACCAGCTCGGGGATGGACTGCCTGCCTTTGAGTGCGTTGATCTCGTCGAGTGAAAGTTCGCTGGTCATCAGATCGATCTCCTTGGGAGTGGATTCTGCGTACCCCACTTCAGATGCAGACTCGGCAGCAACCGGTGCAGGCGATGCTTCCACAACCGCCGGACGCTCTTCACCCTCTTCGTACATGCCGAAGTAGTGGCGCACGGCGACGGAGATCTTCTCCACCGTCTTCTCGCCGATGCCTGGAACCTCTTCCAACTGCTCCGGAGTCATGTCCGCGAGCGATTCCACCGTGGTGATGCCGGCGGCGACGAGCTTCTCGATGATCGCCGCGCCGAGCTCTGTGACCTGTTCGATCGGGGTCGAAGGCGCATTGAAGCCGGACATCTGCTGCTCGACCTCCTGGCGCTTCTCTTCCTCGCTCTTGATGTCGATCTTCCAGCCCAGCAGCTTCGCCGCCAGACGCACGTTCTGCCCCTTCTTGCCGATGGCGAGCGAGAGCTGGGTGTCGTCCACGATCACCTCAAGCTGCTTCTCCGCCAGATCGACGATAGACACGCGGCTGACCTTCGCCGGTTGCAGTGCTTTCTCGGCGAAGGTTGTGATCTCCTCCGAGTATTCGATGATGTCGATCTTCTCACCGCGCAGCTCGCGGATGATCGACTGCACGCGCATGCCCTTCATGCCGACGCAGGCGCCGACCGGGTCGACGTCCTTGTCGCGGCTCTGCACGGCGATCTTGGTGCGCTCGCCGGCCTCACGCGCTATAGCCCGAATGGTGACGGTGTTGTCATAGATCTCCGGCACTTCCGATTGGAAGAGCGTCTGCACCAGCGCCGGCGCGGCGCGCGAGACGATGACCTGCGGCCCCTTGGCGGCGCGGTCCACGCGCAGCAGCACCACGCGCACGCGTTCACCCACGGCGAACTGTTCCAGCCGCGACTGCTCGCGCTTGGGCATGCGAGCCTCTGCCTTGCCCAGATCGAAGATCACGTCCTGCGGCTCCAGCCGCTTCACCACGGCGGTAATGATCTCGCCGGCACGGTGGTTGTACTCGAGGAACACGGTATCGCGCTCAGCCTCGCGCACCTTCTGGAAGATGACCTGCTTGGCCATCTGCGCGGCGATGCGGCCCAGCGGCGTGGTGTCCTTGTAGAAGCGCAGCTCCGCGCCGACCTCGACCTCGGGTGCGATCTCGCGCGCGGCATCGAGCGTGATCTGGTTGATCTCGTCTTCGACCTGTTCCGGGCCTTCGACCACGGTCTTGTAGATGTACGCGCGGATCTCGCCGGTCTCGCGGTCCATGTCGCCGCGCATGTTCTCCGTGGTCTTGTAGAACTTGCGGGTCGCCAGCGCGATCGCGTCTTCCACGGCACCGACCACGATCTCCGGGTCAATGCCCTTGTCGCGGCTCAACAACTCAATCGATTGATACAGTGCACTCGCCATAATTCATTCATCCTTCAGCTGCTTATATTCAGTTGTCATCCCGCCGCGTTTTGTCATTCCGCAGCAGGCTTTTGTCATTCCGGCGAACGCCGGAATCTGCTTCTTAAACCTCGGCGACCAGATTCGCCTTCTCGATGTTCACCAGCGGGATCTCCACCGTCTGGCTTTCGTTCTTCTTGCCTGCCGCTTTTTTCGCTTTCCCCTTCTGCTTCACCGCAGAGAGATCCAGCGTCGCAGCGCCGTTCTTGAAACCAACCAGCCGGCCCGTCCAGTGACGGTTGCCGTCTATCGGGGTGAAGGTCTGGATCTTCACCAGGCTCGAAACGAACCGCTCGTAATCGACAGCCTTGAAGAGCTTGCGCTCCAGCCCCGGCGACGAGACCTCCAGCGTGTACTCCGCGCCGGGGACCAGATCTTCCACGTCCAGCAGCGTGCCGAAGTCGGTCGCAAAATTCGCGCAATCTTCATGCGTGGTACCGGAGAGCAGCTCGGCGGGCACACCCGACGGCAGTTCTGCATCCCCTGATTCCGCCGCCGCGACCAGTTTGGCGCGCTCGGCGGCGTTCTTCTCGATGTAGATGCGCAGGGTGCGGAATTTGCCCGCGCCCTGGAACTCAATGTCCACCAACTCCAGCTTGTGCGAGGCCGCCACGCGTTCCGCCACTGCCCGTAACTGGTCTAACTGCAATGCCATAAGCCGTTTCCTGTCCTGGCAAACGGCGGCAATGTTTGCCACAAATAAAAAGTGGGCTCTCGCCCACTGAATCTTTCCGCCACATGCCGGTTCGCTCACGGCGCACTACATCACTACTGCGGCAGCAAAGTTCGTCTGCATCCCAAAGAATACGCCTGTTTGGGAGATTTTTCAAACTTCAGGCAGCAGCAGGACTCTTGAACCGGATTTGCAGCACGGTCCCTTCAACCTTCTGCAGATAAGCCACCATTTCAAAGAGGTTACGGGCCTGCGGGTTCCCCTGCGGACCGAGCATCCGCATCAGGCTCTTCGGTGACCGGCCAAGCGCCGCGCCGAGCTTCTGGAAGCCGATGGTGCCGTTCACATACTCGCGGAGAACGACCTTTCCCGTCTCCACATCGCCGGAGACCATGCAGGCCATCGCCTCGCTCAGAAGCGCGCCGCGAAACTCCGCGCTGGTTTCGAGATCGGCCTTTACTGTGTCGCTGAATTTGCGTGTCGCCATTATTTGCCTCGTTTCATACGCTTGTACTCCTGCCAGAGAGCCTGCGCCGCTTCGATGTCGTTCTGTTGCCGTTTCTTCGTGCCGCCACCGAGCAGGATCACCAGTTGCTCGCCGTCTTTCCCGAAGTACACCCGATAACCGGGACCGAACGCGAGTCGCAGCTCGAAGACTCCCGCACCCACGCCCTTCGCTGCCGAAAAGTTGCCGGCCTCTAACCTAAAAACCGCAACGGTGACACGCGCTCGCGTCACTGGGTCGAGTTTCTCGCGCCACCTTGCAAATGGTGAGACGCCAGCGGCAGTGGTGTATTCGAGCAGTTCCACCATGGAGTAATGGTAACATATGCGTTACCGTG
>DATMLK010000075.1:0-7123 GCA_035570215.1 Acidobacteriaceae bacterium
CCGGGGATCGCCATTGTGGGCACGCGGCAGCCCACGCCCTACGGCAGCGGCATGACGCAGCTGCTGGCGCGCGATCTCTGCCTGCGGGGCTTGACGATCCTGAGCGGCATGGCGCGCGGCGTGGACACCTCGGCGCACAAGGCGGCGCTGGAGGCCAATGGCAAGACGATCGCCGTGTGGGGCACCGGCATCGACGTGATCTATCCCAAGGAGAACAAGAAGCTGGCGGAGCAGATCCTGGCCGGCGGCGGTGCGATTATCTCGGAGTTTCCGCTGGGAACGTTTCCCGCGCCGCAGAACTTTCCCGTCCGCAACCGGGTTTTGAGCGGCATGTCCGTGGGTGTGCTGGTGATCGAGGCCGGCGAATACAGCGGTACGCGGATCACGGCGCGGTGCGCGCTGGAGCAGAATCGCGATGTTTTCGCGGTGCCGGGGAATGTGACGAACAAGAACGCCTGGGGTCCCAACACATTGATAAAACAGGGGGCCAAGCTGACGGCGACGTGGGAGGACGTGTGGGAGGATTTGCCCTCGCACGTGCGGCTGGAGTTGGAGGAGGAGCTGGGCCAGCGGGCGGCTGCGCAGGTGCTTTTGCCCGGTCATGAATCCGGAACAGAGGCTGCGGCATCCTTATTAAATGAGACGCCTCTGCCGGAGCATGAACGGCTGGTTCTGGAGCAGCTCCGGCACGATGAATCGCTGCAACTGGACGAACTGATCGAAAAGCTGGAGACCAAACTTGGCTCGGCGGAGATCTTTACCGCGCTCTTTGAACTGGAGCTCGGAGGGCGTATTAAGCAGCTTCCCGGAAAAAATTATGTACGCAGCTTTTGAGCTGTATTAAAGGATGCAACTGCTGCGCGCGCGACGAAGGTTAAAACCATGCATCATCCGGACCCAATGGCCTTGCAGACTCAAGCGTTTACGCCATGACCGGCATACCCCTGAAAATGCACATTCGCACCTTTCCGGACGCTGCACCGTCTAATTGCGGAAGCATCATGAAGAGACGCCTGCGGTAGACGGACGCATTGACACGCTCCCGTCAACTCATGGTAGGGTTCGACAATCTGTTACCAAACAGCATTTGAGTTAAAAGAAAGTAAAAGCAGAGACATGAGCAAATCTTTAGTCATCGTTGAATCGCCGGCCAAGGCCAAGACGATCAACAAATATCTCGGCAGCGATTACACGGTGGAGGCCTCGCTCGGCCACGTGATGGACCTGCCGAAGAACGACATCGGCGTGGAGTTGAAGAAGCGCACGTTCAAGCCCACGCTGATCGTGTCACCGGGCAAGGAAAAGATCGTCGACCGCCTGAAGAAGCTGGCCAGCAAGGCTGACGCCATCTATCTGGCGCCCGATCCTGACCGCGAAGGCGAGGCGATCGCCGCGCACCTGCAGACCCAGCTCGAGCCGGGGATGAAGAAGGGCGCCACGATCCAGCGCGTGACCTTTAATGAGATCACGAAGAAGGCGGTCAACGAGGCCTTCCGCCATGCGCGCAAGGTGGACCAGAACCTGGTGGATGCACAGCAGACGCGGCGCGTGCTGGACCGGCTGGTAGGCTACCAGATATCGCCGCTGCTGTGGGACAAGGTGAAGCGCGGGCTCTCCGCGGGCCGTGTGCAGACCGTCGCCTTACGTCTCATAGTCGAGCGCGAGCGCGAGATCAATGCATTCAAGCCGGTGGAGTACTGGAATATTGACGCCGTGCTGACGCCTGCAGGAAACGCGCAGGAGTTCATCGCGCGGCTGGTCGCCATTAAGGGTGAACCTATCCGCGTGGCCAACGGCAAGGACGCCGAAGGCAAGGAGCAGTTTCTCGCTGGCGCACTGCCGGCCAAGGAACGCGTGGACGCGGTTGTGGCGCAGCTGGAGCGGGCGACGTGGAGCGTTAAGTCGGTCGAGAAGAAGGAGCGGCGGCAGAACCCGCGCGCTCCCTATACCACCAGCAAGCTGCAGCAGGACGCCGCGGGCCGGCTCGGCTTCAACGTGCGCCGGACCATGGGAGTAGCTCAACGCCTTTATGAAGGCGTGGAGATCGGCAGCGAGGGCACGGTGGGTCTGATCACCTATATGCGTACTGACTCTACACGCATGAGCCCGGACGCCGTGCAGGAGATGCGCAGCTACATCACGACGAAGATCGGTGCGCCGTATCTGTCGGCGACGGAGAATATCTACAAGAGCAAGAAGGACGCGCAGGACGCACACGAGGCGATCCGCCCGACGGATGTGAACCTGACGCCGGAGAAGGCACGCCGGTACCTGAGCGACGAGCAGTTCCGGCTCTACAAGCTGATCTGGGAGCGCGCGGTGACGAGCCAGATGTCGCCCGCTGTCTTCGACCAGACGACGGTGGAGATCGATGCCAAGGCGGATGTGATCTATAACTTCCGCACCACGGGCAGCGTGCTGAAGTTCGCAGGCTATCTCTGGTTTGACGAAGAGGCGAAGAAGGCCAAGGCCGAGCGCGATGCGAAGGCTGCGGCCGCCGCTGTCGACGGGGAAGAGCCGGAGGATCCGGAGGACGCACGTCTTCCCGATCTTGCCGACGGTCAGGCGCTCGATCAGAAGAAGATCGACGCGCAGCTGAAGTTCACCCAGCCGCCGCCGCGCTACAACGAAGCCTCGCTCGTAAAGACACTGGAAGAGAAGGGAATCGGACGGCCGTCGACCTACGCCTCGATCATCAACACCATCCAGGAGCGCGACTATGTGAAGAAGCAGAAGGCGCGTCTGGTGCCGACGGAGATCGGCATGGTGGTCACCGAGCTGCTGGTCAAGAACTTCCCCTACATCTTCAAGCTGGAGTACACGGCACAGCTGGAAGGCGAGCTGGATGCGGTGGAAGAAGGCGATGAGAAGTGGACTGATCTGCTCAACGCCTTCTACGACCACTTCGAGAAGGAACTCCTCATTGCCGAGACAGGGATGGAAGACGTCAAGCGCATGGAGGAGAAGACCACCGAGGTCTGCGACAAGTGCGGCGCGCCGCTGGTGATGAAGTGGGGCAAGTTCGGCAGCTTCTATTCGTGTTCGAACTTCTCCAAGGCGAAGCCGATCACGATCGCCGCCGGCCCGTGGAAGAAGACGCCGAAGACTGCGTTGAAGAAGGTCAAAGCGGCCTTCAGCTTTCCATTGACGGTAAAGGCCGTCACGGGCGACGTCACCGACTGGGCTTTCGAAGTAAAGGACGAGAAGGCGCTGATCGCCGCGATCGAAGAGGCCTTTCCCAAGGGGAAGAAGGTCATCGTCGAAGGCTTCAGCTGCGACTTCACCAAGGAGAACTTCGCCGCCAAGCCGGACCTGAGCGATCCCGGCTCGGCCGACGCGGAGCAGGAGGAGGAGTTCTGCGACAACTGCGGCCGCGTGATGGTGCTGAAGAACGGGCCGTGGGGGCCGTTCATGAGCTGCCCGGGTTACAACGACGACCCGCCGTGTAAGACCATACGCAAGCTGACGCAGAAGGTGCAGCAGAAGCCACCGGTCGTGCTGGAGGAGAAGTGTCCGAAGTGCGGCAAGCCGCTCTTGCAGCGCGAAGGCCAGTACGGCGAGTTCATTGCCTGCTCGGGCTTCCCCAAGTGCAAGTACATCAAGCAGAACCTGCTGGAGGTGCCGTGCCCTAAGTGCGGCGGCGACATCGCCGAACGCAAGGCGCGGACGGGAAACTTCTTCTACGGCTGCGTGAACTATCCGAAGTGCGACTTCACGTCCAACCAAAAACTATTAGCCCAGCCATGCCCGAAGTGCGATTCGACATACCTGCTGGAGCTGGTGAACAAGGAGGGCGTCTTCCTCGTCTGCCCGAACAATAAGGAGGCGCTGCCCAAGCGGCGTCCGAAGAAGGGTGCGAAGGTGGACGAAACGCCGGCACACAAGCCGTGCGCGTTTGAGAAGCGGATCGGCGATGCGCCGGTGGTGGAAGAGGTAAAGGATCCGGTGCGGCCCGATCCGGAGAAGACGCGGCCGCTGGTCATGGCTTGATCAGAGCTGAATATTCAGAGAACGCCCCGATTGCCTGCACCGGAATCGGGGCGTTTCTGCGTGTGCTGGCCTGCACTGGAAATGTGGCGGGAAAGCTGCTAAAATGAACCTAGTTCATCAACAGCTGCCCCTCCCGCGCAGCCTGTAAGTCTTTGAAAACTGGAAGGTTACGACCCGTATGGCAAAGGCAATCTGGAATGGCCAGGTTCTGGCTGAGAGCGAATCCGTTGAGACCGTAGAAGGAAATATCTACTTCCCCGACACCGCCGTCAAGCGCGAGTATCTCAAGAGCAGTTCCACCACCTCAAGCTGTCCCTGGAAGGGCCAGGCGCGGTACTATACCGTGCAGGTCGACGGCCAGGAGAACTCCGACGCCGCCTGGTACTACCCCGATCCCAAGCCCACCGCACGCAAGCTGAAGTACCACATCGCGTTCTGGCGCGGGGTTGAGATCCTGAAGTAGCTAGTACGCTTCCGTCAGCTCCAGCGGCAGTCTCACCTGAAAGCATGTTGCGCCGGGTTTCGATTCAACCGTGACGAAGCCGCGATGGCGCGCCACGATGCGCTGCGCGGTATCCAGCCCAAGACCCAGTCCAGCGCCGACCGCCTTGGTGGTGAAGAACGGCTCGAAGATACGATCCATCAGATCCGGCGCGATGCCGGGGCCTGAGTCCCATACCTCCACCAGCGCCATCTCGCCCGAGCGTGAGACCTTCAGTTTCAGCGTGCCGCCGTTGGGCATGGCATCGAGCGCATTCTCGATCAGAGCAGTCCACACCTGGTTCAGTTCGCTGCCGTAGGCGTTCACCAGCGGCACATCCTTCGCATACTCGCGCTTTATCTTGATGCCGTTCATACGCGAGCTGAGCATGGTGAGCGTGTTGTCGAGCGCGGCGGCGAGGTCTACATCCTGCACGGCGGCCTGGTCCATGTAGGAGTAGGCCTTGATGGCGCGGATGAGGTCGAAGATGCGCGCGGTGGAGTCGATGACGGCCTCGGTCATGCGCTCGGCACGCAGAGCGCTGGCGAAGGAGCGCAGGGCGACGGGCAGCACTTCCGGCGTTGCGAAGCTGGCAATGTCGTCTAATAATTCATTGTTGATGTTGGCCTCGGCCAGCGTGGGCGCGACCTGCCAGGCGTCGCCGACGGCGTGGGCTTCGAGCCAGCGGTTGATGGCGTCTTCGCGGTCTGCCTGGGCCAAAGCGTGTGAGGCGGCGTCAGCGGCGGCCTGATCGTCGGGTTCAACGGCTGCGGCGAGCGTGCCCGCAGGCGTTGCAGCGCGGGCTTTGGCGACCCATTCGCTGTAGCGTGCACGCTTCACCGCATCGAGACACATGGAGCCAAGCTGATACTTCTGGTCGCCGTAGTGGCGCAGCTCGCCCAGCAGCGTGCGCGCTGCGCGCTGCGCGGCCGAGGCGGGGTTATTCAGCTCATGCGAGAGATTACCGGAGAGCTTCCCGAGCGCGTTGAGCTTTTCCGCCTGCTGCTCCAGCCGCGTCACCTCACGCACGCGCGAGAGCAGGACGGTGACGCAGCGCTGGGCCATGGAGGGGATCGCCTTCAGCATCGCATCGAAATCTTCCTTGCGGATGTTCAGCGACCAGCCTTCGCCGACGCAGCGGCCTTCACCGCCGTAGGTCTTCATGCGTGAGAAGGGAAGCAGGCCGCCGATCTGGCCGGCGCGGCCGATAAAGAGCGCCATAGGTCCGGAGTGCAGGCGGCGCACGTGGATCTCGCCGCGCAGCATGATGTTCATCATGGAGACGGGTTCGCCTTCGCGGAAGATGATGTCGCCTTCGGCGGCGAACTGCTCGGTGCCGTGCTCGGCGAGCCAGCGGTAGTCTTCGTCGCGCAGACCTTCGAGCGGCGAGACTTTGCGGAGGGCGGCGATGATCTCTTCGGTAGAGGACTTGCGTTCGGACTTATGTTCGGTAACAGGGGAAGTGGACGCCATGGCTGCACCTCTCGGTCTGTCTATTGTGTCACTACTTTATTTCTGGGAAAAGAAAAGGGCGGCATCCAGATTGGATGCCGCCAATGTTGCGTGAGGTTCTTTATGCTTTTTCTTTATGCTTTAACGACGGCGCCGTTGACGACCTTGACCGGATCGAGAAAGGGCATGGCGGCGCGGAGCTCTGCGCCGACCTTCTCGATCTTGTGCTCGCGGTCCTGCTTGCGGAAGGCCTCGAACTCCTTGCGGCCGGAGTTCTGGTCGTCAATGAAGCGCTTGGCGAATGCGCCGGACTGGATGTCAGTGAGGATATCCTTCATGGCCTTCTTCACCTCGGGCGTGACGACGCGCGGGCCGGAGACGTAGTCGCCCCACTCTGCCGTATCGGATATCGAATAGCGCATGTACTCGAGGCCGCCGCGGTACATCAGGTCGACGATGAGCTTGAGCTCGTGCAGGCACTCGAAGTAGGCGAGCTCGGGCTGGTAGCCGGCCTCGACGAGGGTCTCAAAGCCTGCCTTGACGAGTGCGGAGGTGCCGCCGCAGAGAACGGCCTGCTCGCCGAAGAGGTCGGTCTCGGTCTCCTCGGTGAAGGTGGTCTGCAGCACGCCGGCGCGGGTGCAGCCGATGCCCTTGGCGTAGCTCAGTGCGAGCGCGAGCGCGTTGCCGCTGGCATCCTGCTCGACGGCGACGAGGCCAGGTACGCCGCCGCCTTCGGTGAAGACCTCGCGTACGCGATGGCCGGGGGACTTGGGCGCGACGAGCGCGACATCGACGTCGGCCGGCGGGTTGATGGTGCGGAAGCGGATGTTGAAGCCGTGGGCGAAGAGCAGCGTCTTGCCGGCGGTCAGGTGGGGTGCGATGTCGGTGTTGTGCACCTTGGCCGCGGTCTGGTCGGGCGTGAGATTCATGATGACGTCGGCCCACTTGGCGGCTTCAGCGACGGACTTCACTTCAAGCCCGGCCTTCTTCGCCTTCTCGGCGTTGGGTGAACCCTCACGCAGGCCGACGACGACCTGCACGCCGGAGTCCTTCAGGTTGAGCGCGTGCGCGTGGCCCTGCGAGCCGTAGCCGATGATGGCGACCTTCTTGCCCTGGATGATGGAGAGGTCCGCGTCTGCGTCGTGATAAGTCTTTGCCATGTTCTTGTCCTTTGCTTTCTGTTTGATTGAATTTTCTTGT
>DATMLK010000076.1:0-7308 GCA_035570215.1 Acidobacteriaceae bacterium
GCCGAACCTGACCGTGGACATTCCTGCCCTGCGCGAACTCTCCAGGAAGATGAACGCGCCCATCTGCGGCAGGGACTTCAAGACCGGCCAGACCATGGTCAAGAGCGTGCTGGCGCCGATGTTCAAGACCCGCATGCTTGGCGTGAGCGGCTGGTACTCCACCAACATCCTCGGCAACCGCGACGGCGAGGTGCTGGACGACCCCGAGAGCTTCAAGACCAAGGAAGAGTCCAAGCTGGGCCTACTGGAGATGATCCTGCAGCCGGAGCTCTACCCCGATCTCTACAAGGACATCTACCACAAGGTTCGCATCAACTATTACCCGCCACGCGGTGATAACAAAGAGGGTTGGGACAATATCGATCTCTTCGGCTGGCTCGGCTATCCCATGCAGCTCAAGGTCGACTTCCTCTGCCGCGACTCGATCCTGGCTGCCCCGCTGGCGCTCGATCTCTGTCTCTTCATGGATCTCGCGGCCCGCACGCCCAGCCTCAAGGGACTCGGTATCCAGGAGTGGCTCAGCTTCTACTTCAAGGCGCCGGACTCGGCCCCGGGCGTCTATCCGGAGCATGATCTGTTCATACAGTCGATGAAGCTGAAGAACACCCTGCGGCATATCATGGGCGAGAGCCTGATCACCCACCTCGGCCTGGAGTACTACGGAGAATAAGGAAGTTTTAGTGTTATCAAAGCCTGTTCCGGCCGCCGGAGCAGGCTTTTGTTTGCCCAGGGCGGCAGATGCGAAAATAGCGTAGCGTACGTCTAACCGAACGTGTAGGTGTGCGTGCTGGAGACCCCATGAAGCTGACCCACGTTGCCGCCCTTGCCGCATTGCTCTCTGCGCCGTTATGGGCCCAGAGCACAGGTACTCCTGCTGCAACGCCGGTGCCGGATTCGTCGCAGGCCCCAGCGGCTGCTCCGGCAACCGCTACACCCGCCGCCTCCAAAGACACGACAGATAAATCAGGCACACCCGCCACGACCGGCACGAGCAAGGACACGGCTGCCATCAAGCCCGCGCCCGCCGCCATTGCCCCAGTGGACACACCGCAGGGGCCGCTGCCTTCGCCGGGCGATCAGTTCGATCCGAACAGCATCCAGAAGGGCAGCGAAGCAGATGTAAGCGCCATCGGCAATCGCGATATCGGCGCGCGCGGCCCCGGCAATTGGTACTCCACCAACTGGGAGATCGGCGTCGGCGAGCAGTACTCGCAGGAGGTGCTGAAGAGCTCGCACATGATCACCGACCCGGTTGTGACCGAGTATGTGAATCGCATCGGCCAGAACATCGTGAAGAACTCGGATGCCAAGGTGCCGTTCACCATCCGCGTGATCGATTCAGACGAGATCAACGCCTTCGCCCTTCCCGGAGGCTTCTTCTTCGTGAACAGCGGCCTGATCCTTGCCGCGGACGAAGAGTCCGAGCTGGCCGGCGTGATGGCTCACGAGATCAGCCATGTGATCGCGCATCACGCCGCGCGAGAGATGACCCGCAACGATATTGCGCAGATCGCATCCGTCCCACTGATCTTCATGGGCGGATGGACGGCCTATGGCATCTATGAAGGCTCGCAGATCGCGATCCCGATGACCTTCCTCGAGTTCTCACGCACCTTTGAGGCGGAGGCGGACTACCTGGGTGTGCAGTACATGTATAAGGCCGGCTACGATCCGCAGGGCATGATCACCATGTTCGAAAAGCTGGAGGCGCTGGAGAAGCAGAAGCCCGGCGCGCTGGCGCAGGCGTTTGAAGACCACCCGCCCACCGGTGATCGCATCGTGAACATCGAGAATGAAATTGCCACCATCCTGCCGCCGCGGCCGGATTATGTGGAGACCACCTCAGAGTTCGACGACGTGAAGGCGCGGCTGGCGCGCATTGAGAACAAGCGCAAGACCGATGACGGCAAAGGCGGCACTACCCCCACGCTGCGGCGCACTGGCGGTCCGAGCGATCCCAATAGCACCAGCGGCTCCAGCACCGATCAGGGCAGCGACCGTCCGACCCTGCATCCTCGTAGCGATTAATTTTCTTTGATGGTTAGCGCGAGCCCGGTCTGTTATCCACGGGCGGGAACTTGCGTGGCCGGATGAAGGAGAGCGCCGGCTTCTTCTCTGGAAGCGGCTCCTGTTTTGCCTCCGTGGCTGGTGCTGCCTGCACAGCTTGCTCAGCCGGTGTCTGCATCGCTTTCAACACATCGGCACGCTTATGCGCGGGCTGCAGCATCCGCGTAACACCGGTAATAGCGCGGCGTACGCCGGAGGGCTTCGCCGTACTGTGCCCGGCCTTACGCCGCTGCGCGCTGGACTCGGTAAGAAAGTGCTTCGGACAGCTCTCTACATAGAGCAGCAGATCCAGCACGGTGCGTATGGCCTCGGGGTTCGCCTTCAGGTTCTTCTTGCGATCGCTGTGGCGCGCGAGATTGCCCATCACATCCAGCACGTGGTTCTCTTTCCAGTGCAGATCGCGGCGCAGATCGTCGTTCAGATCCACCTTCATGGAGTGGGTATAGTCGTGCTGCAGAAACTTATAGGTCTGCTGGGCGACCTTCGCGCTCACGGAGTGCTTCGCCGCCAGCGCGGTGAACTCGTCGACTGAGAGTGTCTTGCGGCCGGCTACCATGCCGCGCTTCGCGCTGTGCTTAAGCGCGTCAGCCGCCCTGCTCCAGAGCCATGAGGTCAGGATCAGGATGGCAATGCCGCCGCCAACAATGGGCGCATACTGCCAGATGGTCATAGCGGCGTCGCGCTGGTTGTCGATGGAGTGAGTCAGGGAGTTGAAGTAGGTGTCCAACTGCGGCAGAAGGCCGAACATATACGCGAAGAAGATCAGCGCCACGGCCACCAGTAGAAGGGAGCCGGGATGGCTCAGAGCACCGCGTTTGCGCGTGAGCGTAGGATCGATCGTGCGCGGAGTGTTGCCGCCTGCGTTGTATTTCATGAAGGCCTCGCAAGACCTGATAGAAGACTGAATTCAGTCTTCTATCATGCGCGAGCTGGGGCGGCACGGTCAAGCAGAAGCAACTAGTGGTAATGGTGCAGTCTGGCAGGGAAGAACAGTTTGTGTCCGGAATGTCAATTCTGCGGCGGGAAATGGCTTGCCATAGAGCCAGCCCTGCGCCAACTCTATTCCAAGCCCACTTAATATATGGGCCTGGTCGAGTGTCTCCACGCCTTCAGCCAGCATCAGTGTGCCCCGAGACCGGCTCCGCTTTACAGTTTCAGCGATGGCGGAACGCACATCTTTGTGCTGCTCCACTCTGCCGATTACCGTGATGCAGAGTTTCACGATATCGGCTTCGATTCTGGTGGCCGCCTCCAGATCGGCATACCCGCAGCCGGTATCATCCAGTGCGATGCGGGCGCCTCTGCTGCGAAGACCATCGAGAGTGGGGCGCAAATCGTCGATCTTTCTCAGGGGAAGATGCTCGGTCATCTCGAGGATCAAGCGGGAACAGTCGATGCGATTGACGCAGATATGGCTATACAGGGCGCTTGCCGTGGCCGCGGAGACGTTGATAGACATCCAAAGCGGCTCCGGCAGCCGATCCAGACAACCCAGGGCCTGGATGGCGCATGCTAACTCAAGAGTGTGGGTAAGGCCGCTGCGGGCCGCGGCACCGAAGAGCTTATCGGCACTCTCATAAGGGCTGCCTGCCGGTCCGCGCGACAAGGCCTCTACGCCTACGGTTTTTCCGTCGGGCAGTGTCACGATAGGTTGAAAGACGGTGCGTAGCAGCTTGCGATGAATGATTAACTGTATGGCAGCCTGCGAACCGGCATCGAAGGCCGCATTTGCCTTCAGCCTCAACTCGTCATACTCAGTTTGAATGGATACACGCTCAATGCAGGCTACGGTTACAGAGGCCAGCGCCGCGGTGGCTGGTCCGAATATCTCCAGAGCGGCGTCGTTCGCAAGCTGTTGGGTGGCCGCGGAGATCGAATCGATGCACTCGCGTATCGTGCCTCCAACTGGTGATTGGCTGTCCAGTGAAAAGGAGGCGCGCCAGCATCCTCGCCGCAGAGTTTGGGCCGCGGTAGAGGCCTGGGTAAGGCTCAATACCTCGGTTGTAAGCAGGGCTATGCGCCCGCTCAGATCGGCAAGCGCCGAATCCATAACGACTGGCCCCATGGCCCGATCCAAATCCTCCAGACCCAGGACTTCGATGACCAAAAAATACTCATCCATTGCAGACCGCCTTCCTCTCGCTGCTTCGCAAGAAAAAAATCCAGGTGCCGATTGTGACGCTCTCTTCCTCTCCCGGCTTGCGCAAAGAGGCGGCAGCTCCACTATGGATAAAACTGGGATAGCACAAAATTATTCCCGTTGCATGGGAAATAATTCATAGAATGCATGGATTAGAAGGGGAAATTAGCGGCGGGGAGGCTTGCTGCAGCGGCACTTTTCCATGATGGCGGCTCGCATCTTATCGCGAAGGGTCTCTGGCAGCTCGTAGGCGTAGATCTCTTGATTGCGGTAGATGTGGATGGTCTGTTGCGTGGTGTTCACGGTGACCTCGCAGTGGCTGCACTCCGCCATATGGGTGCGTATCTCCGTCAACAGAGGTTCGACGGCAGTGCCGTCAAAGTAGTCGGTCATCTTCGCCAGGAACTCAGTGCACGTCACTTGGATACACCATCCTTCACCTTCATATACTTGCTCAGCCGCTCGCGCAACTGTAAACGCGCGCGCAGCAGCCGCGACTTTACCGCCGGAACACTCAAGCCCAGCGCCTCGGCCGTCTCCTCCGTCGACAGGTTCTCGACGTCGCGCAACGTAAACACGCTGCGAAAGCCCGGCGGCAGGCCGGCGATGGTCTTGCGCAGGATCTCGCCCAGCTCGCCCTGGCCATACTGCTGCTCCGGGTCCGGCGTCCAGTCCGCAAAGTCCCGCGGCACTGAACCTTCTTCCGTCTGCACGTCCTCGTCCATGGAGACGGTCTTACTGTTCCGCCGCTTGCGCAGCCGCATCAGGCTCTCGTTCACCGCGATGCGCACCAGCCAGGTGTAGAACTTCGAGTTTCCCTGGAACTGGTGGAGCTTCTGATACGCCTTCAGGAACGTGTCCTGAACAATGTCCTCGGCGTCTTCCTTGTTCTGCGTAATATGCCGCGCAATGCGGAAGATCTGCCGGTCGTACTGCCGGATCAGCTGCTCAAAGGCAGCTTCATCTCCACCCTTGGCCCGCTCTACGAGAGCGACATCGGGGTGGATCTCTTCCGTTGCTGTGGATTGGATGGCGGCCATAGGTAGAAAAGGTTCAGAAATCGGTGCAGAAATCCGGGTTATTTTGAGGTTACGGAAGTTGGATACAAAAGGGCTGCTCCGACCATAGTAAATCGCCCGTCGGCTGTGCGTAAAATCCGCTGCAGCAAGGGGTTGCTCCCGCGGGTCGAAATAACGTACCTCTATTGGTTCCGTCTATCGTTCATGGAACGCGTTGCACAGCAGCAGCGCGCTTAGAGTGAGAAGGTGAGCATCAGTCTTCCATCGGGTCTATCGTTACGGCGCCTCCGGCGCGTATCCGCACTTCTATCTCTCACTTGCGCGCTCACACTCTCCGCCCAGGGCACCACGCCAGCCACCCAGCAACCGGCCAATGCGCCGGCGAAGAAGAGCAAGCACACCGCAGCCAGGTCTACGGAGCACAGCGCCGCGGCCCGCCGTGCCCGGCGTCGCGCCGCCAACGCGAAGATCCCGCACGTCGCTGCCACTGCACAGAGCATCCGCCTGCATTCGGCCTTCATCGCTTCCGCGCAGCTGAGGCCGATGGCACAGCAGCTTGCGGCCACGCGCTCAGCAGCGGCCTACGCCGGCGTCACCAACTACGCGCGCACGCATCCCGGTGAAGGCGCCGCGGCTGCCTATCTTGCGCTGGGACACGCCGAGATGCTCGACCATCACTTTGCCGATGCAGCCGCTAGTTTCCAGGCCGCGAGCGCGCACGGCAGCGCGCTGGCCGACTACTCCGACTATCTCGGCGCGCAGGCGCAGCTGCAGGCAGGCCACGGCGCGGCAGCCTTTGCCTTGCTGGATAACTTTGCCACGCGGCATCCGGGAAGCATCTTCATCGCCGATGCGCCCATGCTGCTGGCAAACGCCTACATGCAGCAGGGCGATGCGCAGAACGCGCTGCGCGTGCTTGCGCCGCTGGTCAACACCGAACAGGGAAGCCATGCGGACTTCCAGTACGCTCTGGCCCGCGCCGATCAGCTCGCCGGCAACACGGCGGAGGCGGCACGACTCTACCGGCAGATCTACATTTCGCAACCGCTGGAGCCCGAAGCGGCGCAGGCCCGCACGCAGCTTGCCTCGCTCAATATCGCGCCGCTCACCGCGGCCGAGCGCAAATCCCACGCCGACCAGCTCTTCCTCGCGCACCGCTACGCCGAGGCAGAAGACGAGTACGACGCGATCAGCGGCAACGACCCTACTCTGAGCGCTGCCGACCGCGACGCGCTGGCGATTTACGAAGCGGTGTGCCAGTTGAAGACGAAGAAGCTGACCGGCCACGACGCCGAAAAACTTCCGCAGACGAGTGACGACAGCGGCGCGGCACGGCTCTATATTCTGGCCGAGATCGCGCGCGCCGATGGCAACAACGCGCTGGACCGCCAGTACATCGACACCCTGATTCAACAGTTCCCGCACAGCCACTGGCTGGAGGAGGCGCTCTACTCCGCCGGTAACATGTACCTGCTCCAGCATGACTATGCGAACGCCATCTTCCACTACGCCACGCTGGTGCAACTCTTTCCCACCAGTGCCTATGCGCCATCCTCGCACTGGCGCGCGGCGTGGATGAACTACCGTCTGCGCAACTATCCCGAGGCGGCGCGGCTGATGGATGAGCAGTTGCAGAGCTATCCCGGCGGGCAGGAGATCTCCGGCGCGCTCTACTGGCGCGCCCGCATGTACGAAGACGAGGAGCACAACTACGCGCAGGCGTTGAACTACTACCGCACACTGGCTGACGTCTACCCGAACTACTACTACGCCATCCTCGCGCGCGAACGGATCGCCGCACTCGGCAATCAATCGGCCGGCACGCCGCCTGCGCCGTTTCTGGCCTACGTGCATCAGCCGGAGATCGTTCCGCTCACCGATGTGCTGCCGGAGAACGACATCCACCTGATCAAGGCGCGCCTGCTGGCGAACGCCGCGTTGAACGAGTACATCGCGCCCGAGATGCAGGCCGGAGCAGGCTCAGCTACATGGGGAGCGCTGGCGGAGGCGGAGATCTACGCCTCTTACGGCGAATACTTCCGCGCGCTGGAGACGATGAAGCACAGCGGCCTGCACTTCTTC
>DATMLK010000077.1:0-3334 GCA_035570215.1 Acidobacteriaceae bacterium
ACTGGCGGCAGAGTAATGGCCTCCTGCCACGATACTCCCGTAAAAATTAAGCCCGAGCAGATCATTGTTTCCACTTCGATCTCCGAGCTGACCGGCCCGCGCAAACACACATCGCCCCTCGTTCGCACCGTCGCGCTCATCGGCCCGCCCAACTCCGGCAAATCCACGCTCTTCAACCGGCTCACCGGCATGAGGCAGAAGGTCGCCAACTATCCCGGCGTCACCGTCGAACAGCGTGCCGGCAAGCTTGCCGGCGGCCACGGCCTGAAGGACATCACACTCATCGATCTACCCGGAATCTACGGTATGAGCGCACAGTCGGAAGATGCCCGCGTCTCCATCGATGTGCTCAAGGGCGAGATGCCTGGCACGCCGCTGCCCGACGCCGTGCTGCTGGTTCTGGACGCGACCAACCTCGGCCGCCATCTCGTGCTCGCCGCGCAGATCCTCTCACTCGGCCTGCCCACGCTGGTTCTGCTCAACATGAAGGACCAGTTACAGGAACGCGGCGGCTCGGTCGACACCTTCAAGCTCGCGCAGGAACTCGGCACGCCCGTGGCACTCATCTCAGCCGCGCAGACCGTCGGCCTCGACGCCGTCTATCGCTTTCTGGAGGAGACCAGCGGCAAGCGCCACATGGTGCAGCTCCCCGTCCTGCAGAACCCCGGTCTCTGCCGCGACTGGGCCGTGCAGGTCGGCCGCCGCTCGGATTACCAGGCTCCCGCGTCACCCCTCTGGACCCGCCGTCTGGACAAGATCGTGCTGCACCCGGTCTGGGGTCCGGCGATCTTTCTGGCCATCGTCCTCGCCGTCTTCCAGCTCGTCTTCACCGTCGGCCAGACCCTCGGCGACAGCCTGACCAATCTACTCCAGCGCGGCGGCGAATACTTCGCCGGCTACATCCATATCCCCTGGCTGCAGTCGCTTCTGCTGGACGGCGTCTGGAAGGGTGTCGGCTCCGTGCTTTCGTTCCTGCCGCAGATTCTGGTCCTCTTTTTCTTCATCGGCTTGTTGGAGGATTCCGGCTATCTTGCACGTGCAGCACTGATTGCAGACCGCACCATGGCCCGCCTTGGCCTCAATGGCAAGGCCTTTATCCCGCTGCTCTCGGCCTACGCCTGCGCCGTGCCCGCCATCATGGCCACCCGCACGATCGAGAACAAGCGCGACCGCCTCGCCACCATTCTGATCGCCCCGTTCATGACCTGCTCGGCCCGGCTGCCCATCTACACCCTGATCATCGCGGCCTTCATCCCGAACAAGGCGATCATCCCCCACCTCATCGGCCTGCGCGCCGCCGCCATGATCGGCCTCTATATCCTCGGCTTCGCCGCAGCGTTCGTGACCGCGCGGCTGCTGAAGTCCTCTGTCCTGAAGTCGGCTAAGGCGCCCTTCGTGCTGGAGCTGCCCCAGTACCGCTGGCCCACGGTGCAATCCATCTCGTTCCGACTCTACGACCGTGCCAAGGTCTTCGTGGTGCGCGCCGGAACCATCATCCTCGGCTGCACCGTCATACTCTGGGCGCTGGCCGCCCTGCCGGTGCATGACGGTGTCATCTCCAACATCGGTGCAAGCTGGCTCGCCGACGTCGGCCGCTTCTTCGAACCCATCATCCATCCACTCGGCTTCAACTGGAAGATCGGCATTGGCCTGCTCTCGTCGCTGGTGGCCCGCGAGGTCATCGTCGGCACGCTCGGCACCCTCTACGGTGCCGACCCGGCCACGCACAACCTCAGCCTGCAGGCCGCTGTCCGCGGAGACCTTACCCCCGGTGCGGCCTTCGCTCTCGTCGTCTTCTTCGCCTTCGCCATGCAGTGCACCTCCACGCTGGCCGTGGTCAAGCGCGAGACCAACGGCTGGAAGTGGCCCATCATCCAGTTCACCTATATGTCCGGCATGGCGTACTGCGCCGCGCTCGCCGTGAACCAGTTCTACAACCACTTCGCGCGCTTCTTCTAAAAACAAAAGCTCACCACGGATTTAAAGAACTATACGGATTTAAGAACTAGATCTGTTCTTAAATCCGTGTGCTTTTGTCTTTAATCCGTGGTAGGTCTTTGCAGTTGTCTTTAGTAGATGGTAAAACCCACTTCCACTGTCACGCGGACTGCCACCGGCTTGCCATCCTTCATCGAAGGCTTGAACTTGTAAGTCTTTACAGTATCCAGAGCACTCTGGCCTAATCCCATGCCCGGATCGCGGGTCACGCGGGCGAACTTCACCAGACCGTCCGTACCCACGATGATGTCCACATTCACATCACCCTGGTACTTGGCCCGGCGCGCTTCGTCCGTGAATGGAGCCTCCGGCCCATAGATGATCTCCGGCGCCGAGACACCGCCGCCCACCTGATAGACGCCGCCGCCGTAGCCGGCATCCGAGCCCGGCCCAAGACCATTGCCGTTGCCATTACCGATACCGCCACCGCCCCCGCTGCCGTAGGAGCTCGGGCCCGCGACCTTCGGCCCATTCGGATTACCCATCACCGGCAGATTCATCGGCATCTTCACGTTAGGCGGCAGCTCGACCGAAGGCGGCAGAGGGATCTTGGGCTGCTCAATGATCGGGTGCATCATCGGCACAGGAATCTTGGCCGGAGGAGGCAGTTTTCCGGCCGTGGCGGGAGTGATGTCGTGATTTCCACCGCCGCCGCCCATGGGCTTGAGAGCCAGCGGCGCGATCGGCGTATTGATGTCCACATCCACCACCTTTACCGGCGCGGCGAACTTCAGCACCTTCTTGGCCAGCAGGAATGCGATAAGCAGGATGATCAGCGCGTGAATGCCAAACGAGATGGCCGCCGTCACCGGATCGCGCTTCACCTTCATCCGGTCCGGCACCGCGATGGGCTGCGAGGTCAGCTCCAGCGGCGGAAGCTTGACCGGGAAACATGCATCGCGCAGGTTCTCCCACAGCGAGGCGAAGACTCCTTCCTGATGCAAGTCTCCACCGATGCCGAGATGGTCGGACGAGACTCTGCCCTGTTGCGGCAGCGGGTGCAGGGGCGCAGGTTTGTTCGGATCCAACTCCGGCGGAGTCACAAGATCATTGGGCATAGTTACGTCTTGAACTGGCAGCGCGGGCCTCGGGTTGGCCTCTTGTCACTGCTGTCCTTCCTGAATTGTTTGGTTGCAGCCCGTTTCCAGTGCGTCACGCCTCGTTCCCCATTCTACAAGTTGGCGGCGGTCCGCGTCTTGCCGCAAATGCCTTCGCATCTTTTTTAGACTCCACGGCACGCCATAAGTTATGAACCGGCGGTACCCGGCGCGGCGCCGGAGCATTTATGGATAGCAGGTCAGTTCGCTTTTGCTTCTGGGGTAGGTGCGGGCTTTAG
>DATMLK010000078.1:0-4360 GCA_035570215.1 Acidobacteriaceae bacterium
GTACTCGATAGCGTGGCCGAGAATCTCGAGCGCGAACCCTGCCTCGGGCGTCGTGCGCCGCCGAACGGAGCGCGATCCCCTGCCGATAGGCCTCGGCGGGACGTCCGTCCGATCCATCGGTTGCTGATGAGGTTGCCGCTGCGCCTCTGAGGAATGATTCCTCTCGGGCAACAGCTCTAAATTACGAAGAAAGGCAGGGGATGTGGCCATTTTGGGGGAGCCTCTGCGAAGTGTGTGCGTCTCCGAACATATCGGCGGATCCCGGGCTTCGATCAGGTGTCGGCTTCCTTTTTTGTTCGCCGATTCCACTCTGGGAAGCGCACGCCGAAACGGGAATGGATCGCAACCGCCGCTCATTGGTGACTCGGCACGCCGGAAGCCTGATTTTCACGGCAAACAGGCGGCTTAACCGCGCTCGCTTGACTGAGTTGCAGCCTCACCCTAATCTCGAAGGAGACGCCGCGCGATGCAGAATACGGCCTCCCCTAAGTAAGGACCGCATGCAGACAACGCATTACTTCTGGAACTACCTTCCCCTGCTGCTGCAGATTCTGGTCGCTGTGGGGATGGGAACAGTCATGGTTACCGGCTCTTCCATCATCGGCAAGCATCGCCGTACCGTCGCAAAACTCGATACCTATGAGTGCGGCATCGTCGCCGAAGGCAACGCGCGCGGACGCTTTTCCGTCCGCTTCTATATGGTTGCCATGCTCTTCATACTGTTCGATGTCGAAACCGTTTTCATGCTGCCGTGGGCGGTGATCTACCGGCGTCTGCCAGCAATCACAGGTTCGCAGTACTTTGGTTTCTGGGAGATCGTTGTGTATCTAGGCTTTGTAGTGGTCGGCATTTTCTACATCGTCAAGAAGGGCGTACTCGACTGGGCTGCGGATCGGGGGGACCTCTAGGATATGCAGGACGCCTATGACAAAGCCGCAGTCCTTGCCGAACACGGTACGAATCCTGCGATCGTGGCGATTCAGGCGGCACAGCCAGATGCATTGCTCGACGCCAAATTCGATCGCGGCGAGCTGACGCTCAAAATCGCCCGCGAGCACATTCGTGCCGCCGCCACCCTGGTACAGAAGTCCGGCTACAACTTTCTCGAAGACGTAACCTGCGTGGACTACCATCCCATCGAGCCGCGTTTTCAGGTTATCTACCACATCGTTTCGTACAGTCTAAAGGCGCGCGTGCGGCTGGCGGTGCCAGTCGAGAGTATGGACTCTGAAGTCGACAGCATCACGCCGGTGTGGCCATCGGCGGACTTCTACGAACGCGAGGTATTCGACCTCTTCGGGATCAGGTTCAGTGGGCATCCCAATCTGCGCCGCATCATGATGCCGGATGAGTGGGAAGGCCACCCGCTGCGCAAGGATTATCCGGTGGAGGGCTACCGCTAATGCCAACTACACCCGAGACCCCGATCTCCGACGCGACCATCACAGAAGGTGGCGTCGAGGCCCCCTACTCCGACAAGCCCACGCCGGTGATGCCCTACGCGGCCGATTTCGCTATCTCGCCATTGCTCGAACCGCGTCTGGAGGAGGGTGCGCGCGACCGCACCATGATCCTGAACATGGGCCCGCAGCATCCCTCGACCCACGGCGTGCTACGCCTGGTGCTCGAAATCGACGGCGAGACCGTGCTGCGCGTCGTGCCCGACATCGGCTTTCTCCATACCGGTATTGAGAAGACCTGCGAGGCGAAGTTCTATCAGCAGGTTGTGCCGATGACGGACCGCATCGACTACCTCAGTCCGATGTCGAACAATCTCTGCTACGTCCTGGCAGTTGAAAAACTATTGCAGCTCGAGCTACCGCCACGCGCGCAGTATCTGCGGGTGCTGCTGAACGAACTGACCCGCCTTCAGTCCCATCTGGTCTGGCTCGGCACGCACGCCATGGATATCGGCGCGCTCACCGTCTTCCTCTACTGTTTCCGCGAGCGCGAGGAGCTGCTCAAGATCTTCGAGCACGTCTCCGGCCAGCGCATGATGGGCTCTTACTTCCGCGTGGGCGGCGTCTCGATGGAGCCCCCGGTCGATTTCTACGAGCGCGTGCAGAACCTGCTCAACATCATGCCGTCGAAGATCGATGAGTATCAGAACCTTCTCACCGGCAATCCCATCTGGATCAGCCGCACTCAGGGGGTCGGCCATCTCTCTGCCGAAGACGCGATCGCACTGGGTGTGACCGGGCCGCCTTTGCGGGCTTCGGGTGTCGACTGGGATCTGCGCCGCGATATGCCCTACTCCGGCTACGAGAAGTTCCAGTTCAAGGTGCCGGTCTCGAACGGCTGCGACGTATGGGCGCGCTACATCGTACGGATGGAAGAGATGCGCGAGTCGGTGAAGATCTGTCAGCAGGCATTGGACGGCATGCCCGAGGGACCGATCAAGGCGGATGCGCCCAAGGTCGTCCTGCCTGATCGCGAGGTGATGAAGACGCAGATGGAAGCGCTCATCTATCACTTCAAGATTGTCACCGAGGGCTTCGCGGTTCCGGCAGGCGAGGTCTACCAGGCAATAGAGTCGCCCCGCGGCGAGATGGGCTACTACGTCGTCTCCGATGGCACGGCCAAGCCCTATCGCGTGCACATGCGCAACCCATCCTTCGCCACCCTGCAGGCGGTGGACAAGATGTGCGCTGGGCGTCTGCTCGCCGACGTCGTAGCGGTGATCGGCTCGATCGACATCGTGCTGGGAGAGATTGACCGGTGAGCACAGCCGTGGCCAATCCGATGGATGCGCGAGTTGCGCGGGAGCTGTGGAGTTCCTTTGTTTCGCTTCTACGCAGCTACACAGCAGCGCATGGGCTGAATGGGACACGGCAGGCGGTGCTCGAAGTCAGCGAAGACCACGTGCTGGTGCGAGCGGGGGAGCGGCTTTTGACCATTCGCTTTGATGGCGAGCGCGGCAGCTTTACGCGTGAGACTGGACCGGTGACGGAGTTCACGCTCGACGAGCACGGCCGTTTGATCATCGATGGCGAGGCGGAAGAGATGGACATGGTGGCCGAGCGGCTGGCACGGGAGATCATGCGATGAGCCCAGAGATGCATCCAGTACCGAACACGATTTTTTCTCCGGAGCTGGCGGCGCGCTTCGACAAACTCGTGACCCTCTATCCGATGCGCCGGTCGGCGCTCGTCCCTATGCTGCTTTACGCGCAGGATGAGGTCGGCGCCATTACCGACGCAGTGATCGCCGAGATCGCGCGGCGCATCGAGATCACCGAACTCGATGTACGCAACGTCATCAGCTACTACTCCCTGTTGCATACCAAACCGCATGGCAAATTCCACGTGCAGGTCTGCACTAACATCTCCTGCATGCTGCGCGGCGGCAATGAGATGCTCGCGCATTGCAAGAACAGGCTCGGCATCGGTAACAAAGAGACCACGTCGGACGGCGTCTTCTCGCTGGAAGAAGTCGAGTGCATCGGAGCCTGCTGCTGGGCGCCGGCCGTTCAGGTGAACTACGACTTCCACGACAACCTGACCAACGAGAAGATGGACGCCGTACTTGAAAGCTACCGGCAGAAAGTGAACGGTCACTAAATGCCCGAACTCGTTTCGCATCCGGAAGAAGTCAAGCTCATCTCACGCCGCTGGGGCAAAGGTGCAGCCGACATCGACAAGTACATCGAGATGGGCGGATACGCATCGGTGCGCAAGGCTGTCGAAAACGGCCCCGAGTGGGTCATCAACGAAATGAAGGCCTCCGGCCTGCGTGGCCGCGGCGGCGCGGGCTTCCCTACCGGCATGAAGTGGTCGTTTGTGCCCAAGCAGAGTGAGAAGCCAAAGTATGTCCTTGTCAATGGCGACGAGAGCGAACCCGGCACCTGCAAAGACCACCTGATCTTTCTGGAGGATCCGCATTCCATCATCGAAGGCACCATGATCGCCGGCCTCGCGATCGGCGCGAAGATGGGATTCATCTATCTGCGTGGCGAGTACCGCTACCTGATCCAGATCATGGAACGCGCTCTGGCGCAGGCCTATGAACGCGGCATCCTGGGTAAGAACATCTTCGGCAAGGGCTTTGACTTCGACGCCATCTCGCACACCGGTGCTGGCGCCTATGAGGTCGGCGAAGAGTCGGCGCTGATGGAGTCGCTGGAAGGCAAGCGTGGCATCCCGCGCATCAAGCCGCCCTTCCCGGCCGTCGTCGGCCTCTACGGTGGCCCTACTGTCATTAACAATGCCGAGACCATCGCAAGCGTCCCTTTCATTTTCGAGATAGGCGGCGCTGCATACGCAAAGATCGGCACCGAGCGCAATGGCGGCACGCGCCTGTTCGGCGTCAGCGGCCACGTGAATCGTCCGGGCGTCTATGAACTGCCGATGGGCTACAACCT
>DATMLK010000079.1:0-5247 GCA_035570215.1 Acidobacteriaceae bacterium
ACATTCACCACCGTACGCCGGAGTTCCGCGCGCTATACACCCGCGTGCTCGCCCAGCTGAAGGAGTTCGTCGGCACGAAGAACGATGTCATCATTCTCTCGTCTTCGGGAACCGGCGCGATGGAGGCTTCGGTCTCGAACCTCACCTCGCCCGGTGACCATGTGCTGGTGCTCTCGAGCGGCAAGTTCGGCGAACGCTGGTCTGCGCTCACGAAGGCGTTCGGCTGCACGGTCGACACCATCAGCGTGCCCTACGGCAAGACCTTCAATCTGAGTGAGGTGCGCGCCGCGCTGAAGCTGGAGACGCGCGCCATCTTCATGCAGGCCACGGAGACCTCGACCGGCATCCGCAATGACGTGAAGGGCGTCGCCGATCTGATCAAGGCTCACAAGAGCGAAGCGCTACTGATCGTCGACGGCATCACCGGTCTTGGCACGACCGAGCTGGATATGGACGGCTGGGGCGTGGATGTTCTCATCGGCGGCTCGCAGAAGGCTGTGATGATCCCTCCGGGTCTTTCGTACCTCGCCGTGAGCGAGAACGCGTGGGAGCGGATGGAGGCGACCTACAATCCGCGTTACTACTTCGACCTGCGCAAGGAGCGCAAGAATGCGAAGAACGGCGAGAGCGCCTACACGCCCGCTGTTGCACTGATCGCCGCGCTCGGCGCCGCGCTGGATTACATCGCCGCGCAGGCCGATGGCGATCTTGCCAAGGGCCGCGCCAAGTTAGTGAACAACGCTGAGGTCATCGCCGCGATGACGCGTGCCGCTGTGATTGCGATGGGCTTCACGCTCTTCGCGCCGGATGCACCGTCTGCAGCTGCGACCAGCGTGCTGCCCCCGGCAGGCGTGGACTCCGGCATCATCGTCAAGGAGCTCAAGTCGCGCTTCGGCGCTATCATCACCAATGGCCAGGGCGAGATGAAGGGGCAGATCTTCCGCATCGCGCATCTCGGCTTCTTCGACTTTCTGGATACGATGGCGCTGCTCGCCGCGCTGGAGTACATCGCGGTGAACACGCTGAAGATCCCCGGGCTCGAGTACGGCAAGGGTCTTGCCGCCGCGCAGAAGGTCTACGCAGAAGCTACCAAGTAATCTTTCGCAGCAGCATCACACGCTGCCAAAAGTTTCGCACGAGGGAGTTGCAATGAAGATCGTTCTCGCAGAGAAAGTGTCACCGGCGACGCTCGCCGTTCTGAAGCAGGAGCCGACGTGGAACGTCGTGACCGCCGACCAGATCACCGACCTGCCCGCTGAGCTGGCGGATGCCGACGGCCTCGTCGTCCGCTCAGCCGTGCAGGTCGACAAGAAGCTGCTGGAGTCCGCGCCGAAGCTGCGCGTGATCGGCCGTGCCGGCGTGGGTGTGGACAACATCGACGCCGCGGAGGCGACGCATCGCGGCATCGTGGTGATGAACACACCGGGCGCGAATGCCGTGGCCGTGGCCGAGTTGACCCTCGGCCTGATGATCACCATGGCGCGCAAGATCACGCAGGCCAACAGCACCATGCACGCCGGCAAGTGGGACAAGAAGTCTCTACAGGGGCAGGAGTTGCGCGGCAAGACGCTCGGCATTCTCGGCTGCGGCCGCATTGGACTGGAAGTCGCCGCGCGCGCCAAGTCCTTCGGCATGGATCTGATCGGCTACGACCCGTTCATCTCGCCCATCGTTGCCCGCGAGCACGGCGTCACGCTCGTTTCCATTGACGACCTCTTCAAGAACTCCGATTACCTTACGCTGCACGTCGGACTGACGCCGCAGACCGAGGGCATCATCAACGCGACCTCGCTTGCGATCATGAAGAAGGGTGTGCGCATCATCAACTGTGCCCGCGGTGAGCTGATCGTGGAGGCTGCGCTGGCTAGTGCCGTCGCCAACGGCCACATCGCAGGCGCCGCGCTGGACGTCTTCCACAAAGAGCCGCTGAAGGATTCACCGTATCAGACGCTCGACAACGTGATCCTGTCGCCGCACATCGCCGGTTCTACCGACGAGGCGCAGGAGGCGATCGGTATTCAGCTGGCCGAGCAGGTGAAGGCGTATCTGAAGCTCGGCGTGGTGCAGAATGCGGTGAACCTGCCGTCACTCTCGCACGAAGAGTACCAGGAGATCGCGCCGTACATTGAGATGGCGGAGCGGCTCGGCAAGTTTGTGGCTCATGCAGCGACGGGAAACCTGGAGAGCATCAAGCTCAGCTACTCCGGCCGTCTCGCTGAAGGCAAGACCGAGCTGATCCGTAACGCGGCGCTCTGCGGCGTACTCGCGGATTCAGCCGACGTGAACCGCATCAACGCTGCTGCCGTTGCGCAGGAGCGCGGTCTGCGCCTGCAGGAGGACAAGAAGCCGGTTGCGACGGGCGGTGCGGGCAATGTGCTGAAGTTGACACTGCACTTTTCCGGTGGCGATGCCACGGCCAGCGCAACTGTTCTGCACGGCAGTTCGCCGCGTCTGATCACCTTTGACGGCATCGACATTGAAGCGCCGCTGACCGGCATGCTGCTGGTGATGCGCAACAAGGATGTGCCCGGTGTCATCGGCCGCATTGGCACAATTTTGGGCGATCACAAGATCAACATCGCAAACTTCGCGCTGGGCCGGTCTGTACGCAGCCAGCGTGTGCCGCAGGGCCACGCGCTTGCGGTGATCCAGATCGACGCGCCGGATGCGAAGTCGGAGAACGCCGCGATGGACGCGCTGCGCACGATCAACGCGATCGAGAGCGTGCGGCTGGTCAATCTGGAGCACGCCGCGCCGGAGACGGCGGAGGCGAAGTAACCATGCCTCTCTACGAGTACGCGTGCACGCAGTGCGGCAAGCATACGGAGAAGATCCAGAAGTTCTCCGATGCGGAGATCACCGTGTGCCCGCACTGCGGAGGCAAACTGGAGCGCGTGATCACGGCGCCCTCCGTTCAGTTCAAGGGCGGAGGCTGGTTTAGCGACGGCTATGCCTCGGCCAAGACTGGCTCCAAGAGCGAAGGCTCAGGCGGAGACTCCAGTGCAACACCAGCTGCACCTTCCAGTGAGACAAAGAGCGCGGCTCCCGCTGCAGCTCCAGCGGCGGCTCCTGCGACTACTTCCGACAAGAAGTAATTCAACCCAGTGCTATGAGGTTTTCTGCTTCGGTACCCTCGCGCCGGCCTTGCGCGCCTCCGACAAACCAATCGCGATGGCCTGCTTTGGATCGGTGACCTTCTTGCCATTGCGGCCGCTCTTCAGCGTGCCTTGATGCATGGCGTGCAGTTCGCGTTCAACGCTCTTACCTGCAGCGGGACCATATTGGCGCGTGCTCTTCTTTTTCGTGGCCATGAATGCCTCCTAAGGGATTATAGGAAGCAGAGTGCAACAGGAAGGTTGCACTCTGCGTGCGGAAGAATCGTTTTTGCGAACGCTGCATCTATATTGCGACATACAAATAGTGGATTGAGAGGAGCCTGCGATGCTTACCGTAAGAAAGTCCAGCGAGCGCGGCCATGCGAACCACGGTTGGCTCGACTCCAACTTCAGTTTCTCCTTTGCCGAGTACTATGACCCTGTGCACATGGGATTCCGCGCACTGCGCGTGATCAATGAAGACCGCATCGCCCCGGCGATGGGCTTCGGCAAGCACCCGCACCGCGATATGGAGATTCTGACCTATGTGCTGGAAGGGGCCATAGCTCACGAGGATTCCACCGGCGCCAGCGAGACGCTTACCCCCGGCGAGCTGCAGCACATGTCTGCCGGGAGCGGTGTGGTGCATAGCGAGATGAATCCGTCGCGGACGGAGACCTGCCACATGCTGCAGATCTGGCTGATGCCGAACCGGCGCGGCATCCCGGCGAAGTACGAGCAGAAGCGCTTCACCGTGGCGACGGAGAAGAACAGGCTGCACCTGCTCGCGTCAAAAGATGGGCGCGATGGATCATTCGCGATTGCAAGCGATGCCGAACTGCTCGCCGCGAAGCTCGACGCCGGCAAGAGCGTGACGCATACCTTCCGCGGCAGTTACGGCTGGCTGCAGGTGGCGCGCGGCGGCGTGACTGCGAATGGTGTTGAGCTGCAGCAGGGCGATGCCGCGGCGATCAGCGGCGAGAGTGCCGTGACGATCGAGAGCGCAGGCGGCGGGGAAGTGCTGCTGTTCGATCTGGATTAATTGAGCCCTACAGCGCGAGGGACTTCTGCATCACGGTCTTTTTCGCCGGCAGAATCTCATTTACGTCCACCCACTGCGTGGGATATTTGCCGGTGTAGCAGGCGGTGCAGTAGGTGTTGCCTTCGCCGCCGTCGCAGCACTTCAGCAGACCTTCCAGCGAAAGATACGCAAGCGAATCGGCCTCGATGTACTGGCGAATCTCTTCCACGGTCTGGTTGGCGGCGATCAGGTCCTTCTTGTCCGGCGTGTCGACTCCGTAAAAACAGGGCGAGATCGTGGGCGGGCAGCTGATACGCAGATGCACTTCCTTCGCGCCGGCCTGGCGCACCATGCGGACGATCTTGCGCGACGTTGTTCCGCGGATGATCGAGTCGTCGATCAGCATCACGCGTTTGCCGGCGAGCAGGTTGCGCACCGGATTCAGTTTCATGCGGACGCCGAAGTCGCGCACGCGCTGCTCCGGCTGGATGAAGGTGCGGCCCACGTAGTGATTGCGGATGAGGCCGAAGTTGAAGGGCACGCCGCTTTCGGCAGCGTAGCCCAGCGCCGCGGTCACGCCGGAGTCCGGCACAGGCACGATTAGATCAACATCGGCGGGCGATTCCTTGAAGAGTTGGCGTCCCATCGCATCGCGCGAGGCCTGCACCCAGCGGTTGAAGATCTTGCTGTCCGGCCGCGCGAAGTAGACGTGTTCAAAAATACAAGAGGCTTGCTTGGCGTCGGTGTTGTAGTAGCGCGAGGTGATGCCGTCTTCGGAGACCATCACCAGCTCGCCCGGCTTCACGTCGCGCATGTACTCGGCGCGCATCAGGTCAAAGGCGCAGGTCTCGGAGGCGAAGACAATGGTGTCGGCCTTGCCGCCGGTGCCGGGAATGCGGCCCATGGAAAGCGGGCGGAAGCCCTGCGGATCGCGCGCGGCAAAGATGCGGTTGCGCGTCATCATCACGATGGAGAATGCGCCTTCGATCTGGGAGAGCGAGTCGGCCATGGCATCGACGAGTGTGGTCGCCTTGGAATGCGCGATGAGCTGCACGATGATTTCTGAGTCGGAGGTGGTCTGGAAGAGAGCTCCGTCGCGTTCCAGCCGCTGGCGCGCCGTGCCGAGATTGA
>DATMLK010000080.1:0-6498 GCA_035570215.1 Acidobacteriaceae bacterium
CGAAGGGGGCGATTTTAGTTACACAACCGTGAACTTAGGCGGAACGGACTCTGCGTCCGGCTGCCAGTTCGCGTACATGGTTGATGAAGATGGAGCGTTGGACCGAGTCGAGCTGCGCAGTGTAACCGGCGATCTCGGCCAGGAACGGATCGGCGAGCAGGATGGCGGTCTCGTCTTTCTGCCGCGAGGTGGAGTCGCGGAGAAGAGCAGAGATCTCAACCTGCAGGGCCGTGGCCAGGCGCTCCAACGAGGAGAGCGTGGGCATGGCTTTGCCGTTTTCGATCTTGGAGATGTAGGTGCGCGGCACATTCATGCGGCCGGCAAGCTGACGCTGGCTGAGATTGCGCATGTGGCGCAGGTCGCGGACGGCCTGGGCTACTTGTAAGCCGCTCTCTTCCTGCTTGTGGACGGGGACGAGTGCAATCGCCGCTACGACCGGCTCAGGCTCCTCGATCTCCAGGGATTTGTGGCAGCGACGGCACATGGAGTTCGCTGTTCTGAACTGGACCAGGGTGCAGTGCTCGCAACGCAAAACCTCCCGTGCTTCCATGGGAGCAATTGTTGTTGTGGCCATATTTTGTTTACGGAGGCCAGAGCAAGGCATCCATCCGCTGTCAGAACTAAAACATTGGACGTGCTTAGATTGACACCCGGTGCCGATGTAGTCAAGAGGAAACTGCATACTAACTAGCAAAAAACACAGGGAAAACCCCAAAGGAACCAAAGTCGGTACTCCGGGTCAAAAAATAGGCCGGAATTAGAGAATTCCAGAGGCCTGAATGCGTGTAGGCTTTTGAGCCGCGAAGCGGGAGTTGGGGTCTTGAGCCCATCGTAAACTGAAGGCATGAGCAAACACCCCGGGTACAACGATGCGCGCGTCCGCGTGCGCTACGCCGAGACCGACCAGATGGGCGTGGTCTATCACGCGAACTACCTGGTCTGGTTTGAGGTGGGGCGCGTGGAGTTGCTGCGTTCGCTGGGCTTCGACTACAAGGAGATCGAGGCGGACGGCTTCGGGATCGCGGTGGCGGAAGCGACGGCACGGTACAAGGTGCCTGCGCGGTACGACGACGAGCTGTTGATCCGGACGCGAGTGAAGGCGATGAGCGGCGTCATCATCAAGTTCGGGTACGAGGTGTTGCGTGTGGCGGACGGCGTTCTGCTCTGCGAAGGCGAGACGACGCATGTGGTGGTGGATCGCGATATGAAGAGAAGCCGGATGCCGGAGAAGTATGCGGCGGCTATGCAGGCGATGATTGCGGAGAAGAGTTAGGCGCTGTTCGCTAGACCGCCATCGTGCGGGGCTTTACGTTCGCGCGGATGAAGTTCACGGTGGCTTCGAGCGGAGTGCCGGGGCCGAAGACGGCGGCGACGCCCTTCTGCTTCAGCGGCGTAATGTCTTCTTCGGGGATGGTGCCGCCCAACACCACTAAGATGTCATCGGCGTGTGCCGCATGGAGCAAGTCCAGAATGCGCGGGACGATGACGTTGTGGGCTCCAGACAGAATGGACAGCCCGATGCAGTGGACATCTTCCTGTATAGCCGCGTTGACGATCATCTCGGGCGTCTGGCGCAGGCCGGTGTAGATGACCTCCATACCGGCGTCGCGCAGGGCACGGGCGATGACCTTGGCGCCACGGTCGTGGCCGTCCAGGCCGGGCTTGGCGACGAGCACGCGGATGGGGGAAGTCCCCGACATAGAGAGATGAGTATACGGGGTCGTGGGTATCCTGCGAAGGTCGCGCTACACGCGCGATGCCCACCCTAGTCGCGATAAAGCTGCGACAAGGATGGGGCACCCGCCTCTTGCGCCGATTTACTCGTGCTTGCCGCCGAGGCGGTCACGCTGCTCGCGGAGGCCGCGGCCGATGCCGAGCTGCCATGCCTTGGCGTACTTCCAGCCGACGTAGGTGCAGTGATAGAGGTGGAGCAGCAGGCCCTCGCGGCCGTCGAGAAAGCCGAGCCGGAAGAAGTAGTTCCAGACGAAGGTTGCGACCGGCCGCAGCACCACGTTAGAGAGAAATGCGGGCAGTGAACGGCTGATCTGGCCGTTGCTAAAGGCGATCTCCGCGCCAAGGGTGCTGTAGAGGTTCATGTGCTCGATGTAGCTCTCGAGCGTGGGGTAGGCGTGGTGCAGGATGTCGCAGTCCAGATCGCTGGCGCAACCGGTGAGCGTCATGGTCTCGTGGACGGGGCGGTTCTCAAAGCGCGCTGCGCCGCGTTTGAAGAGGCGCAGCTTCCTATCGGGGTAGAAGCCGCCGTGCTTGATCCAGCGGCCGAAGAAGAGATTGCGGCGCGGGATGCGGTAGGCCTCGCAGAAGTGCTGGCTGGGCAGAAGCGCGCGGATCTGCGCCTGCAGCGCGGGGGTCAGCTCCTCATCGGCGTCGAGCGAGAGGATCCAGTCGCCGGTGCATTTGTCGATGGCGGAGTTCTTCTGCGCGGCGAAGCCGGCCCAGGGCTCAATAAAAACTTCAGCGCCATGCTGGCGGGCGATCTCCACGGTGCGGTCGGTCGAGCCGGAGTCGACGACGACGACCTCCTGCGCGAAGCGCACGGAGGCGAGAGTGCGCGCGATGTTCGCCTCTTCGTTGAGCGTGATGATGCAGACGGAGAGCTTCATGGGGGCGTGAGCGCAGTATATCCGTGCGAAAGCACAGAGACAAAGACAAATACGGGGGGCCTTCGACTACCCTTCGACTCACTTCGCTGCGCTCAGGATGACAATTCCATGAGGGTTACTTCAGGGTGATGGCGGTGTCGCCGGTGATCTCGCGGAGCAGGCGCTGGGTGAGCGCGAGCAGGGTCTCGCCGGTCTTGGGGAGGATGAAGGCGGCGGAGGCCTCGTCCCAGTCGAGCTTGAAGCTGGTAGTGAGGGCGGAGATCCAGATCTGGCGGACGGGGGTGTTCGGGGTGAAGACGAACTTGGTGCCGCCATCCTCGAAGAGCACGTTCAGAACGCCGTTGCGCTCGTCGGCCTCGAAGCCGCCGTCCTCCTCGGCCTCGATCAGGGAGTTCTTGAGGGCGAGGAGAGCGGAGTCGGCGTGGTTACGGAAGGTGATCTCGTCCAGCATGGGTTTAGTTTAGCTGGATTCGGCTCTGCTAGTGCGCAGAGACAACGACAAAAGCTTCAGCACGGATGACACGGATTGAACGGATCAAGGCGGATTTGAAGACAAAGACGGGTTAAGGCAAAGGCTAAAGCAGATTCCGCCGCAAAAGCGCGGCGGAATGACAAACAAAAATATGCGTAGGGAATGACGAACCAAAATACTACTTCTCATGGACGTAATAGATGATGCCGCTCATGTCATCGGTGAGGAGAAAGGCGTTCGGCGCGATGCGGAGGATGCCGCAGGGGCGGCCGAGGATCTTGCCGTTCTGCACGAAGCCGGTCAGAAAGTCCTCAGGCTGGCGCGTGGCGGTGGAGATGCGCGCGACTCTGTAGCCGCGAGTGGCCCAGAGTTGCTGCCAGCTGGCTCCGTGCAGAGCGACGAGGAAGCTGTCGCGGAGCGCGGCGGGCGCGTCGTCGCCGAAGTAGTCGAAGCCGAGCGGCGAGGCGTGCGGGAGAAAGGTGCTGTAGGCGGCGGGAACTTTGTTGCAGTCGAATTGTGGCGGCGGCGGGCCAACGGGTGGCTTGGGGTTGATGACGTCGGAGGGCTGCGGGTTGGAGATGAGATGGTCGGGGACGGTGACGCCGTGGCTGAAGTAGCAGGTGGGCCAGCCGTAGTCGGCGTCTGCCGTAGTGATGGGGCCGGGCTTCGCGTTGGAGTCGAGTTGGAAGAAGGTGTCTTCGGGGTCGTCGTTGCCGAGATGGTCGGCACCCATGTTGGTGGCGAAGAGAGCGCCGCCGTCGATCTGCGGAATGTAATCAAGCGCGACGGCGTTGCGCAGGCCGCGGGCGACGATGTGCGCGCCTGTGCCGTCCGGGTACATCACCGAGAGCGTGGCGCGGATCTCTTCCTTCTCGTTGCAGGCGTCGCAGGAGCTGCCGACGGCGACGTAAAGCATGGTCTGGCCGTGCAGCGGCGCGAAGGCGATGGTGCGGGTGAGGTGCCAGCCGCCGTACTTGTAGCTGAGGCCGTAGGCGGGGTAGTTGGCGAGCACTTCAGGGTCGCCTTCGGGTGCGGTGTCGCCGGCGCGGTACTTGTAGCGGAGCAGCCTGTCAGTGAGCGAAAAGTAGAGCCACTGCTGACCGGCGGGGTCGGTGTAGAAGGCGATGTTGGTGGGGTTGCGGAGGTGGTCGAGGTAGACGCTCACATGGGCGAAGCGGCCGGTCTTAGGGCTAAATCTGCCGAGGATGTAGATCCTGCCGAGGTCGTTGTCACCGAGGTCGTGCATGTCGGTGGCGAAGTAGCGGCCGTCGGGTGATTTCGTCAGAAAGCGCAGGCGATGAAAGCCCTGCGCGGCGACAGAGATGCTGAACTCGGCGGGAAGGTTCAGGTTGAAGCTGCGGCCGTCGTCCAGATGGATGGGATGCGGCGTGAGTGGTGTTTGCGCAGCGAGCGATGCGGAGGTTAAGAGGAGCAGGGCTGCGAGGCGGTGACAGGCAGAACGAAGGCGCATGATGTGATTTTATGCGAGGGGCGATTCTGCGAAGGTCGCGCTACACGCGCGATGCCCACCTTAGCGACGATGAAGCCGTCGCGAAGATGGGGCACCCGCAGTATTCAAGTTTAGAATTCAAGTTTAGAAGGGGATGTCTTCGTCGGTGATGCCGGGGTCGGCGTAGTTCTCGGCCGCCACGGGTGCGCGCTGGTCGAAGCTGGCGGTGTTGCCCTTGGAGTAGCCGCCGCCTTCACCGCCGCCGGGCTTGCCGAGGAGCGTGAGTTCGTTGACCAGGATCTCAGTGCGATACTTCTTGGCGCCGGTCTCCTTGTCGTCCCAGGAGCGGGTCTGGATCTTGCCTTCGATGAAGAGCTGCGTGCCCTTCTTCACATAATCGCGGACGATCTCCGCGGTGCGCTGGAAGGCGACGAGGTTATGCCACTCGGTGGAGTCGGTCCACTGGCCGTCGGTGCCTTTTTTGCGGTCGGCGGTTGCGAGAGAGAAGGTTGCGACGGTCATGCCGCCTGCGGTGGCGCGGATCTCGGGATCCTTGCCGACGTTGCCGAGAAGAAGAACTTTGTTGACACCTTTAGCCATAGCGCTTGACTCCGTAGAAGTAGCTTGCAGGGGCAAGGATACAGCGTCGGTGGCGGTGGAAAAGCGGCTAAGAACAGGGATCAGGGACTAGGGGTTAGGGACTAGTTTCAAACCGGAACTAGCCTTTGCGGTGGCCGATCCACTTAGCCAGCCCCAGCGCCAGCAGTAGCGTGCCGAAGGGCAGGCAGCCCATGGCGACCATCAGGCAGAGCCATCCACCGTTGGTGTGAGGACCCTGTGGGCCCAGACCGCCGAAGACGGTGGAGGCCAGCGCGGCGCAGAGTACTCCCGTGCCGAAGATGCCGCAGCCGGAGCGGAGCAGCGTCTTCGTATCGTTTGCGACTGCTCCACTGCGTTGCGCGGGATGCATTGGCTTCGCCATTAGCGGCAGGCCGCCTGCATCAAATAGACGATGACGCCGGTGATCGACACATAGAGCCAGATGGGGAAGGTCCAGCGCGCGAGACGGCGGTGCGCCGGAAAGCGGCCGGTGAGCGAGAGGAAGAAGGTGATCAGGATCATCGGCAGCGCGATGATCGAAAGCACAATGTGCGAGGCGAGCAGCGGCCAGTAGACGCCCCACCAGGGGTTGAGCCGATCGAACTTGGTCTCACCATGCAGGGTGAAGTTGGTGAGGTAGGAGACGAGGAAGATCGACGAGAAGAAGAAGGCGGTGAACATGGACGCGCGATGTCTGGCGATGTTGTCCTGCGTGATGAAGTAAAGCCCGAAGACGAGCGCGGTGGCGCTGAGAGCATTCAGCACGGCGTTGACGGCTGGCAGGAAGACGAGCTGCGTGCCGGAGACGTCCAGCGGCGCGTGGAAGTAGACGAGCCAGCAGATGAGCGCGCTGGCGGCGGCGCTGACGGCGATAATGGCAGCGATGATGGCCGGCGGTGTGCGGAGCGGAACGGCCGGGCCTTTGGCGTGGGGCGTGTGGGTCATTAGAAAATAATCCTTTAGAAGACCAGATGGCCGGTGGCGTCAGCCATCATGGCAGCGAGAAGGAGCGGAAGGTAGATAACGCTGGCCTTCAGCAGATTGCGGGCGAGAACGCGCGAGTCTTCATACGTGGTTTTGGTAATGCGCGCGAAGCGGATGGTGTAGAGCAGATAGCCACCGCCGAGAATGACGGCGGCGGCGCCGTAGAGTTTCCCGTCCATGTGCAGGTAAACCGGAGCGAGCGAGACGGGAATCATGAGCACGGCGTAGGCGAAGGCTTCGATGACGGTGGATCTGCCGCTGGGTTCGGTGACGGGCAGAACTTTGATCCCCGCGCGGCCGTACTCTTCGCGATAGAGCCAGCCGATGGCCATGAAATGCGGGAACTGCCAGACGAAGAGGATGCTGAAGAG
>DATMLK010000081.1:0-5990 GCA_035570215.1 Acidobacteriaceae bacterium
GACGCCTTCTGCACCATGGTCGCGGTGCTGGATGTAGATTGTGACTGCAGCTTGCCCATCGCGGCAATGATCGGCTTCGGCCCCAGCGCAAATCCCGCGCGCCAGCCCGTCATGGCATAGGTCTTCGAAAGCGAGCCCATCACCATCACATGCTCCTTGCAGTCGGTGAACGAGCCGCCCGAGATAGGCACGCCCGTGTACTGCAGGTAGGCATAGCACTCGTCGAGCAGCAGGTAGATCCCCTTCGCATGCGCCAGCCGCACGATCGCTTCGAGATCCGCCGGAGCGATCACCGCGCCCGACGGGTTCGAAGGCGAGTTCAGGATGATCGCCTTCGTCTTCGGCGTGATCGCCGTCTCGATCATCTTCGCCGTGATGCGGAAGTTCTCGCTCTCCTGGCTCTCCACGTAGACGACCTTGCCGCCCGCGTACTGGATGATGTCCTTGAAGCTGACCCAGTACGGCACCGGCAGAATGACCTCGTCGCCGTGGTCCACCAGCACCTGGATCGCGTTGAAGAGCGCCAGCTTGCCGCCGGCGGTAAAGACGCACTCCTCCGGAGTGTAGTTCGAACCGAAGTCGGTCTTGTGGCGCTCCACGATGGCCTTGCGCACCTCGGGGATGCCGGCCACGGCAGTATAGCGCGTGAAGTTGCCCTCGATCGCCTCGATGGCGGCCTTCTTGATGTGGTCAGGCGTGTTGAAGTGGGGCTCGCCGGCGCCAAAATCAGCCAGGTCGATGCCCTGCGCCTTCAGCGCAAGCGCATTCGCCGTGATCGCCATCGTGGCCGAGACCTCGATGCGGTTGATGCGGTCGGCGAAGATCTTCTTCGATGTCGTAGCGGCAGGGGCCGCGGGGGATACAGTCGGAGTGCTCATATATCTAGTTTCTCAGATTTATCCGTCTAGTCCAAATTGCGCTTTATCCGGTCAATACGTGAGCAGAATTACACAGACATTACGTGCTTCGCGGGTCCATACTCCCCGGAAGACTACTCTAAGGAGTAGTGACCATGACGCAACTGAACGCACTCTCCCGGAACCTCTGCTTCGCCATGCTTCTCGCCGCCGCACTCTCGCCCGCGATGCATGCGCAGGCGGTGCCGCCCAAGCCCTGCCCCGTCGCCGCGCTCACGCCTGTGCTGCCCAGCTCAGCCCCCATCGCCGCCGAAGACGCCGCGCACCACACCGCCACTCCCGCCGTGGCCCCCGGTCAACTCATCGTCATCGGCTTCATGGGCGGCAACGTCAGCCCCAGCAACCTCGTGCACCGTGAAGCGCTCATCGCCAAGGACCTGCAGAAGCGCTACCCCGCCGCCGTCTACGCCGAGGTCTTCGCCAATCACGACGGCCCCGCCGCCCTGCACACCGTCACCCAGCTCCTCGACAAAAATAAAAATGGCTGCCTCAACGCCACCGAGAAGAGCACCGCCCGCATCGTCATCTTCGGTCACAGCTGGGGAGCCTCCGAGGCCATTACCCTCGCCCGCCGGCTGAACGACCTCAGCATCCCCGTGCTGCTCACCATCCAGGTCGATAGCGTCGAGAAGTTCTACGAGGACGACGCCGACATCCCGCCCAATGTGCACGAGGCCATCAACTTCTACCAGACCCAGGGCATGCTCCACGGCCGCTCGCTCATTATCGCCACCGACCCCAAGCAGACCAAGATCCTCGGCAACTTCAAGACCAGCTACCGCACCACGCAGACCCAGGTGCCCATCGTCGATTTCCCCTGGTACGCGCGTACCTTCATGCGCGAACACATCGAGATCGAAAACGACCCCGCCATCTGGGACAAGATCGAAGCTTTAATCCAAACCAAAATTATCTAATCTGAATGACTGCGTTCGTGTCTCTGCGCGCGAAGCGCGCGATTCGCCGTGCGCGCAGCACTATTGGATCTCGGTCTCTTTTTCGTCCTTGGTTTCTTTGGCGACGCGCGCCTTCAGCCGTTCCGCCACCAGCGGTGGCACCAGCCCTTCTACTGACCCGCCCAGCCGGAAGACATTCTTGATCAGCCGCGAACTCACATAGCTGTACGTCTCCGCCGGCATCATAAAAACCGTCTCCAGCTCGCCGGAGAGACGCCGGTTCATCAGCGCCATCTGCAGCTCATACTCGTAGTCGCTGATTGCGCGTATGCCGCGCAGCAGCGCCTTGGCATTCTGCTGCTTGGCGAAGTCCACCAGCAGGCCGTCGAAGGTCGCCACCGAGACATTCTTGAAGCCCTTCGTCGCCTCCGTGATCATCTCCACGCGCTCCTGCACCGGGAACAGCGGGTTCTTCGACTCGTTGCGCAGGATCGCCACGACCAGGTGGTCGAAGATCTTCGCCCCGCGCGCGATCAGGTCCAGGTGACCGTTGGTCAGCGGGTCGAAGGTGCCGGGATAGATGGCTTTGACGATGTTCATCGCAAGTTGAGGATACGGGCCGGAACACAGCTTCGCAAACCATATTCACGTATCGCATTGTATTGCGTTGTATTACAATAGAACACATGGCAACTGGAACCCTCAATCTCCGAACCCAGGCAAAGAGCATCCGTGAGTTGGATGTCCTTGCCAAAGCCCAGCGCCGCACCCGGACCGATCTCGTCAATGAGGCCATCGCGAACTACATCGAGCTGCAACGCTGGCAGATGGAAGAGATTCGCGCTGCTGTGCAGGAGGCCGATGCTGGCGACTTCGTCTCCGAGCAGGAGATCGCAGCTACCTTCAAGCGGCTACTAAGATGAACGTGCGCTGGCTGGCCCGTGCTCAGCGCCATCTCATCGAAATCCACACCTACATTGCCACAGACAACAAGAAGGCTGCGCGCAGGGTGGTTCAACGCATTCAGGCAGCCGCTCCCATGCTGGCCTGTCATCCGCAGGCTGGGCGTGCAGGCCGTATTGAAGGTACGCGCGAGTTCGCTATCCCTGATACGCCATACCTCATCGTCTATCGGATTCAAGGCAAAGAAGCGCAGATTCTGGCCATTCAGCACGGTGCGCAACAATGGCCTGAAGAGATTTAAAGCAAAAGGCCCGCGAGAAGACGTCTCTCACAGGCCTTTTGCCTTACATTCTGGACTCGGCTACTGGATCGCCGCCGCCTTCTTGCTTCCCTTCACCGCAGCCGCTGCCACGGCGATGCCGTCTTCGGGCACGGGAGGAATCTCTTCCTTCACACTGCCGTCGATGCCGAGCTTCTTGCGCAGCTCCGCATTGATGCGGCCGTAGACCTCCTTGTTCTCCTTCAGCACGCCGCGGACGCTCTCGCGCCCCTGGCCCAGCCGCTCGCCGGCGTAGCTGTACCACGCGCCCGACTTCTCCACGATGTTGTGCAGCACCGCCAGATCCAGCACATCGCCCTCGCGCGAGATGCCCTCGCCGTAGAGAATGTCGAACTCGGCGTCGCGGAACGGCGCGGCCACCTTGTTCTTCACGATCTTCACCTTCGTGCGCGACCCGACGACGACATCGCCGTCCTTCACCGCGCCGATGCGGCGAATGTCGATGCGGACCGACGAGTAGAACTTCAGCGCCTTGCCGCCCGTGGTCGTCTCCGGGTTGCCGAACATCACGCCGATCTTCTCGCGGATCTGGTTGATGAAAATAAGGCTCGTCCGCGACTTCGCGACCGTACCCGTCAGCTTCCTCAGCGCCTGCGACATCAGCCGCGCCTGCAAGCCCATATGCGAATCGCCCATCTCGCCGTCCAGCTCCGCCTTCGGCACCAGCGCGGCCACCGAGTCGACCACCAGCACGTCGATCGCGCCCGACCGCACCAGCGCCTCCGTGATCTCGAGCGCCTGCTCGCCATAGTCCGGCTGCGAAACGAGGAGGTTGTCGACATCCACGCCCAGCTTCTTGGCGTAGCCCGGGTCCAGCGCATGCTCGGCGTCCACAAAGGCCGCCAGGCCGCCGGCCTTCTGCGCCTCGGCGATGATCTGCAGCGTAATGGTCGTCTTGCCCGAGGATTCCGGTCCAAATATCTCGATCACGCGCCCGCGCGGCACCCCGCCCACGCCCAGCGCCGCGTCAAAGGAGATCGATCCCGTGGAGATGACCGAAATGGGCACAATCGCCTCTTTCGACCCCAGCCGCATGATGGATCCCTTGCCAAACTGCTTCTCGATCTGCGCCAGTGCCAGATCAACTGCTTTTGTACGATTTGCGCTATCTTCCACGGTATATCTCCTTTGTTTTCATCAGTCTTCCCGCCACTGGAGCTCGGGTTCTTGTTCGCTGGGTGTTGCCAGTGAGAGGAGCATAGCAGAGATTTTTGTGGAAAGCGAACAAAAAACGAATAGGCCTGTTTATTACACTGGCTCGATTGTTTGAGAGTACGGAGTACTTGAAACCATATTCATATGGCATTTCGAGCCCATCTCAACAATCGCGCGAATGTCCGTCGGACCGCCAGCATTTTTCAATCGCAATAGGCACGATTCATCAAATTCCAGCATTCCTGATTGTCCCCAAAGACGTTTGAGCGGCTTACGCGTTGGCCTGACACCACGGTTCACGGCAGCTTTAAAGCATTCCCTGGCAGCCAGATCAGCAGCTTGAAGCAGTGGAGCGGATTTATCGCTAAAAGATAATCCTGCTAGTCGATTTATTCCTGCTGAAGGAAACACAAATTGACACGCATCGTCATATGCACGTCTCACATCTGCGTCATTCGGCCCCTTTTCAAAACATAATTTGGCGCATGTATCGTTTCGTATCGCCATCCTTACTACTCCGACCATGACATGTCTGACAGCTAAACGAAATGGATCATCAGGATGAGCATTGGGAAATATTTTTCTAAAAATTTGAACTGGTACTGCGGTACCAATTAGGCCCGCGAACATGCCATCACAATTCAACACACCAACTAAATCCTGCATTAGTTTGTCGCAATCAACTTTTTTCCAATCTTTAAACTGTCCTTGCTGACACTCACACTCTGTGGATCTAAATGGGTTCTTCAAATGCCCTGTTAGGCCGGACCAATAAGCATCCGTAAATGTCAGCCCAAATTCGTCGCCTAAAATTCCGCCACATACTACATACTTATTTTTCTTATCGTCACCGCTGTCGTCGAGATATACGCCCATCCCATTTTTCTGCTTCATCGACTACCTCTTCAGGGCGGGTGGCCCATGCATCTCCCGTTGCCGCTGATTCTAACGCGCCACAGGATTGGGTGCCCCATTCATCGCGCACTTGCGATGAGTGGGACATTCGCGCGGAGCGCGAACCATTTTGGTTCTTTGTAACAAGAAAGACGGTCGTCGCTACGCGACGATAACCCACTCATTGCGATAAAGCCGCAATGAATGGGGCACCCGTTCGTTCAGGGTCCTGGATGTATGGGTTACCCGGTATCACCTCTTCAGCAAATCCACCGGCTCATTCACATCACTGATCCGGAAGTACTGCGCCAGCGACGGATGCCGCTTCTCCACCGCCTTGAACATCTCCCACGCGACCCTCCGGTAGCTGTAGTGCCCTGCCACCGTACTCCGCAGCTCAGCGATGTACAGCGCCTCGGCAAAATCCATCTTGAACAGCGACCGGCAGCGCGTGCCCAGCGGCAGCAGATACTGCGCACTCTGCGCCGCCTCGGGCGCGCCCGAATCCCGCAGCGCCCGGTAGCTCGCATACGCCGCGCCCATCGCCTCCTCATATCCAGCGAGCAAACCGCACTCCGCCAGCATCGGCTGCCCCGGCGCATCCGGCAGGTCATACCCGTGAACGTCCGTGTACCCCTGCAGCAGCTGCACGCACTTCCTGTGCCGGTGCATGTCGCGGAAGCCGCCGATGTCCATCAGGATGTCGAAGCCGAAGCCATGCCCGCTCGAGAACGCCCGCAGCAGATCGTCATGCCGCCCGCGATGCTTCGCACCCAGCTTCACGATCTCATTTCTTTTTTGTTCCGACAGCCCCGCCACCTGCTCCCGCAGCTGCCGGTACGGATAATGGCACGCCGGATACAGCAGCGACGTCGCCAGCTCCAC
>DATMLK010000082.1:0-7557 GCA_035570215.1 Acidobacteriaceae bacterium
GCAGACCACTTCAGAAGCAGAAGCAGAAGCAGAAACAGAAACAAAAAGCGTACCTCGGGGGCTAAAGCCCACAGCATCGCTGTGGCGAAATGTCCGGGCTGAAGCCCGGACCTACCCCAGAAGCAAAAGCAGACCACTTCAGAAGCAGAAGCAGAAGCAGAAACAGAAACAAAAAGCGTACCTCGGGGGCTAAAGCCCACAGCATCGCTGTGGCGAAATGTCCGGGCTGAAGCCCGGACCTACCCCAGAAGCAAAAGCAGACCACCCCAGAAGCAGACCACCTCAGAAGCAAAAGCAGATCACTTCAGAAGCAGAAGCAGACCACCCCCAAGCAGATCACTCCAGAAGCAGACCGGCTCACTATTTATTTTTTGAATAATCCTTTCAGCTTGCCGCCTGCGTTCTTGGCTGCGTTACCAGCACCAGAGAGTGAGGGTTTCATGCCGCTGGTGTCCAGGCTGAAGGAGGGATCGGACGTGGTGCCTTTGATGTTCAGCGGGATGCCGTTCTTTGCGCCCATCAGGGTGGTGAGGTCGCTTAGATCATTTATTTTGGCGTGCATCTTATAGTCCATTGCGCCGCTTGGCAGAATGACGCCGCTGCCGGTGGCGTCGCCGATCGACGGCACGACGGCGGAGATGTTGCTGGTCTCCAGCTGCGGCTGGGTCATCTTGATATCGGCGTGCATGGATTGAATGTCTGTGCCGCTCGACTGCTGGCCGTTCTTCAGCTTGTCGAGCAGAGGCAGCGACTCCAGCTTCGACATCAGGCTGAATCCTTCAAGCTCGGAGTTGGTCAGGTCGACGGGGCCGACGATCACCAGATTGTTCGCGGGGCCGTCGATCTTGAAGGAGGCGCTCAGCGTGCCGCCTTTAAGTCCGGAGCCGTTGGGCAGAGTGACGCCGAAGGCGGGCAGCAGCTCCTGCAGAGCATCCACGCTCATGCCCGGCGCGCTCAGGCTCACGTGGACCTCCGCGCCTGCCGGCTTGAGCAGATAGCCTCCGCCCACATTTGCGCTCACAGCCCCGGCCTTGATCGCGCCCTGAGTTATCTGGCCCTGCATAGTTGTGAGTGAATACGTTGTCGCAAAATCAACGGTGACGTCTGAGGACATGGGCCTGGCCTTCAGGGCGAAGCGCATCTGCTTGCCGGTGACGTTGCCATCGAGCGTGGCTATTTTGCCGTTGCTTGCCAGATGCGCGATCACGTCCAGCGAACCATCCAGGCCGCTGGCTGGATCAAGAAATCCCGAGGCCACCGGATCGAGCTTCGTCACCGTCAGGTCAGCGGTCAGGGGCGTGAGGGTGTTGTCGGTGGGATCGATCGGGCCGCCGGTGCCGGTCAACTCCACGCTTCCGCCAGCGGGGAGATTGGCGGAGAAGGTGAAGGGAAACTCGGTGGTGTAGGAGAAGTTCTTTACCTCGATGTCGACCTTGTCATAGACGTGCACGGCGGTGGAGGGAAGCGTCTGCACGGTCAGCTGGGCATTGCTCACCTTGAGATCGCCGACAGCAATCGCGGGCGCGGAGCTGCTGCCCTGCGTCTGCGCAGCCTGATTCGCCGTGCCGATGGTGGAGAAGTTCCACCTGCCCGCGGAGTTCTGAATGAGTTGTATGGATGGTTTGATGACTTCAAACTTGCGTATATCCAACTCCTTTTCCAGGAGAAGCGGCAGGATGTTCACGGAGATGTCGAGCGAATTGGCCTGCAGGAAAGGCTGCTTGCTGTAGGCGGGATCGTCGGCAATGGAGAGATCTTTGGCTACAAGCTCGCCCTCAAAGAGATTGAGCGAGATGTTGCCGAGGCTGACGGGGCGGCCCACGGCCGTGGTCAGCTGTGCGTTGATCTCCGGCAGAAAACGGTTCACATCGATGAACAACGGCAGCGCCGCGACGATGAGCACCAGCAACACAACGACGCCGGCGGCAATCCGCACCTTGCGCGACATGACGATCCTGCGCGCTATACGCAGTAACTCTTCCTTACCCGGAATGCGCATTGGCCCTCCTTGTGCCGGTTCAGGTCGGCTATAAAGATTTAATTTAAATATAGCGCCGTGGGCGCTTTAATTGCTTCGCGATGCTCGCGAATAGCAGTTTTGCGCCGCGGCTAAAGCAGATTCCGCCGCGGAAGCGCGTAAACTTGGGAGACTTCGCCTGCAGCACCTGGCCGGGATCCGAAGACATGGAACTCAAGGAATCCGTCAAACTCGCGCTGCTCTCGCTCTGGGCCAACAAGCTGCGATCCATACTGACGCTGCTGGGCGTGGTGATCGGCGTGGCGTCGGTGATCGCAGTGGTTACGCTGGTGAACGGCGCCAACGGCTATGTGGCCACCAAGGTGAACAAGTACGGCGCGGATGTCTTTTCGGTCTCCAAGCAGCCGCCCGTGACCACCAGTTTCGCGGAGTATGAGCGCTACCAGAAGCGCCGCAGCATCCTGATCGACGACTACCGCTATGTGGCGGCCAACTGCACAAGCTGCACACTGGTCGGTGCATTGCAGTCGACCACGGGCTCGGTCGTCTACGGCACGCAGTCCAGCACGGACACGAATCTCCGCGGCTTCACCTGGACGATGCCAGAGCTGCAGAACCTGAACATCGTGGAAGGACGCGGCTTCACGCAGGCCGAAGAAGAACACGCCGCGCACGTGGCCATCATCGGAACGGACATTGAAGAGAACCTGCTGAACGGCGACGATCCGCTGGGCAAGGAGATCCGCATGGACGGCGTGCCGTACACGATCATCGGCATGAGCGAGAAGCAGGGCAAGACGCTCGGCCAGAGCCAGGACAACTGGGTCGCCGTACCCCTCTCGACCTTCCAGAAGACCTACGGCTCGCAGAAGTCGATCGCAATCTACGCGAAGGCCGCGGGCGGCGGCGCTCCGCTGGACCAGGCTACGGACGAGGTGGACAGCCTGATGCGCACGCGGCGGCACGATCCTCCAGGGGCAGACGACGACTTCTCGCTGGATACCAGCGACACCTTCGTCACGCTGTGGGCCAGCATCAGCGGGACCTTTGAGAAGGTGGTGGTGGCCATTGCCTGCATCTCGCTGCTTGTGGGCGGCATCGTGATCATGAACATCATGCTGGTCAGCGTGACGGAGCGAACGCGCGAGATCGGCATTCGCAAGGCGCTGGGCGCGCGGCGGTACGAGATCATGCTGCAGTTCCTGATCGAATCGGCGACCATGTCGCTGGCCGGAGGATTCATCGGCGTGATGGGCGGCATGATCGTGGCGCAGATCGTCACGCTGCTGCTCGGGTTTCCCTCCAGCATCGCGATATGGAGCGTGCTCGTGGGGCTGCTGATGTCCACGGCGGTTGGACTCTTCTTCGGCGTCTATCCGGCGAAGCAGGCGGCGATGCTGGATCCGATCGTGGCTCTGCGGGCGGAGGCATAGCGGATGACGCGAGCCGACGTACAGGAGACGACCCACATGGCGCTGGACACGCTGCGCGCCAACAAGCTGCGCAGCGGGCTGACGGTTCTCGGCATCGTGATCGGCGTGATGACGGTGATCACCATCTCCTCCATCATCAACGGACTGAATGCAAACGTCTCCAACCTGGTGGAGTCGCTGGGGACGAATGTGCTGTGGGTCTTTCGCTTTCCCGTGATCGGCGTGCGGCCCACCACGGAGATGCTGACGCGCAAGCAACTGACCTACGACGACGCCATGGCGATGAAGGACCTGCCGCACGTCGCCGCCGTCTCGCCTTCGCTGCGCTATCAGAACTTCGACTTCAACGCAGGCAATGTCACCGTGAAGTATGGGCAGCGCAAGGTGGAGAGCACATCGCTGGAGGGCGACACCAGCTCCACCACCGATGTCTATGACCTCAATATCGCCGAGGGAAGATTCTTCGATGAACAGGACCAGGAGCGCAGCGCGAATGTGACCGTACTCGGGTATGACACGGCGCACGACCTCTTCCTTAACGAAGACCCCATCGGCAAGGATGTAACCATCGAAGGCCTGACGTTTACGGTGGTCGGCGTGATCGGCAAGCGGCCGGCGGCTTTTGGGGGCGGCAAGAATCCGGATGACAACTTCGCGTACTTCCCCATCACGACGTTTCACAAGCTGCATCCGGAGGTGCTGGACTACTGGATCAGCGCAAAGTTCGACGATCAGCAGAACAAAGCGCTGGTGACGGATGAGATCCGCGAGCTGCTGCGGCGGCGGCGCAAGGTGCGCAATGAGCAGGACGACAACTTCGCCATCTTCGGCTCGGACTCGATCACGCGGCTGTGGACGCAGATCACGGGCGGCCTGTTTCTGCTGATGTTCGGACTCTCCTCGGTGGGTCTACTGGTGGGCGGCGTGGGCGTAATGAACATCATGCTGGTCAGCGTGACGGAGCGAACGCGCGAGATCGGGGTGCGCAAGGCGCTGGGCGCGAGCAAACGCACCCTACTGACGCAGTTCACACTGGAAGCAGTGGTGCTGTGCGCGGTGGGAGGCATTATCGGCGTTGCCGCGGGCGCAATCGTTACGTTCACGGTACATGCGCTGGTGGCGGCGATCCCGGCCTATCTATCGCTGGTATGGGTGCTGGTGGCGTTTCTCTGCTCCTGCGGGATCGGGCTGGTCTTCGGGATCTATCCGGCGTGGAAGGCCGCGAACCTGAACCCGATCGACGCGCTGCGTTACGAATAGTGCTGCGCGGACCCTTCGACTTCGCTCAGGGCGGGCTTGAATCGCTTGCTCCGCTCGCAAAGACCTTTCGTTGGTCATGGCGCCATCCCATACACTGACAGTGTGGACAAGTTAGCCATTGCGATAGAGGCGATCACGACGCTGCTTGCGCTCTGCGGGCTGAGCTATAGTCTGCTGGCCCTGTGGAGCGCGCGGGATTTTGTGCATCGCAGGCGAGGGAACGCAGCCGCGCAGCCCGTTTCGATCCTGAAGCCGGTGAAGGGCGTGGATACGCGCATGTACGCCGGCTTTGTGAGCCACTGCACCCAGCAGTACGCGGGCGAGTATGAGATCCTCTTCGGCGTAAGTGATAGGGCGGATCCGTCGGTTGCGATGATCCAGCAGCTGCAGGCGGAGTATCCGTCGGTTGCGATCCGGCTCATTGAATGCGGTCAGAGGCTGGGCACCAGCGGCAAGGTGAGCAATCTTGTGCAGATGCTTCCGTACGCCCGCTACAGCCACTACATCGTGAACGACAGCGACATCCTGGTCTCGCCGCAGTATCTGGCGCATGTGATGGCGGAGTTTGGCGAGAGAGTGGGGATGGTTACGGTGCCGTACATCGGCCGCGCGGGTTCGCAGGCGAGCGAACGCACGGTGTGGAGCAAGCTGGAGGCGCTCGGGATAGCGACGGATTTCTTTGCCGGTGTGCTGACGGCACGGAAGATCGAAGGCGGCATTCACTTCGGACTCGGCTCCACGCTGGCGTTCACGCGCGAGGCGCTGGACACCATTGGAGGGTTAGACCCGCTGCTGGAGTATCTCGCCGACGACTACGAGCTGGGTGTGCGGATCGCGCGCGCGGGTTACACGGTGGTGCTGGCGAATGAGGTGGTGGAGACGGCGGTGCCGAAGTACGGTCTGCGCGGCTTCTGGGACCACCAGATGCGGTGGATGCGGTCGACGCGGGATTCACGCAAGGCGGGCTATGCCGGTCTGGTGTTTACCTATGCACTGCCGTGGGCGATCCTGAACTGCGTTGCCAGCGGCTTTACGCTGGAGAGTTTTTCTCTGCTGAGCCTGGTCTGCGTGGCGCGGGTTGCCGTGGCGCTGACCGTTGGCGTGGGCGTGCTGCGCGACGAGCAGGTACTGCGGGACATCTGGCTGCTGCCGGTGCGGGACTTTGTGAGCCTGCTGCTGTGGGCGTGGAGCTATGCGAACAATATCGTAGTGTGGCGCGGAGAGAAGTTCCGGCTGAAGGATGGCAGGATTTCGCGGGCGTAAAGCGAAAAGCAGACCCCGGCGTTCATCACCCCACCGATCAAAGATCGGCGGGGACCCCGATTCGCCGGAATGACAAAACAAAATATGCTAACGCGCAGGCTGGTTGGAGAGAATCTCTTTGCCGCCGCTCTTTGCAATTACATAGACAGGTGAGAGCCGCGGCAGCGGGCGCGTCGCGTCGTTTGGATCATTCCACATAAAGATGCGTTGCTGGCCGGACCATTTGGCGCTGATGGTCTGAGCGTCTTCGAAGATCGCGGGCGCGTCGGGGAAGAAGCTGCCATACCAGAGATTGGAGCTGCGGCCGTCGACGATGTGGATGCCGTTGCGCTGAAGATAGAAGCCGAGGGTGCTGCCGCTCTCGTACTCGCCGTGGATGGCGATGATGTCCTGCGGGGTGGGATGCTGCGCGGCGATGGTCTCTGCTAATTTTTCCGAGCCGAGCACGGTGTTGAAGGTGCCGAAGGCGAGCTGCGCGGCGAGCAGGAAGACGATCATCATGCCGATTAGAGAGAGATTGCCTGCTGCGGGTTGATTGCGGCGGCGTGCGAAAAAGTTACTGATAGAGCCTGCACCGAGCGCGAGTGCAGTGAGCAGCAGCGGCAGACGGAAGAGACCGAGAGCCTGCGCGTTGAGATCGAGGAAGTGGCCGAGGGAGAGAGCATAGTCGGCTGGGTTCTGGGCGAGGAGCGAGGCGAGATCGGTGTTGGGGCCGGGCGCTTTGGTGAAGAGGACGAAGCCTGCGGCGGCGAGTGAGCCGATCATCCCGAAGATAAGAATGACGAAGGCGATGTGGCGGCCTGTCTTGCGCGCGGGCGCGTTGCTGGGCGCGGACTCTTCTTCTACGAGCCAGCTTGCGATGAGCAGAGCGAGTGCGGGGAGTGCGGGAAGGGCATAGTACTCCTGCCGCGTGGAGAAGCTGAAGAAGAGCATGACAAACGCCGCCCAGATGGCGAGGAGAAGTTTTGTGCGTTGCGCGGAGGACAAGCAGATTCCGGATTTCGCCGGAATGACAAAATAATTATGCTCCGGGATGACAAAAGATTTAATGGCGCGAAAAAGGTATGCGACCAACCATGCAGACCATGGCGCGAGCCAGACGAGCAGAAGTCCCCAGAAGATCCAGCCGGGGACGGTGTCATAGTCGCGGGGGACGCGGAGGTTGAGATAGCGGAGCAGGTGTTCGTTGACGAAGTAGAACCAGAACCAGCCGTGGACGTTGCCGGGTGTGGGTTGAGGAACGATCCATGTGGAGGGCCGGAACCAGTGCGTGAAGACGACGCCGGCGATTTGGCCCTGGGTTGGGTTGCGCAGGCCGGCGAGGATGTGCCACGGCGCGGCGATGCCGAAGAAGACGAATGCGCTGAGTCCGAGATGGAGTTGGCGCAGACGCGCGAATGTTCCGCGGAGACCGCGCGTCAGCAGGAGATAGACGAATGCGATGCCGACGGGAAAGACGATGCCGATGAGACCCTTGGTCAGCACATTGAGCGCGCAGCAGGCGGCGAAGAGTGCGCAATCTTTTTTTGAGACAGCTTCGCTCTGCTCGATGCGCCAGAAGGCGTAGAGGTTTAGGGTGATCCAGAGGCAGACGAGGATGTCGGGGATCAGGAAGCGGGTGTA
>DATMLK010000083.1:0-16110 GCA_035570215.1 Acidobacteriaceae bacterium
GGTTGATCAGAAAATCTTCGAGCGACTTCTCGTTCTTGATGGGGGCCAGGCGGGAAGCGATATAGCTGAAGCCGACGCGCGCCGTGCGGGTGATGCCAAGCTTGGTGAGAGTGTCTCTGGTCAGCGTGATGGGGTAATCGAAGAACCTGCGCAGAAAGTAGATGCGGCTTTTGCGCGGACGGATGAGGAGCACGAGGTCAGTATTCTCGGCCGTCTTGTCGGAGGTGGTGCCCATGCCGGCGATGTGGCGCGACTGGTTTTGATAGCTGATGGCGGCGGTGTTGTCCGCGCCGGCTTCGGTAGGCATCTGCTCCAGCCACCACTCCATGACGCGATCGCTCTTGGAGAAGAAGCGGTGGCCGCCAATGTCCATGCGGTTGCCTTTGTAGCGGATGGTGCGCGAGATGCCGCCAATCTCATGCGAGGCCTCGAGCACGATCGGCTTCACATCGGATTGCTTCTGAAACTCAAGCGCCGCGGTGAGACCCGCAGGGCCGGCGCCGATAATGACCGCAGTTTGAGGTGTCTTCATTCTTGACTCAACGCCTCGTCATTCCCTGTGTATCGTACCACCCGTTCCAATAGTTTCAGCTGCCGGCTAAGGACAGCCGGAGCTGTCTATAAAACCAGTGGACAGGCTGCGGACAATCTCCGGCGTATGCAGCGCCGAGCAGGGAAAATAGACCAGCATGGGTTGATCGATGACATTCGGTTGATCGGAGCCAATGGCAATAGCCCGGAGCGGATAGTGAGCGGTAAATTCCGCTCCGTTGAAGGCCCATTCGGGGGCATAGCTCTCCGCCGGGCGGTCGAGAATGATCGCGGTAAAGCGCTCGTTTCTGTAATCGTCGAGAAGATCCTGCGCCGCGGTATCTTTCGGGTTCTGCATGGGTGCAGGTTCAGCTTTCGTGCTGGAGGCGCGTCCCAGCACAACGTCAAGCGCATCCATTTCAGGATGGATCGGCTTACCCGCGAGGATGCCGTCAAAGCTGTGATTGACGACCCAGACGTCTCCGGGCGTAGTGGCCAGCGCATGGAGAAGATCTTTGCGGTAAGCGAGCGCATCGCTTGAAGGAATAAAACGGCCGGGCTGGTAGACGTGGGAGAAAAGCTGAATAAAGACCAAAAGCCAAAGCAAAGCGGGTGCATGGCGCGCCTTATCGGCAGGCAGGGTCTGATCGGCCCAGCGCAGAAGACGATGGATCGCAAGGCCGAAGAGGATTGAGATCCACGCATAGACGGGGATCAGGGCGTTCACGTTGGCGCCTTCATGGGCGCGCACATAGCCTGTGGCGGCGGTAATGACAAACGTCAGGACGCCGTAGAACCATATCGCAGGACTCGCTTTTCGCGGACGCTGCACCAGGGCTGCGATAAGGATAAGAGCGATAGCGATGCCGCAGGGCTCCAGCAGATCGACGGGAATATAGAGAACCGCCATGCGGGGCAGAAAGCGGATATGGGACACGGTGCCAAACGCGTAGTAGCTGTACCATCCATGGCTGACGTGGTTGAGTGCGTAAACGCTGCCTAAAACAAGCACAGAAGTGGCGATAAGCCCGGTCAACATGCGGCGGGGCTGCTGCCATCCGGTGAGGAAGGCAAGAATGGCGATGGGCAGCATGGTCTGCTTGGTCTGGAAGGCGAAGAGCCAGACGACAGCGGCCACAAGCGGATGGTAGTGCCGCGTGCAGTAGATGGCGAGCAGGAGAAAAAAGATGGAGAGCATGTCCACACGGGCGATGTCATACCAGCCGTACACGTTGCCGTAGAAGCTGGCGAAGAGACCGGCGGAGAGGAACGCGGCGTCGGCTCGACCGGTTTCACGGTGGACCAGGCGGTAGATGACAGCGAAGCTGCCGAAGGTGGCAAGGATCGAAACCAGCCGGGGCGCGGCGTAGCTGAGACCCATGAATCTGGCGGCAAACGCCGAGCAGTAAAAGTAAAAGGGCGCGTAGAGGAAAGAGACCCACTCCATGGATGGCTTGCCGTAGAGCGGCAGGTCATGCGCGAGCCGCCAGATGGAGGTCATCATGGAGGATTCCATGCGGTCGAGCTCAAAGGGGTAGTGGAGGCGATGCAGGGCAACATAGAGGAAGAGAAGAATGAAGCCGCCGGAGAGCGCAATGGAGGCTAGACGCAGGGGCCGCTCGAATGAGATATCGTCTGGAGTGTTGGCTGCCGGCATAGGCTTAATTCCTCTGGTGCTATATGCTTACGCTGAAAAAACCAGTGTACCTTGATAGCAGCGGGGATAGCAGCGGGGCGGAGCGGCAAGGCATCCTATGGGGATGGGACAGATGACTTCGGTAGACTTTAGAGCGATGAGCGACGAGCAGGCATTAGAGTCCAAAAAAGACGTGCGCGTAGCCGTGCTGATCCCCTGCTACAACGAGGAGACCTCGGTTTCGGATGTCGTGCGGGAGTTTCGCGCAGCGCTTCCCGGAGCCGCCATCTGGGTCTATGACAATGATTCGACCGATCGCACCGTGGAGCTGGCGCTGGCCGCGGGAGCCCGCGTGTCGCATGAGCCGCTGAAGGGTAAGGGAAATGTGGTTCGGCGGATGTTCGCGGATGTTGAGGCCGATGTGTATGTGCTGGTAGATGGCGACGGCACCTACAAGGCGGAGAGCGCGTCGAAGATGGTCGATATGCTGCTGCGGGAGAACCTGGATATGGTGACCGGCAACAGAGTGTCTACGAGCGAGGCTGCTTACCGGCCCGGACACAAGTTCGGCAACGTCATGCTGACGGGGATCGTGGGAGCCATCTTCGGCAAGCGCATTACGGACATGCTATCGGGATACAGGGTATTCAGCCGAAGGTTTGTGAAGTCCTTTCCAGCTCTGTCGGCGGGGTTTGAGACGGAGACGGAGCTCACGATCCACGCTCTGGAGCTGCGCATGCCGCTGGGAGATCTGGAAACGCCCTACCGCGACCGGGTAGAGGGCAGCACCTCCAAGCTGCATACCTACAAGGACGGCTGGCGCATTCTCTTCACCATTGTGACGCTGGTGAAGCAGGAGCGGCCTTTGCAGTTCTTTACGCTGGCGGCCACGGTTTTATTTGTGGTGGGCTTCGGTATCAGCGTTCCAATCTTTATAGAGTTTCACCGCACACACCTGGTGCCCCGGTTTCCGACGGCAATCCTGTCGACAGGATTGGTGTTGATGTCGTTCCTGTCACTGGTATGCGGGCTGGTGCTGGATTCCGTGGCCCGCGGACGGAAGGAAGTAAAGAGGCTGGCCTATCTTTCCATCCCATCCCTCGGCAGACGGGATTAGAGTCTCCAGCTACCGGGGCACAAGATAGGCGTAGAAGTTGCTTTCGCCCAGCTGCCGCCAGCCTTCGGGCATTTGTCCGGATGGCGGGAAGACAGCGACGATCGCGCGGATATTCTGGGCGGCGAGAGTGGATACGATCTGCGGCTGATCGTGCAGAGAGTTCCAGTAGCTCTCGGGGTTGGCGTCGTCCGCCTCAGGCACTTCAATCTCCGCAAGTATCTGCGTGCCGGCAAGACGGGCCCAGTACGGGTCAAGATGGCAGGCAGAGCCGCCCATGCAGGCGATCGCATCTCCCGGAACAATGCCGAGCGCGGCAAGACCGTGGCCCGCTGCATATATCTCCGGGTTGTACCCGGCTTGAAAAGAGCCGGCCACATTCAGGTCGCGGCGGCGTTCGAAGATGTCCCGCGCGGCATCGGCCACGGAGAGAAAGGCCAGAAGCAACGCCAGCGACGTGGCGATCTGCTGCAGGGAGACCCGGCTGCCAGGCTCTTCCGGTGCGCGCAGCAGTGCAAGGCAGGGAAGAACGATCAGCAGAAAGGGCGCTGTGAGATAGCGGTCCTGCAGGTCAATCGGAAGATAGATGCCGAACATGAGCAGACCCCAGGCAATCGCGGGGACCCAGGGCAGCCATGCCGAACGTCCGCGGGGCAGCGCGGCGCCGGCCGCCAGCAGCACAAAGAACAGAACGAAGGGCTCCGGATGGTTGAAGAGAAACCGGATGAGAAGCACGGGGTTGCGTATCAATTGATGAATGTGACCATGGAGCCAGAAATGGGGCTTGAGTCCGGCGGTGTAGTAGTTGGGATCGAACCAGAGCGGGTAGGTGCCGACGGCATGCTCGGCGTAAGAGTAGACGGCCGGAGGGTAGAGAATGAGTTGCTCAGGATGCTTGAACTGCGGAATAGCGTGCCCGACATGGCCGGTGCGAAACCCGTGCCAGCGCGGAGTCTGGTCGACGAAGTACATGTAATTGATGCGGGCGGAATCGCCGATCGTAAGATAGCCGGCCTGTCTGGAGATGCCGTAGATGTAAGGTCCGGTCACCGCAGCAAAGACGAGTGCGGCCAGAATGGAACCGGCCACGATGGTTTTGCGTTGAGCAGTCTTGCGGCTCACGCCGAAGAGGAAGATGGCCAGCATCAGGATGCAGCTTGGCAGAAAGGCGAAGGACTTGGTCAGATAGGCCAGGCCAAGCGTGAGTCCGAGCAGCGGATAGGAATAAAATCTTCCCCCGGATTGCAGGCGCAGCAGAAGGCCCGCGGCAAGCAGGAAGAAGAAGAGAAGAAGCGCGTCAGACCGCACCTTGCCGAGCGAAAGCTCCCGTTGGAACGAGAAGAGCAGTAGCCCCAAAGACGATAGCGTGAGAGCGAATGGTGTAAGCGCGGCATTGATGTTTCCCCGCGGCAGCCCGCGCTCGCGCAGACGAACCAAGCCATCGACAAAGAAAAGTGTAGCCGCAATACATCCGAGATAGATGAAAAAGTTTACCCAGAAAAAGACGGGGAGCTCGTGCCAGCGGTCTGGGTGCGCAAAGAGAGTGCCCAGAGCCAGTGCGGCCGAATAGGCCGGATTCCAGTAGCCGTTGAGCACGTGCTGCCACTGATGCTTCAGCAGGAAGTCAGAGATATCCATGAAGGCGACGGCGTCACCGTCGAGCTGATAGGCGTCATATTTTGCGTATCCGACGCCACAGAGCAGCATGAGGAAGGGATAGAGCCAAAGCAGCTTCTTCTGGAGCGAGAGACTCATAGTGGGCTCATTATAAGCAGGGCTAAAGTATATAGCGCGAGAGGTCCTGATCTTTCACGATGCTCGCCACCTGCGAGCGCACATACTCCGGCCCGACGACGATCACCTTCTCGGGACCGGATGCGGTCTCGCGTTCGATGACGGGCAGCGGCTCGGCAGGCAGGGGAGCGTGGCCAGGCTCAGTGGAGTTGGCGGCGATGACAGGAAGCACGACCTTCGGTTCCTTGAAAAGGTCGGGTGCCTGGAAGCTGATCTCGTCGAGCACGCGCTCCATGATGGTATGCAGGCGGCGCGCGCCAATGTTCTCCGTCGTCTCATTCACGCGGAAGGCGAAGTGCGCCATCTCCTGCAGCGCCTCGGGCGTGAACTCGAGCTTGATGCCTTCGGTCTCGAGCAGCGCGGTAGATTGCTTCACGAGAGATGATTTGGGCTCGGTGAGGATGCGGATAAAGTCATTCACGGTGAGCGAGTGCAGTTCCACGCGGATGGGGAAGCGGCCCTGCAGCTCGGGGATGAGGTCGCTCGGCTTGGAGACATGAAATGCACCGGCCGCGATGAAGAGGATGTGGTCGGTGGAGACCATGCCGTACTTAGTGTTCACCGTGGTGCCTTCCACGATGGGCAGGATGTCGCGCTGCACGCCTTCGCGGGAGACGTCTGGACCGTGGCCACCTTCGCGTCCGGCGATCTTGTCGATCTCATCCAGAAAGACGATGCCGGAGTCTTCCACACGCTCGACGGCGAGCCTCGTGACCTGGTCCATATCGATCAGGCGTTGTTCTTCTTCCTGCACGAGATAGTCGAAGGCTTCGCTGACCTTCATCTTGCGCTTCTTGGTGCGCGGCGCGAAGAGGCTGGGCAGCATGTCCTTGAAGGACATATCCATCTCGTCCATGTTCTGGCCGGAGATGATCTCGAACTGCGGCTGGCTGCGCTCGCGCACGTCGAGCTCCACCGTCCGGTCATCCAGACGGCCTTCGCGGAACTGCTGACGGAGCTTGTCGCGCGTACGGCCAGTCGATTCGGGCTCCGGCGTTGTCGCGGGCAGCGGGATGGCTTTGCTGTCGGCAGATGCAGCGGGAGTTGGAGGTAGCAGCAGGTCGAGGATGCGGTCTTCAGCGTTCAGCTCGGCCTTGTCCTCCACCTCTTCGAGCTTCTCCTCGCGCACCATGTCGATGGCGATCTCGACCAGGTCGCGCACCATGGACTCCACATCGCGGCCGACGTAGCCGACCTCGGTGAACTTGGAGGCTTCGACTTTGAGAAACGGTGAGCCGGTGAGCTTGGCCAGGCGGCGGGCGATCTCTGTCTTGCCCACCCCCGTGGGGCCGATCATGATGATGTTCTTCGGCATGATCTCGTCGGCGAGATCGGCGGGCAGCTTCTGGCGGCGCATGCGATTGCGCAGCGCGATCGCCACGGCGCGCTTGGCCGCGTGCTGGCCGACGACGTACTTGTCGAGCTCGACGACGATCTCGCGCGGCGTGAGCTGGTCGAGCGAGAGCGCCTGGTCTTCCGCGATGCCGGGTAAGTAGATGGCCATGCCTATTGCCTCTGTGCCGCTCTGAGCAGAGTGAGATTCTTCGCTGCGCTCAGAATGACAACTTCTAAAAACTAGCTCTTCAACTCTTCAATCGTGATCGAGTCATTGGTATAGATGCAGATCTGTCCGGCGATCTTCATCGACTTCTCCGCGATCTCGCGGGCGGTAAGTTCGGTGTTCTCCATCAATGCACGCGCGGCAGCGAGCGCATAGGGGCCGCCGGAGCCGATGGTGGCGATGCCTTCGTCGGGATCGATAACATCCCCAGTTCCAGACAGCAGGAAGGTCTGGTTCACGTCGGCGACGATAAGCAGGGCCTCGAGCTGGCGGAGCATCTTATCGGTACGCCAGTCCTTGGCGAGCTCCACGGCAGACCGGCCGAGGTTGCCTGCAAACTGCTCCAGCTTGGTCTCAAAGCGGCCGAAGAGCGAGAAGGCGTCTGCCGTGGAGCCGGCGAACCCGGCGAGCACCTTGTCCTGGTAGAGGCGGCGTATCTTTTTGGCGCTGTGTTTGATGACGGACGAGCCGAGGGTGACCTGACCGTCCGCCGCCATGACGACGGAGCCGCCGCGGCGCACGCAGACGACGGTGGTGGAGCGAATACGGCCTTTCGCAAGGGAAAAGCCGGGGTCCGGGCTCGTGTCAGGCATCGATTTAATCAAGTGTTCACGCATAGGGTCTACGAGGCGAGTATATCGCAGGGTTCCCCCTTACTGAATTGATGGATGCAATGCGCAAAACGTCGGCTATGCTCGGAACGAAGGCGTGTGCCTGTATGGGCATGGGGAGATGGTGTGTCCGAGACGCTGGAAAAGATCCTGCATCCACAAAACCGGGAGGAGTTTGGCGCAATTGCCGGCGGCATAACCGCGGCGGTGACGCTGCTCTGGTACATCATCCGGCTGCTGCGGCGCGTGAGTCCGGAGGAGATGGAGCGCAGGCGGCGTGTGGCGCTGGCCGCCACGGGCCGCATCATCGATGGCGTGATCGTGGACGCTCCACTCTATCACCAGGAGGAACTGGCCGAAGGCGCGCCGGCGCTTATCGCCTTCCGCTACCGCATTGCGGGCGTGGTCTATGAGTGCTCGCAGGATGTGACCACGCTGCAGACCGAGATCGAGGACTTCCGCATCGACCTTCCGGTCTCCATCAAGTACGACCCGCGCAATCCTGCTAACAGCATCGTAGTAGCAGAGAGCTGGAGCGGACTGCGCACCGGCGTGGATACGCTGCGGCAGGCCGGTCGCGCTGGCACCTCCACGTCCCTGTAACGCAGGCGCAACGGGATTACAATTAACAGATGCATATGCACGCCACACCGCAGGGTACGGGACGGATGCAGCGGGTGCTGCAGGTCTCGCTGGTGCTCACCTTCGCTTATGTTCTGGTGACATTTTTTGCCGGCCTGCATGCGCACAGCCTGGCGCTGATCTCCGAGGCCGGCCACAACGTCTCTGACTTTCTCGCGCTCGCGCTCTCCTTTGTCGCCGTACACTTTCAAACGCGTCCCGCGACACCGGAGAAGACCTTCGGCTATCAGCGCGCCGGCGTACTGGCTGCCTTTGTGAATGCGGTGACGCTGGTGGTGCTTGCCGTCTGGATCGCCGTTGCCGCCATCCACCGGCTGAGCGCTCCGGTTGCCGTTGCGCCGAAGACGATGATGATCGTCGCCGCGATCGGTGTATTGATGAACGGCGTGATCGCCGGGTTGCTGTGGAAGTGCGCGGGCGATCTGAACATCCGCAGCGTTTTTCTACACATGCTGGGCGATACGCTCTCCACTGCCGCGGTGATCGCAGGCGGCGCAGGGATCTTCTTCACGAAAATGTACTGGATCGATCCGGTACTCTCACTCGCGATCGCCGGCCTGGTGCTGTGGAGCGCGGTGGGCGTGGTGCGCGAGACGCTGAACATTCTGCTGGAAGGAACGCCGCGAGGTCTGCGGCTGGCGCAGGTGCGCGAGGCGATGCTTGGCGTGGGCGGCGTGCTGGATGTGCACGATCTGCACGTCTGGAGCCTGGGCTCAAACTCGCACGCGCTGGCGAGCCACATTCTGGTGGAGGATGCGCCGGTCTCGGATTGCGCTGAGATTCTCGAACGCGTGAATGGCACGCTGCGCGACCACTTCCACATCCAGCACACCACGATCCAGGTAGAGATCGTCGGCTGCGAGACCACCCACGGCTGCTCCGCGCCGCCGGAGATGGAAGCGGTGACGGGGCATGCGCACCATCACCACGGCCACGATCACGCGCATTAGCTGCTGTGCGCTTCCGCACCAGGATATATTCCGCCCCGCCAATAAAGCTGATTCTGGAACTATAGCCAGTGGAGTAACATCCAATAAGAGACTATGTTTGACCGCCTAAAACAGATGGAAGAGCAGTACGAGAGACTGGGCAACGACCTGGCACAGCCGGAGATCGTCAACGACCAGGCACGCTATCAGAAGACGGCGAAGCAGCACCGCGACCTGGAGCCGGTGATCGAAAAGTACCGCGAGTGGAAGCAGCTGAGCGACGGCATTCACGACGCGAAGGTGATGCTGGCTGAAAGCGACGCCGACCTGCGCGCGATGGCGCAGGATGAGCTCGCTACCCTGGAGCCGCAGATCGCTCCAGTGGAAGATGCGCTGAAGGTGATGCTTCTGCCGAAAGATCCGAACGACGACAAGAACGTGGTGCTGGAGCTGCGCGCGGGCACGGGCGGTGACGAGGCGTCATTATTCGTCGCCGAGGTATTTCGCATGTACCAGCGCTTTGCCGAGCAGCACAAGTGGAAGGTGGAAGTGCTCTCATCGTCAGAGAGCGGCGTGGGCGGCCTGAAGGAAGTAATCGCCATCATCGAAGGCGACCGCGTCTACTCGCAGATGAAGTATGAGAGCGGCGTACACCGCGTACAGCGTGTGCCGGCCACGGAGACGCAGGGGCGCGTACACACCTCTGCGATCACGGTGGCCGTGCTGCCGGAGGCGGAAGACGTCGACGTGAAGATCGAAGCGAAGGACCTGCGCATCGACACCTTCTGTTCGTCCGGACCGGGCGGTCAGTCGGTGAACACTACCTACTCCGCGGTCCGCATCACGCACATTCCCACGGGTACGGTGGTGAGCTGCCAGGACGAGAAGTCGCAGATCAAGAATCGCGAGAAGGGTATGCGTGTGCTGCGTTCGCGCCTGTATGAGGCGGAGATGGAGCGGCAGCACCAGATCATGGCTTCGGCGCGCAAGTCGCAGGTGGGCTCCGGCGATCGCAGCGAGAAGATCCGCACCTACAACTTTCCGCAGAACCGGCTTACGGACCACCGCATCGGACTGACGAACCATCAGCTGGCGCAGGTGATGGAAGGCCACCTGCAGCCGACCATCGACGCGCTCATCTCGCACTACACCGCCGAGCAGATGCGCACGGATGCGGCCGTCACCGCCTAACCGCACATGAAGACAATCAGACAGGCTGTAGCGGAGGCCGCGCAGCGCCTGCACGGCGAGTATGCCGCGCGTGACGCGGAGTTGCTGCTGATGCATGCGGTCGGCATTACACGGGCGTCGGTGTTGGCCAATCCTCAGCGTGAGTTGTCGCACGAAGAAAAGGCGCGGTTCGACACGATGGTCGCCGAACGCGCGACTGGCAAACCCATCCAGCACATCACCGGAACGCAGGAGTTCTTCGGGTTGGCGTTCGTTGTCAATCAGGATGTACTGATTCCGCGGCCGGAGACGGAGCACCTTGTGGCAGAGGTCATCGCGCGGCTGCCGAAAGACCGTGCAGTGAAGATTGCGGATGTGGGAACCGGCTCCGGCGCGATCGCGGTGGCGCTTGCGCACGCTATGCCTCTGGCACAGGTCACCGCGCTGGACATCTCACCCGCTGCGCTGGATGTGGCTGCGCGCAATGCCGCGGCGAACGGTGTCGCGGAGCGCGTGAGGTTTCTGCAATCGGAGCTGCTTGATGCGTGTGCGGGCGAAGTCTTCGATGCAATCGTTTCAAATCCTCCTTACATCGCCGATAGCGAAATACTAGAAAAACAGGTGTGCGAGTTTGAGCCGCCGCTTGCACTCTTCGCAGGCAGCACTGGATACGAGATCTACGAGCGGCTGATCCCGCGGGCGTGGAATTCGTTGCAGGCGGGTGGTCTGCTCGCGCTGGAGATGGGTTTCGGTCAGAGTGTGCGGGTGGCGGAGCTGCTGCGCGCGTGGAGGTGCGTGGAGCTGGTGGACGATCTGCAGGGAATCCCGCGTGTCGCGCTGGCCCAACGCGTTTAGAGAACCTGCAGGATTAAACATTTGAGATAGATCGTCTCCGGCAGCGTCACGATCTCCGGATGATCAGGCGCAGCACCCCGAGTCTCCATCAATCGCACGCGACGGCCGGCATCAGCGGCAGCCGAAGCGATGGCAGCGGTGAAGTCAGCCAGCGAAATATGGTGCGAGCAGGAGCAGGTGACGAGCGTGCCACCGGGCTCCAGCATCTTGAGCGCGCGCAGGTTCATCTCCTTGTAGCCGCGCAGCGCGCCTTCGGTGGCGTTCTTCGATTTGGCGAAGGCGGGCGGGTCGAGCACGATGGTGCCGAAGCGCTCACCGGTGGCGTCGTACTCGCGTAGAAGCTCGAAGGCGTCGGCCTCGATCCAGTCCACGCCATCACCATTGTTCAGCAGCTTCGCGCGATTCAGCTCAAGATTCTGGTCGGCGACCTCGAGGGCGGCGCGCGAGGCATCCACGCCGGTGACGCGTTCGCAGACGCGGGCGAGATGCAGAGCGAAGCCGCCCTGGTAAGTGCAGATGTCGAGAGCACGGCCGTGCGCGTGATGTGCGGCGGCGACATAGTTCAGGCGTTGATCAAGGAAGGCGCCGGTCTTCTGGCCGGATGCGGCGTCATAGCGGAAGCGAAGCCCGTTGAACGTGAACTCGGTCGCGGCCTTCGGTGTTTTTTTATTCGATGTAAAGAGCGGGTCTGCTGCGGGCGGCGCGAGCTGTTCCAGTTCGCGGATGCGCGGGTCGGGGCGCTCCCATATCGCGGCGGGCTTGAACTCCGTGCGCAGAACTTCGGTGAGCGCGGCGCGCACATCGTCCTGTGCCGTGCCCTGAGTGAGCAGCTGCAGCAGGATGAGGTCGTTGTAGCGGTCGGCGATTATGCCGGGAAGATCGTCCGCCTCAGAGAAGAGCAGGCGGCAGGCATTGTCCTGCGCGGACGGCGAATCGCTCGCTCCGCTCGCCGGATCGGGAGTCGCTAGAATCTGCCGGCGCAGAGTGAGTGCTTGCGCGACGCGCTGACGAACATCGTTCAGATACTGCTCCCGCGGAAGAGCCGGCGTGTTGCTCACCATGCGCAGCGTGATCTGCGATGCGCTGCTGTAGAGCGCGGTGCCTACGGGAATGCCGCGGTTGTCGAGCACGCTGACGAGCGAGCCGGGTTCGGGCGCAGCGGTTGCGAGGGCGGGGATGAGTTGCGAGACGTCGGAGCGATAGACCCAGAGCGAGCCGGCGCGCAGCTTGTCTGAGGCGCGGCGCGTGATGACGGCTGCCGGGCCGTGGGCGGCGGGTGGCGCGAGGGCGATTTTTTCTTCAGGAGTGCGTTGCTTTGTCATCAGCACAAGTCTATCGGTTAAGATGGCGTGAGGAGAAAACCATGAGCATAGCCATCACCGAGATTCCGGTACGCACCATGGCCGGCAAAGAGATCACGCTGGGGGAGTACAAGGGCAAGGTGGCCCTGGTGGTGAATGTGGCCTCCAAGTGCGGGCTTACGCCGCAGTACCAGGGCCTGGAGACGCTCTACAAGAGCTACCGCGAGAAGGGTTTTGTCGTGCTGGGTTTTCCGGCCAATGACTTCGGCCGGCAGGAGCCGGGAACGAATGAAGAGATCCGAACCTTCTGCACGACGAACTTCGGCGTGGACTTTCCCATGTTTGAGAAGATCGCCGTGACAGGCGAGGGCAAGCACCCGCTTTACAAGGCACTTACGGCGGCGCTGCCCCACGCCATGGCAGCGAATCCCGGCGAGTTCCGCGAGCATCTTAAGAGCTTTGGGCAGGGAGCCACCGAAGAGCCCGAGGTTCTGTGGAACTTTGAGAAGTTTCTGCTGAACCGGAAGGGTGAGGTGGTGGCGCGCTTTTCGCCGGAGACGAAGCCCGAAAGCCCGCTCATTATGCAGGCGGTGGAAATGGAGCTGGCCAAATAGGCGCCTCCGGCAGATTTCCATCGCGAACAGAGTGAGCGCTACGCGAAGCAGTCAAAGCGCCCCCGGCGCCTATAATCAGATATGGCAACTGTGCCTCCAGCAACGACCGAAGCTGCTGACTCTGCCACCGCAGAGACGGTAAAGCGTGCACGGCCCAAGGGCGGCAGGCCCGGACCGCCGGCGCCACTGACCGTGGAGCAGAAGTTCGATTTGTTGCTGAAGACCGTCAGCGCCAACCGGCCCGCCGACGATCTGGACATAATCCGCAAAGCATGGGAGTTCTGCGTGGAGCATCACGAGGGGCAGAAGCGCGCCTCCGGCGAGCCCTACGTGATCCATCCGCTGGAGGTCGCGCTGGTGCTGGCCGAGATGAAGATGGACTCGACCGCGATCGCCGCCGGCCTGCTGCATGACGCAGTGGAAGATACGCCCGTCACCACCGACGAGATCTACGAGAAGTTCGGCGAGCAGGTGGCGCACATCGTGGAGGGCGTGACCAAGCTCGATAAGATCGAGTTCGCCAACCGCGAAGACCAGCAGGCAGAGAACATCCGCAAGATGCTGCTGGCGATGGTGAGCGATGTCCGCGTCGTGATCATCAAGCTGGCCGACCGCCTGCACAACATGCGCACGCTGGAGCATCTGAAGCCGGAGCGTCAGGCTGCGATCGCGCGTGAGACGCTGGATATCTATGCGCCGCTGGCGCACCGGCTCGGCATGGGTAAACTGCGCGGCGAGCTGGAGGACTATGCCTTCCGCTACACCGATCCGGTCAGCTACGAGCGCATAAGTGTCGAACTGGAGAAGCTGCGCGCTGAAGGCGAGAAGTTTCTGCGCCACGTGGTGAAGCAGCTGGAAGACCGGTTGAAGCTGCACGGCATCACGGCACGGGTGGAGTGGCGCATCAAGCGGCTCTATTCCATCCAGCAGAAGCTGCAGAGCCACACGATCCCGCTGGAACAGGTCTATGACCTGCTCGCCATCCGCGTCATCACGCAGACGGTGCAGGACTGCTACGCGGTCTTCGGCCTGATCCACAGCATGTGGCAGCCGGTGCCGGGGCGCATCAAGGACTTCATCGCCATGCCGCGGCCGAACATGTACCAGTCATTGCACACCACGGTCATTGCGGACGGCGCGCACCAGTTCGAGGTGCAGATCCGCACCGAAGAGATGCATCGCGTGGCGGAGGAGGGGATCGCCGCGCACTGGAAGTATAAGGCCGGCGATTCACCTGTGAGCGCGAAGGACGAGCAGCGGCTGGCGTGGGTGCGGCAGCTGGTAGATTGGCAGCGCGAGATGACGGACCCGAACGAGTTCCTCTCGACGCTGAAGATCGACCTGTATCCCGAAGAGGTGTACACCTTTACGCCGAAGGGCAAGGTCGTCGTGCTGCCGACGGACGCGACGCCGGTGGACTTCGCCTATGCCGTTCACACCGAAGTGGGCCACACTACGACCGGCGCGAAGGTGAACGGCCGCATGGCGCCTCTGCGGACGAAGCTGAAGAACGGCGACATCGTGGAGATCTTCACGCAGGCCGGGCACTCGCCCAGCCGCGACTGGCTGAGCTTCACCAAGAGCACGCGGGCGCGCAACAAGATCAAGCACTGGTTGACTGAGCATCAGCGTGAGCGCGCGGTGGAGATCGGCCGCAAGCTGCTGGAGCGCGAGGCGCGCAAGTACAAGGTGAGCTTGAACGCATTCGGGGATGCGGACATGATCCGCGTCGCCGGCGAGTACGGGCTGGGCGGCCCGCCGGAGCTGATGGCGGGTCTCGGCTTCGGCAAGTACTCCGCGCGGCAGGTGCTGAACAAGCTGAAGCCGGGTTCCACGATGGCTGCCGAGCCGGATCCAGAGTCTGGGCAGCACACTGCGGCGCATGGCTCGGTAGATGCGATGTCGGACGCGGTGAAGCGCGTCTACTTCGGCAAGGGCTCGGAGTCGCTGCAGGTGGAGGGCCAGGATGACCTGCTCGTCTATCGCGCGCGATGTTGCAATCCGATCCGAGGCGAAGAGATCGTCGGCTATGTGACGCGCGGCAAGGGAGTGGCCGTGCATGCGCGCAGCTGTTCGAACGTGCAGAATCTGATGTACGAAGCTGACCGCAGGATCAGTGTGGAGTGGTCCGCGCCGGAGGGAAGTGAAGGCGTGACAACCTATCCCGTGCGCCTCACCGTCATCTGCGACGACCGCCCCGGCCTGCTCAAGGAGATGACGGCCGTGATCTCCGCCGACGACACCAACATCCGCAATCTTGATTCGCGCGAGAGCGGCGACGGCGGGGCGATCGTCGACTTTGTGGTCTTCACGCAGAACCTGACCCATCTCAACAAGCTGGTGATGGACCTGCGCCGCATTCCCGGTGTGAAAGAAGTGCAGAGAAGCCAGAAGATCTAGCTATTGAGCGCAGCCTTCACTTGCTCGCTGACAACTTTTCCGTCCGCACGAATGCCATCCGCAGCGATCTTCGCCTGAATGATCTTCATCACCGAACCCATCTCGCGCGGGCCGGGTTTTGTTCCGCCGTTGGCGGCGGTGGCCTGGGCAACCGCATCAGCCACGAGTGCTTTGATCTCCTCTTCGCTGGCAGATTTCGGCAGGTAGGCTTCGATCAGCTTGATCTCTTCGGCCTCTTTGGCGGCCAGCTCCGGACGGTTGCCTTTGGTGAACTGCTCCACGGAGTCTTTGCGCTGGTTGATGAGCGTGCCCAGGACTTTTTGCTCCTCGGCCTCGGTCAGGGGCTCGCGCTTGTCGATCTCCTTGCTTTTCAGCGCGGATTTGACCATGCGGAGGGCCTCCAGCTTCTGCGCCTCGCGCGCTTTCATGGCCGTGATGATGTCTGCTTCCAGTTTTTGCGCGATACTCATAATCCGCCGCCTCTTTCATGCACCTAAGTACATCATCAGTAGAAACAGAATCTTTTTCTAAACCGCTCTTTATTATAGGAAACGGCAAGAATTCCTGTCGCTCGGTACAATAGTGATAGACAAAATCGAGACTGCAGCCGGCATACGGCATGAGGATGGACACGCCCTCCGCGTGGTACTCCAGAAAGAAGCTAACTCCATGATTCGCAAGATCAGACTCTTTACCCCCGGACCGACTCCCTTGCTGCCCGCCGCCCAGTTTGCCATGGCCGCCGCGGACATTCACCACCGTACGCCGGAGTTCCGCGCGCTCTATACCCGCGTGCTCGCACAGCTGAAGGAGTTCGTCGGCACCAAGAACGACGTCATCATCCTCTCGTCTTCCGGAACGGGTGCGATGGAGGCTTCAGTATCTAACCTCACCTCGCCCGGTGACCATGTGCTGGTGCTCTCGAGCGGCAAGTTCGGCGAACGCTGGTCTG
>DATMLK010000084.1:0-3745 GCA_035570215.1 Acidobacteriaceae bacterium
CGCGCAGTAAGCTGGACTACCTGGCCGGGTTCTCGCGCTTCGACACCTCCAATGCGATCGAGGATGACCGTTATCACGACGCCACATCGATCGCGAACGCCGGCTATGAGATGGGCGGAACGCAGGCGCGGTTTACGCTGCGCAACAGCGTGAGCGCATCCGGGATCCCCGGCGCGTATGACTTCAGTCAGCTAGTGAACGATGCGAGGCAGGGCGATCAGGACCTCTACATGACGGGGACGCTGGAGAACCGCACGCCGGGCGACTGGCACAACGTGGTGCGCTACGGCGTGGCGCGGAAGCGCGAGCAGCAGACCACGTTCTCGCAGGAAGGCTTTCCGGTGACGGCGACAGAGTTCAACTACCAGGACCTGTACTACATCGGCAATGTGGTGACGATCCGCGGAGCGAACGGCTACTCAGCCACGGGCGCGGCCATTCTCGGCGAAGAGGGAACCAGCTTCCCCGACCGCACGGACCAGGTGAATAATAACGACGAGTTCCAGTACCTGACCGACTACCGTTTCGGCCGGCACTTCGCGGCCTTCGGCGGATTTCACTACGACCACGAGCGCGGCGCGTTCTACGAGTTTCAGCCGTTCTTCAGCATCGTGGACAACGTGGACCGTACGAACTTCGACTACACGGCGAACTTCCAGGGCGATGTGAAGAACCGGCTCTTCTTTTCGATCGGCACGGGCGTGGAGAAGGACCATCTCTTCGGCATACGGGAGACGCCGCGCTTTGGCCTGGCGTGGTATCCACGGCGGCCGGGCGGCGGCAAGTTCCAGGGCACGAAGCTGCGCCTCAGCTTTTCAAAGGCCGTGCAGGACGCTGACATCTTCTCGCAGCTAGATTCGCTCAAGAGCCTGGTGGCTCAGTATGACCCGAATCCAAGTGACGCGAACGGCGTTCCGCCGATTGGGCCGCAGACGACCCGCACCTATGAAGGCGGCGTGGACCAGAGCCTGATTGGCCAGAAGCTGCTGGTGAAGGCGACGTTCTTCCATAACGAGTACACCGGCCAGGTAGAGTTCGTCGGGGTGAATGCGCTGTCTGGGCCGCCGTTCAATATTCCGTCGAATGAGGTTCTGGCGCTCGATAACTCCTTTATCGACGGCGCGTATGTGAACACGCTGGCGTATCGCGCGATGGGTTCAGAACTGGAGCTGGAGTACAGACCGCTCGCCAACCTCTTTATCCGCGGCGGGTACACGTACCTGGATGCGGTCACGCAGAACTCGTACGCGAGCAGCACACTGGCTCCGACCTTCAACCCGAGCATTCCCGGCGTTGCGATTGGAGCTACGAGTCCGCTGGTTGGCGCCAGGCCGTTCCGCAGGCCGCCGCATACGGGATATTTTTCAATCACGTATGCAGAGAAGAAATGGGTGGTGGGTCTGACGAGCGCGATGGTGAGCCGGAGCGACGATTCGACCTTCCTGGCAAGCTCGGCCTACCGGGGGGCGAGTACGAACGCGGACAACTCGCTGCTGCTGCCGAACCGGGACCTGGACTTCGGCTACATGAAGCTGGACGCGAATGCCACCTATCAGTTCAACCCCACGCTGGCCTTCTTCGGCCAGGTGGACAACCTGCTGAACAATCAGCACATGGGACCGATTGGATTTCCCTCGATGCCGGCGAACTTCCGGTTGGGCGTGAAGGTGCGGTTCGGGTTGTAGGGTGCTGATCACCCCAGCGAACAAATGCGTTCGCTGGGGACCCCGATTGCGCGCATCCTTCGACTGCGCTCAGGACAGGCTCGAATCGCTCGCTTTGCTCGCAAAAGCCCCGCGTCTATTGCATGAGACGCGGGGCAATCCTTTTAGTTCAAAGAGATAGAAGCAGGTCCCTTCGCTGCGCTACGGGATGACAAACAAATGGAAACGGAGCCTATTCGTAAGAAAATACAAAGATTTGACGATGAGCCATGCTATTCTTTGAGAGACACTTAGACGAGTGGATTGAAGAGAATTAATCTGAATTGGAGTACCGCACGACCGTGTTAGCACCTGCAAAAAAAACCGACATTATTACGAAGTTCCGCACCCATGACTCTGACACCGGCAGCCCCGAGGTCCAGATTGCGATCCTGAGCGAGCGCATCGGCGAGCTGACCGAGCACTTCAAGACGCACAAGAAGGACCACGGCTCCCGCCGGGGTCTGCTGATGCTGGTGAGCAAGCGCCGCCGCCTGCTCGATTACCTGAAGAAAAACGACTCCGACCGCTATCGCGAAGTGATCGGCAAGCTGGGCATCCGCAAGTAGGGTTCCGGTTTGCACGCGAAAGCTCGTGTCCGCGCAGACGGTTCTGCCGCGGCGAGTTGAGGACGATTCCGACGATGCGCACAGCATCCCATTCCGCGACAACTTCACTGCCGACAGGGCCTGCCATCGCGCAGGCCCCGCCGCAGTGCGACGTTCACGTGAACTGCATGGGCGCGCGATGATGATGGCCGCCGTAATGGGCACTATCGCGCTGTGCGCCGGCAGCCATGCCGTGATATCCCCTTCGGGCGGACAGTCCATTCTTCGCATACGCAGCGTGAAAGATCTCCGGGCCGATGCCCGCAGTGCGCGCTCCGCACCTGCCGGTGATCCCGGCCCACAAGTTCCTATACATAAAACAACGATGAAAATGAGAAAAGAGGACTAAAGATGAAACAGGACGTATCTGTTGAGCTTGCCGGCGGCAAGCGCATTAATTTTGAGACCGGACGCATGGCCAAGCAGGCCAGCGGTTCGGTACTTATCACCTGCGGCGACAACGCCGTGCTCTCCACGGCTGTAGCCGCTCCGGACCCGAAGGAGGGAATCGACTTCTTCCCGCTGACGGTGGAGTACCGCGAGTTCACGTATGCCGGCGGACGCATCCCCGGCGGCTTCATCAAGCGCGAAGGACGCCCGAGCGAGAAGGAGATCCTGACCTGCCGTCAGATCGACCGTCCCATCCGCCCGCTCTTCCCCGAGACATTCCGCAACGAGACGCAGGTCGTGGCCTTCGTTTACTCAGCCGACAAGGAAAATGATCCCGATGTGCTGGGCATCAACGGCGCAAGCTGCGCGCTGGCGCTCTCTGATATTCCGTTCGCCGGTCCTGTGGGCGCGGTGCGCATTGGCCTGGTCGACGACCAGTTCATCGTGAACCCGACCTACGCCGAGATGAAGGTAAGCAAGCTGAACATCATGGTCGTCGGCACGAAGGACGGCATTGTGATGGTGGAGTCGGGCGCGAAGGAAGTGGCCGAAGAGCGCGTGGTGGATGCGATCGAGTTCGCCCACGAGCAGATCAAGCTGATCTGCGCCGCGATCTCCGAGTTGGTCGGCAAGGCCGGCAAGCCGAAGCGGGCAGTGACGCCTGCGGAGATAGACACCGAGTACTATAACGGCCTGATGGCCAAGGTGGGCGACCGTCTGAAGGACGCGCTCGACACCAAGAAGTATCCGAAGTTCGACAGCTACGCCAGGATCAAGGAGATCAAGGACGAGCTGAAGAAGGACCTGCCCGAAGGCGACGCCGCCGCGGCCAAGAAGCTGAGCAAGTACTACGAGCTGATGCGCGAGAACATCTTCCGCGAGCAGGTGCTGAACGACCGCATCCGCCCGGACCATCGCGCGTTCGACGAGATCCGCAAGATCACGATCGAAGTAGGCGTGCTGCCGCGCGTCCACGGCTCGGCGCTGTTCACGCGCGGCGAGACCCAGGCGCTGGTGACGGCGACGCTGGGCACGACCGACGAC
>DATMLK010000085.1:0-7337 GCA_035570215.1 Acidobacteriaceae bacterium
GTGCATTGGATACTTTTGCAGCGGCCGAAGAGATCGTGTTCCACTGCCTGCCGCTTCTGCAGCGCAAGGACATGCGCGAGCTGGCGAAGGCCTGCGGCCGCACTTCGGAAGAGGCGAGCGCCGCCGCGGAGTACATTCGCACGCTGGATCCGCGCCCCGGACAACGCTACAACCAGAGTGAGACGCGGCTGATCGAGCCGGATGTGGCCTTCGTGAAGCGCGACGAGAAGTATGCCGTGGTGGTGAACGAGGATGACCTGCCCGTGCTGCGTCTGAACCAGGGCTACCGGCGCATGCTACGCGAGAAGGGGACCGAAAAGGACGTCCGCGAATATGTGAAGGAGCGGTACAAGTCCGCCATTCAGCTGTTGCGCAACATCGAACAGCGCAAGAACACCATCGTCCGCACCTGCGAGGCGATCGTGCGCCGGCAGACGGAGTTTCTGGAGCAGGGCGTGGAGGCTCTACGGCCGATGATGATCAAGGACGTGGCTGAGGAGATAGGCGTGCATCCATCCACGGTGAGCCGCGCCGTGGCGAACAAGTATGTTCATACCACGCAAGGCGTTTATGAACTGCGCTTCTTCTTCTCCGAAGGCGGCAATGGGCCGGAGGGCGACGGCACTCCGCTGGTGCTGCTCAAGCGCAAGGTAAAGAAGCTGATCGAGGAAGAGGATCCGCGGCGGCCACTGACCGACGACCACATTGCGGCGTCGCTGGCACAGCAGGGGATCCAGGTTACGCGGCGTACGGTGGCGAAGTATCGCGAAGACCTGCAGATCCCAAGTACCCACCAGAGGAGAGTGCGCGTCTAAATCCATAGGACGCGAGACAAAAGAAGAGCGCCGCAGTGAATCGAACGTTTCCATTAACCCGTAACCACGGAGGAAAACCGATGCAGACTGAATATACCGGCAGACAGATGAACGTGACCCAGAAGCTGCGCACACAAGCGGCGCTTGGCCTGGGCCGAATCGAACGTATCGTGGGGCGCACAGCCAAGGCACACATTATCCTGACAACCGAAAAATACCGCCAGATGGCCGAAGTGACGGTCAATACGCGCAAACACGGCATCGTCGGCATGGCTGAGTCCACGGTGATGGAGTCGGCGCTGCATGAGGCTCTGGACAAGGCCGAGAAACAGGCGCTCAAGCACAAGGAGAAGATGGTGGGCCGCAAGCGCAACGGCAGAGTAGGTAAGGACGACCTGCTTGACGAGGCGATTGCGATTTAGGGCATAGCATTTTTCTATTTTCCGGTGGATTCACCGCAGAGTGCTACGATTGTCGGCATGGCGGTGCGTCCTAAAAAGCATAAAGCAGAGCCCCGTGGCCCACGCAAGGCCACGGCAGCCGCAGGTACGCGCGCGAAGGCTGCACCTGTGAAGAAGCAGACCGCAGGCAAGGTGAATGACGGTGAAATCATCATCATCACCGGCATGTCCGGCTCGGGCAAGGCCTCGGCGCTGAAGGCCTTTGAGGACCTCGGCTACTACGCCGTAGACAACCTCCCGATCGAACTGATCCCGCACTTTGCCGGGCTGATTCTGCAGTCGCAGGAGATCGTACGCGCCGCGCTGGTGGTAGATGTGCGCGAGAGCAGCCGGCTTGATCGCTTTCCCGCCGTGCTGAAGGAGCTGCGCTCGCGGGTGAAGGTGCAGGTCATCTTCTTCGAGGCGGCTGACGACGTTCTGGTCCGGCGCTTTTCGGAGACGCGGCGGCCGCATCCCATCGGCCGCGACGAGCAGATTCCGCTGGCGATCGTGGCGGAACGGCATCTGCTGGACCCGATCCGCAACGTCGCCGACATCATTCTGGACACCTCGAAGTTCAACGTGCATGAGCTGCGCGCGCACGTGCAGGCGCTCTTCCAGCGCGGCGAGAAGGCGAAGAGCCTGCTGATCTCGTCTACAAGTTTTGGTTTCAAGAACGGAGTGCCCGCGGACGCGGACCTTGTCTTCGACGTGCGCTTTCTGCCGAACCCGCACTTCGTCCCAGAGTTCCGCAAGCTGACCGGCCGCGACGCCAAGGTGGCGGCCTACGTGCTCAGCTTTCCGCAGACGAAGGAGTTCCTCAAGAAAGCGGAGGACATGCTCACCTTTCTGTTGCCGCACTACATCCAAGAGGGCAAGAGTTACCTGACGATCGCCTTCGGCTGCACCGGCGGGCAGCACCGGTCGGTATTTATCGCGGAAGAGATGCAGAGGCGTCTGGAGAAGCGCGGCTACCGCACTAAGATCGGCCACCGGGACATGCCCCGCTCCTGAGCGGGCGGCGTCCAGCCCCAAAAACGGGGCACAAAAGCTAGAATGGTGGCTATGGCTTTCGGCTCCCGGACAAGAGGACAGGCATGAGGCGCTTCTGGCGGCTTCTGGGCTATGTGCGACCGTACGCACTCTACTCCGCGCTTGCGGTCGTGCTGATGGCTATTTCGGCCGCTGCCTTCGGCATCCGTATTGCGCTCATCAAGCCCATCCTGGACCAGGTGCTGAAGCCTGAGGGCATCAACCAGAACATTCTGCGCTTCAATCTGCCGCACTCGCACCGGTCATTGAACCTGCAGGGGCTGGTACCGTCGCACTTCCATAATGCCTGGACGGTAGTGGCCTATGCGCTCATCGCCTCCGCGCTGCTCAAATCACTCTGCGACTATGCCGGCACGTACCTGGTGAACTATGCGGGCTTCCGCATGATCACGGACCTGCGCAACGACCTCTACAATGCCATCCTGCGCCGCTCCACGGCCTTCTTCCAGAGAAACACCACGGGTACGCTGCTTTCTACATTGATTAACGATATTGAGCGCGTGCAGACGGCCATGTCCAGCGTGCTCTCGGACTTTCTGCAGCAGTTCTTCATCTTCATCGTGCTGGTCTTTGTGGTGGTCTGCTACGGCCACCGGCTGGCGTGGATCCTGCTGATCTTTATTCCGGTCATCGTCAGCTCGGCGCGGCGCATCGGCCGGCGCGTGCGCACTACCACCCGCAGCGGGCAGGACAAGATGGCCGAGATCCAGAACATTCTGCATGAGGCCATCAGCGGTCACGGCATCGTGAAGGCCTTCAGCATGGAGGCGTGGGAGATGACGCGCTTCCGCAAGGCGGCGCGGCGGCTCTTTCGGGCGAATCTGAAGTCGGCAAGCGTGCAGGCCATCAGTTCGCCGCTGATGGACCTGCTGGGCGTTATCGCCATTGCGCTGCTTCTGCTGCTGGGCCGTGGCCAGATCCAGCGCAATTACATGACGCTCGGAGCCTTTATCGGCTTTCTCGCGGCCGTCATCTCGCTTTACGATCCGGTGCGCAAGTTCGCGGTCTTCTACAACAGCTTTCAGCAGGCGCTGGGCGCGAGCGAAGAGATCTTCCGCTTTATGGACGAGCAGGACGAGGTGCGCGAGAAGCGCCGCGCCAGGACCGTCCGTGGATTCAGCGACCGCATCGTGTTTGAAGGCGCCGGCTTTGCATACGCCACGGATGAGGGGAGCAAAGAGGTATTGCACGACATCAACCTGAGCGTGCGGCGTGGCGAAGTGCTCGCCATCGTGGGGCCGAGCGGAGCAGGCAAGTCGACGCTGGTGAATCTGATCCCGCGGTTCTTCGATGTGACCGCGGGCCGCATTACCATTGATGACGAAGACCTGCGCGACGTGAGCATCGACTCGCTGCGCAGGCAGATCGGCAAGGTGACGCAGGAGACGATCCTCTTCAACGACACCGTGCGCAACAATATCGCCTATGGCCAGCCCGACATCGCCTTTGCCAAAGTGCAGCAGGCCGCCGAAATGGCGCTGGCGCACGAGTTCATCCTGCGGATGCCGGATGGTTACGACACCGTGATCGGCGAGAAGGGCGTGCGCCTCTCCGGCGGCGAACGGCAGCGGCTGGCGATCGCCCGCGCTATTTTGAAGAACGCGCCGATCCTTGTGCTGGATGAGGCCACCTCGGCGCTGGATACGGAGAGTGAGTCGCTGGTGCAGGCGGCGCTGGCCAACCTGATGCAGGGGCGCACGGTCTTCGTCATCGCGCATCGGCTGTCCACCGTCCGGCGCGCGACGCGCATCGTGGTAATGGAAGCGGGCCGCATCACCGAAGTGGGCACGCACGAGGAGCTGCTGCAGAACTCCGGCATGTACCAGAGGCTCTATAACATGCAGTTCGGCGAGGACGCGAGCGTTCCGCCCGAAGGCATCGACTCGGGGATCCGCGTGGCCGTAAAGGAGTTGCTGTGAGCAGAATCTCTGCTGTGGGCACCGCCTACTCCATGACCGGGTTCGCACGTGTCACAGGCAGCGCAGGTGAGCGCCTGAACTTTACCCTGACGCTGAAATGCGTGAACCACCGCTTTCTCGATCTGCACCTGCGCCTGCCGGGAAACTGCGATGCTCTGGAGATGCAATTGCGCAAGCTGCTCAAGGAGAAGCTGCATCGCGGGCATGTTGAAGTAACACTTCAACTCGAGCGCGAGACGAAGTCTGAGCTGCAACTGAACCGTCCGCTGGTGGCGGCTTATGTGAAGGCCGCGCGTGAGGCCATGGCGGAGAACGGCCTGACTGGGGAGCCGGATGTGAACGCGATCCTGCGCATGCCGGGTGCGATGACCGCGGAGAACAGTGCTGGTAGCGGCTCTGCCGCGGAGGATATGCAGCCGGTCGAGAGGGCCGTGCTCGCGCAGATCGACGACGCGATAGACAAACTGAACACCATGCGCGCGCAAGAGGGTGCCGCGCTTGTGGCCGAGATGACCGCCGGCATGCAGCGCATTGCCGTGGCGGCGGACGAGGTGGCTGCGCTGCGCGGCGACGTCCGCCAGGCTTACTTTGCGCGGATGCAACAGCGTATCGGGGAGCTATTGCAGGCCAGTGAGTCGGCGGAGATCGCCCAGCAGAGGATTCTGGAAGAGGCCGCGCTGCTGGCCGAGCGCAGCGATGTGGAAGAGGAGATCGTCCGGCTGCGGACGCATGTGCAGCACTTTATCGACCTGCTGGCCGCGGGCGGGGAGCTGGGCAAGAAGCTCGACTTTCTGTTGCAGGAATTGAACCGCGAGGCGAACACGCTGCTCTCCAAAACCAGCGGGGCTATTGCAGGGAATGGTCTGCGCATCACTGAACTTGGACTTGGGATGAAGAGTGAGATTGAGAAAGTCCGCGAGCAAGTGCAGAATATTGAATAAAGTTCTTTTGCAATAGAAAGCCTCTAGTTTTTAAAGCAAAGCTTCTAGTTTTCTGGAGATCTCTTGGCAGGCTTGCTCTTCATCATCTCAGCACCCTCCGGTTCGGGTAAATCGACGCTGGTCTCGCAGCTCCGCACGCTGGTGGAGGGGCTGGAGTTTTCCATCTCCTACACCACGCGCGCGCCGCGGGGCTCGGAGGAGAACGGCCGCGAGTACCACTTCGCCACGCGCGAGCAGTTTGAGAAGATGATCGCCGCGGGTGAGTTCCTGGAGTGGGCGGAGGTCTTCGGCAACTACTACGGCACCGCTGTCTCCACGCTGCGCCACGCCGAGGCCAACGGCAAAGATCTGCTACTGGATATCGACGTGCAGGGCGGGATGCAGGTAATGCAGAAGCTGCCTACGGCGGTTTCCATCTTCATTCTGCCGCCCAGCCCCGAGGTGTTGGAGAAGCGTCTGCGCAACCGTAGCGCGGCCGAACACGTTACCTCCGAAGAGGTTATCGAACGCCGCCTGCAGGAGGCGCGCGAGGAGCTGAAACGGCTCGACGCCTACAAGTACGCCCTGGTGAACGATGTGCTGGATGATGCCGTGGCCGAGTTGCGCGCGATCGTGCTGTGGGCGCGGCTCGGCATGAAGCAGGAGCATGGCGCCATCGTGCGCGAGATAGCCGCGAGTTGCGAGACGCATGCCGGCTCACCGAGGCTGCGTGCGGTGCTCGCCAGCTTTGGTATCGCCAACAAATAGTGTCGCGTTATCCACCGCGGCCCGTGCGGAGACTTTGCACGGCGCGCGATTCTGGGTTCTAATCGAATTACGTTTTACTTCAGTGCTCGACCCGTCCGGCGCAAAGTACGCTGGACGGACATCATTACTTCTTTCGGAGGTCTAAGGATGAGGATCGAGAACACGTTCGACAATCGCTACAACCTGGTCAAGGTGGCTGCGCGCCGCGCGCGGCAGCTGCAATCGGGCGCGCTGCCCATGGTCGATACGCAGTCCACCAAGGCGTGCCGCGTGGCGCAGGATGAGATACGCGCCGGTCATGTGAAGTATGTCTTCACCGAGCCGGTTCCGCGTCCTGATTTCGATCTGAAGTAGACGGCGCGGCGTATGGCTACGAACGAAGAGACCCGTCTGGCTGTGCGCGCGTACGTCGACTATCTCCGCGATCTCGGCGTGTACGACCTTTATCGCCGCGGAGAGCCTTCTGATGCCATCGAGACGGAGAGCGTTCTGGAGCCTGCAATTGCGTCTGCTCCCATACCACCGTCGATGCCCCTGCGTGACGTGAAGCCGGTTCCGCTGGTCGTCACTGCGTCAGACATTACGCCTGCGGACGACACTCCTCCCATAGAGGCCTTCGACAACCCAGTCCAACACAAGGAGCAAGCCGCCATGCCCCGGCCCGTCAGCTTTGACCAGCTTGCGCCGCTGCCTGCAGAGCGCGTGGCCCCGGCTCAGAAGGCCGAGGCGCTGCAGGCGATCCAGGACCTCATCGGCGACTGCACGCGCTGCCCGCTGGCCTACGGCGGCCGCCGCAAGATCGTCTTTGGCGACGGCGACCCCAATGCCGCGCTGATGTTCGTCGGCGAAGGCCCTGGCGCGGACGAAGACGCGTCCGGTCTGCCCTTCGTCGGCAAGGCCGGCCAGCTGCTGAACAATATGATCACCGCGATGGGGTTCAGGCGCGAGCAGGTCTATATCGCCAACATCGTCAAGTGCCGGCCGCCGGGCAACCGCACGCCGGAGTATGTGGAGGCGACGACCTGCTCGCCGTTTCTGCTGGCCCAGATCGACGTAGTGCAGCCCAAGGTGATCGTCGCACTCGGCGGCACGGCGGCGACGTACCTGCTCGGGGTCAAGCAATCACTCAGCTCGCTGCGGGGGCAGTGGTACTCGGCGCGCGGGGCGAAGGTCGCGGTGACCTACCACCCGGCGTTCCTGCTGCGTGACCCGCGCATGAAGGGCGAGGCGTGGAAGGACCTGCAGCGCGTGATGGCGGAGATGGGGCTGAAAGCGCCAGGGAAGCAGTAAGGTCGATTACCCTGCTAGGTTACGCGATTATAGGCAGGAGGCCCGTTGCGCCGAAAGCCTCGTATATCCGCGTCCGTAACTAAGCCTGTCGGCTCATGCCATATATAGCAGAATTGAGTTATATGCGCGTTT
>DATMLK010000086.1:0-10503 GCA_035570215.1 Acidobacteriaceae bacterium
CGAGCACCTTACCGAGACGGCCGACGGACTTCATCATGTCGGGCGTGGCGATCAGGGCGTCGAAGGCTGTCCAGCCCTCTTTCTGAATCTTCTCGACGAGCTCTTCGCCGCCGAAGAACTCAGCGCCGGCTTCTTCCGCGGCCTTGATCTCCTTCACGGCGGCGGCGACGTCGGTCGCGACCGTGCCGGTCTTGGGGTTGGGCATCAGGCCCTTGGGGCCGAGCACCTTGCCGAGGCGGCCGACGGACTTCATCATGTCGGGGGTCGAGATCAGCGCGTCGAAGGCGGTCCAGTTCTCTTTCTGGATCTTCTCGACGAGCTCCTCGCCGCCGAAGAACTCAGCGCCTGCGGCCTCTGCGTCCTTGATCTTGTCGCCCGAGGCGATGACGGCCACGATCTTGGTCTTGCCCAGGCCGTGGGGGAGAACGACGGTGCCGCGAACCATCTGGTCGGCGTGGCGCGGGTCGACTCCGAGGCGAAGCGTCAGGTCGACGGTCTCGTCAAACTTGGCATACTTGGCCTTCTGGAGCAGGGGGACCGCGTCGGACAGGGCGTAGGGACGCGGCTCAACCAGCGCGCGCGCCTTCGCAATATTCTTGGAAGATCTCTTTGCCATGTTTCCTCATCTGCCACCCCGCAAGCTCTGTTCTGCAAGGGCGTGGTCGTCGATGCCCCACCGGGAGGTGGAGACACTCTTTTGATTATGCCGGGATTCGGTGCCCGGGTCAAGGAATTTTGCCGGATTTTGGCGTGATTTCTGAGATTTTTAGCTCCGTGAGCATTGCAGTAGAAAACGACCCAAAGAAATAGCCGATGCCGGGACTTTGGCGTACTCTACAGGCATTCTGGAGAAATGCCATGCGGTCGCTCCTCATCAGCGCTGCTTCTGCTTTCGGCCTTCTGCTGCTGGCCTGCGCGCTCTCGAGCGCACCCGCGGCGGCACAAGCCTCGTGCACGGTCACCTACGACTGCCAGGGCAGCTCCGGATGCTCTTCGGTGATGGGCGGGAACGTCACAACAAGGACCCTGAGCTATGCGAGCCAGTCGGCCTGCGATTCGGCGGCAGCCCAGGCGCAGCACGGTCTTCCCACCATCAGGTGCAACTGCGGCGGAGGCGGCACCACCAACAGCGATCTGAGCGGCCAGATGGGCCAGCTGATCAGCACCATGACTCCGCAGCAGCAGATGGGAATGGCCGTGGGAGCAGTCGGCACGGTGATGATCCTGAAGGGGCTGAGCGAGCTCATGAGCGGGCCTGCGCCCGATCCGGCGGCGCAGCAGCGAGCGCTGGCCGCCCAGCAGCTGAACAACAGCGGCATCTACCTGATGAAGCAGAAGAACTACTCCGGCGCGATCAATGAGTTTCAGCAGGCGCTCGCGCAGACGCCCAATAACGCCAACATCGCGAACAACCTGGCGATGGCGAAGCAGGCACAGCAGAATAGCGCGCTCGCCCAGCAGAGGAGCGGCGAGCTGGGCCAGCTGCTGGGCACCACTCCGGCCGGCGCCGGAAACCCCGAGATTGCTTCGAATAATTCTCCGCTCAACCTGGTGAACCTTAATAACGCCAATAATCCCAACTCCGGCGCGGGAGATCTGCGTCCGCCGGGTGAGACACCGCCGGTGGATCCGGTGTCCGCGAATCAAAGCTCAGTGCAAGGCCAGATCGATAGCGCGCTGGGGACACAGCCTGCCGCACCTGCGCCCGCTCCGACACAGGCTGGAGACATCGACCAGATATTCAACCCGTCGCAATCTGCGCCGCAAGTCTCACCGCCGCAAGCCGCGCCTCAGCAGACCCAGATCGATGCGGAGCAAAAACAGGTGGACGATCTTTTTGCTGCTCCTGCCGCGGCTCCCGGCAGCACACCGGCTTCGGCACAGCTCGCGCAGCAGGCCAGCCTGGGGCAGGCGGCGGCCAATGCACCGTCACCCGAGGCCGCTTCGGCAATGGCAGGACAAGGATTCGATACTGCGGCGCCGGGCACTGTAACTCCGCAGACGGGCACACCGCAGACAGCAGCTGCTCCGAGCTCTTCCGGCATAGTGGACCTGACACACTCTCAGCAAGCTGTTGGTGAAGCAGATCAGCCGCTGGTGACTGCCGATCTCAAGACGCCACCTGCACCCGCCAACACTGCACCGGGAGCCCGCGCGCCGGGCATTACCGTGATGCGCGCGCCCGCATCGGACACCTTCTCTGCGCCAGGCTCGCCCATCTTCGATTGCGCCGGTGATCGCATGCTCATCCAGCGGCTGGCAAGCGGCCTTCCCGCGCAGGATGACGCCATCCGCCGGACGGAGGATGCGATGAAGGCGGCCAAGGAGGACAGCGATACGGCGCGCACGAAGGCCGAGTTTGCAGCAGTCTCGACATTGATCGCTTCAGCCTCGACGGCGGCGAACTGGGCGCAGATGGGTATGGCCAAGGCGTCGGCAAGCTCTATGGAACTCGAGGACAAGAAAGAGATGCTCGACACTATGGATCACGTGGTGGAGCTGGGCAAGAAGCTGAATGAGCTGACGGACAAGGACGAGGCGGAGATTGGGCATGGTGCCGAAGCACACGGCTTCAGCAATGCGACCGAGGTGGAGAGCACGGCAAAGATGCTCGACCAGGCGCTGGAGGCCGCGAAGAAGCTTTACCTGGCGGGCAAGTTCGATGATGGTCTCGAAAAAGTGGCGGCCGTAGGAGCCTCTGCCGTGGCCGGGCCGGTGGGTGGTGCTACGGCGGCCGCCGCGATCCATACGCTGGTGAGCGCGCTGGATCTCTATGTGAATACACAGCAGGCGTGGAACAGCGCCGGCGAAGCCGAAGCCGCCGAGCACGACCTGGAGGGGATGCGCTATGAAGAGTTGCAGGTTCGAAGCAGGATCTACGACCTGCAGCAGGAGATTGCGGTGGGCTGCTCGAATACGAAGACAGCCGGCGACTGACGATTCTGCACCGCACGAATGGGTTGGCGAGGATTAATGAATTTAGCGAAAAAGGTATTCGTTTTGGGGTTTGCGTTTGCTCTGGTCTTTCACTCGCAGCTTGGTGCACAGACATTAGCCAGCGCGCCTGCTGATGCGAGTGCGCCAAGCTCGGCGCAGGCTCCGGACGACGCCACCAGAAAGATCAGCGAGCTGGTCCACGCTGGAAAATATGCAGAGGCGCAACAGCTGACGGAAGGTCTGCTGCTGGTCTATCCCAATGACCAGCGGCTTATTAAAGCCAAGGCCCTGATCGATCAGCTGCTTTCCAATGCAGGCCCAACCAACACCAATCCAGCCAATAGCCAGCCGGCGGAGAATGCGCAGGTTGCGCAACTCACCGGCATGGACAAGGTGGATTACAACGCACTGATCGAACTGGCGCGGCAGGCGCAAGAGAGCACGGACGCAGACCAGCAAAAGACTTTGCTGAACCAGTTCATGGATCAGAGCAACACGTTTCTGGTAAGGCATCCGGAGCAGATGCTGCTCTGGCAGATTCGTGCCGCCACTGCCATCAGCCTGAATGAACCGATGAAGGGCTACGAAGCAGGACAGAAGCTTCTGGCCGCAGGTGCCGCGGACAGCAGTGACTCAAACCTGCAGCAGCTCCTGGCAAAGCTCCAGCTGCTTGGATGGCTGGATAGCTACAAAGTGCAGAAGCTGCAGTTCGATGTGGACGAGGAGCAAAGGCAGCAGGCCGAGGCGGCGGATCACGCCAAATATACCTTTCCGGTGGGCCATGCCAACGGCATGCATTATGGCTTTGGGCATCTGACCATCAACAAGGATGGCGTGGTGTATGCGGGTTCCGATGAGACCGACCGCATGAACCTCGGCGATATCCGAGAATTGAAGGCGATGTGCCTCTCCAAAGGATTCTGCGGAATGTACTTCACGCCGAAGAGTGGAAGACGATACTTCTTTATCGTACTCACGGAAGAACAGGTTGCAGCCGGCACGATGAATGGCGTGACGCCTCTGCCACCAGCGATCCTTGGGGATGCAGCCGTAGCTCGGTGGGGATTTACAGGGACGAGCAATTCGACTCTTGAACCGCCACCGGCGAGCGCTGATTCCAAAGCTTCAAAGTAAATGGGAGTTAAACAAAGATGCCCGCATCGCCTGCGGGCATCTTTTTATTCGGCTTCGCGTACTGCTCGCGTTGCTCGCTGATTAGATCAAACGACAATAAAAATAACGACGATAAAAAATTAAGTGGTGACTTCGATGCCCATGGAGCGGGCCGTTCCCTTGATGCTCTTGACGGCGGCTTCGACGTCGTTGGCGTTGAGGTCCGGCATCTTCATGGTGGCGATCTCGCGAACCTGCTTCTCGCTGACCTTGCCCACCTTGTCCTTGAGCGGGTTGCCTGCGCCCTTCTGGATGCCGGCGGCGCGCTTCAGCAGCACGGACGCGGGCGGCGTCTTGGTGATGAAGGAGAAGCTGCGATCGGCGTAGACGGTGATGACGACGGGGATGGTGAGGCCCTGCTGCTCCTTGTTGGAGGTGCGGGCATTGAACTGCTTGCAGAACTCCATGATGTTGACCTGCGCCTGCCCGAGCGCGGGGCCGACGGGCGGCGCCGGTGTTGCCTTGCCGCCTTCGATCTGGAGCTTGACGTAGCCTTGTACTTTCTTCGGTGCCATAATTCCCTCTTCTGTACGAGCTGTGCTCGCGATTATTTTTTCTTGCGACACGGTAGAAGGCGTGTCTTACAACCGGTACAAGGGGTAGAAGCCACCGTTGCACCAAACTTTTGTGCTGCCATAAGCAGAGTGAGATTCTTCGTCGCCTGGGGCTCCTCAGAATCACAATCCCTGAAAATTATTCCTCGACCTTGTCGACCTTCGAGAATTCCAGCTCGACGGGAGTGGAGCGGCCGAAGATGGTGACCATGACCTTGAGGGTCTGGCGATCTTCGTTGACGTCGTCCACGATGCCGTTGAAGTTGGCGAAGGGGCCCTCGTTGATGCGGACGGCTTCGTTCTTCTGGAACTTGACCTTGAGCTTGGGCTTGTCCTTGGAGACGTCGGCACGGAAGATGATGGAGCTTACTTCCTGCTCGCTCAGCGCAACGGGTGAATCACCCGTGCCGAGGAAGCCGGTGACGCGCGGCGTGTTCTTGATGATGTGCCAGAGGTCGTTGTCCAGCTCCATCTCGACGAGAACATAGCCGGGAAGGAAGACGCGCTCGATGGTGTACTTCTTGCCGTTGCGCAGCTCGGTGACCGGCTCGGTGGGGATCATGATGCGGCCGATCTTCTGCTGCAGGCCGTAGGCCTGGATGCGGCTCTCGAGCGATTCCTTGACCTTGCGCTCAAAGCCGGAGTAGGCGTGGATGATGTACCACTTGAATTTTTCGTTGACGGGCGGCGCAAGCTGCTCGCCGGTCGTGTCCGTAGTGGCGTCCGCGGCAACGGCGCCTTCAACGGGCGCGGGTGCTTCGGTCTCGGGTGCTGCTGCCGGAATTGTCTCTTCTGCTGCCATGTGTGCCTTCTTGTCGTACGAAAATAAAATTTAGTGCGCGATCAGCTTCTGCAGCAACGTCTCGATCGCGGTGCCGATGACCTTGTCCACCGCGAAGAAGAACGCGGCGAAGAAGAAGACGCAGATGAGCACGATGAGCGTGTTGCTCCGCACCTGCTCGCGTCCGGGCCAAACGACCTTGCGCATCTCGCTGCGCGTGTCCTTCAGAAAACTGATGAGACGCTGCGGTGCTGCCTTCCACTCGGGTGTTTCCGCGGATGCCGGTGCAATTGCTGTCTTCGCCATGATGCTCTTCCTTTACTGTGACTCAAACTGGCGGGGGAACTCGGATTCGAACCGAGAAGTTCGGTTTTGGAGACCGACAGTTTAACCGTTGAGCTTATTCCCCCGGTTGCTGCGACCGGACGTCCGTAGGCACGCGAAGCGTACGCCTGGACGGCCAGTCCTACTTGGTCTCTTTGTGGTCCGTGTGCTTGCGGCAACGGGGGCAGAACTTGGAGAACTCGAGACGCGCTGTGGTCGTCTTCTTGTTCTTGGTGGTGGAGTAGTTCCGCTCTTTGCAGGTACCGCATTGCAGTGTAATGATCTCTCGCATTTCGATGTACTCCTAACGTGGCCAGCCGCTTCGGCTGGCAAGCAGCGTGTTTTTTGTCCAACTGACACGCCGCGACACAGGGTTATGGCCCCTGCTGCCTAATTCCTGAATTGTGGAACGGAGAAAGTGCGGTCAGGCCACGCGCTTCCTTGGTTATTATGCCTGAAATGGCGCGGGAAAGGCAAAAAACGGTGGGCTTTAGCGATCAGTAATAGGCATAGAGCTTCAGATATTTGGCGCGGAGAGCCGGGTCCACCTTCTCCACGGCGGCGAGATAGAACTCGCGGATCTGGCCCTGATCGGCGTTGCCCAGCTTTTTGTAGGAGGCGGCCACGGCTTCGCCGAAGAGCCCGGCGCTGGCTACGCCTTCAAAATCACGGATGCGAAGCCCGGCGCCGGCGATGTCCTTCAGCAGGTTCTGCACATTGCCGGCCGCAAAGCGGCTGGCGATGGCGGCGTGGACTTCGCCGTAGGACTGCTGGTCTTCGATGGGAATGAGAGCTTTCTCGTACATCGTAGGCAAACCTGAATTACCTCAAACATGGAATGGAGCGGGAGACGGGAATCGAACCCGCGACCAACAGCTTGGAAGGCTGTGACTCTACCACTGAGTTACTCCCGCACTGCTGCGGCTGTTGACTCTACATTGGGCTAAAGCCCAATGCTACGGTTACTCCCGCTTTCGCTTCCTGCTGCGAAAAACTGGAGCTGATGATGGGGCTTGAACCCATGACCTCTCCCTTACCAAGGGAGTGCTCTACCACTGAGCTACATCAGCCTTGCATAAGCTCTTACGCCGTTCCAGAAGAAAAGCGATCGAGCTTCGCTCGATGCCCACCTTAGCCGCGATGAAACTGCGGCGAAGATGGAGCACCCAAAATCCTACCGCCGCGACCGCGCCTGAAAGAAACCGATCACGGCGCGCGCTGCAAAAAATCCTAACAGCACCAGCGTAAGCGCGCGATACTTGCCGGGCTCCATCGTATTCCAAACCGCGATGCCCAACAGGGCAAGAACGGCGATGGCGATAACGAGACGCCCGGTGCCGGCGGGTGCTAAATCCACGTTAGCTGACTCCACATACGGGTCCCACGTTTCACGCTTACACACTGCTTACAGCAAATAGTGGTGCACAGGGAAGGATTCGAACCTTCGTAGCGCATAACGCGGCAGATTTACAGTCTGCTGCCTTTAACCACTCGGCCACCTGTGCACATCTTGCACCGCGCAAACACTGCTCATCCCTCAAGTCCTTCAGGCCCATGCTTTCAAGTGGCAAGCGGGACGGAATCGAAAAGGATGAAACAGGAGGACTGCGGCGGGAGACGGCAGTACAACCAAACTCAATCCAACGCGCTGCTGAAGGTTCTGGAGCTGGCGAAGGGACTTGAACCCCCGACCCTCTGATTACAAATCAGATGCTCTACCAGCTGAGCTACGCCAGCCCAATCAACGACGCTTTGCGCCGACGATAAAAGAGCGGCACAAGCTCAACTTTAGCACATAGGGATGGGGCGGCAAAACGCCTTCTCCATGCAGCGTATTGCCGCTATTTAGCGGGCGGCGCAGGCGGAGGCGGTACCGGCATTGCGGCTATCTGCGGCGCGGCGGGGACGGGTGGCGGAATGTGAACGCAGATATCCTGTATCGATTTTTCGACGCTGGTCTGTTTGGTGGCGTAGATCATGTCGCCATCGTTCTCAAACAGGGATGCGCCATCGACCTTGGAGGCAGCGGAGATGGCCAGACCGGTGAGTCCGCCCATGGCGAAGAAGGAGCTGCGCTTGCCGCCCTGGCGGCGGAAGACGAGGATGTAGTCTGCGTGGTCGGGGTTGCTGGAGACACGGATGTAGGCGGAGCAGAGCTTCTGCACATCGGCCTGAATTTCGACGGTGCGGGGATCGTCCCCGGCCTCATGTTTGGTGACGCTATCTGCAGCGGCAGCATGGCGATTGGCGGAGGCCTGCATCATGCCGATGGTTTCGTCGATGGGGTGATCGGTGACGTACATGCGGACGTACCCATCGGTGGAGTGAAAGGGCGGCAGTGGCGGCGCGGGCGCTGCGGGTTGCGGAGGCGGCGGAACGGCAGTGGCGGCTGCTGTAACCGCCTCGTTCACGGCGGACGAGGGTGGCGGTGGTGGCGCGGCTGCATTCACAGTGCCTGCGGCCTGAGGATTGATCATCGCGCGGATGACGGCGTCGGATATCTTTGCGGCCTTCAATGCCTTGAGGCCGGTGAGGCTGGTATCGAAGTTGGTGGCCGGAGCGGCGTTGATCTTGTCGATGAGGACGCCGTCGGAGAGACCGAGGCCGGCCATGTCAATGACATCCTGATCGGTCATGCTGGCTGTGCCGGGAGCAGGAGCGGGTGCGGCAACAACCGGAGCCGGCGCGGCAGCGGCGGGTGCAGCAGGCTGCTGGGCAAAGCCGCATCCGAGAGAGAGTACACACACAGCTACCACCGCAGGAAGATGTTTCATTTGAGTAAGCCTTTGTGGATCAAATTGGGATGGGCAAATAGTACGCGCAGCCCATGTGCCCTACAAGGGATATCTTGATAAATTCGCGAATGCGGCAGTTGGGTCTTGATACCATCAGGTGCATGAAGGCAATGGTGAAACGGCATGCGTAGGCGGACGCGTTATTCGCTGATGGGCGTCTGTGCGCTACTGGTGGCACTGCTGGTCGCGGTGATATTGCGCAAGGAGGCGCCGCCGGAGTGCGCGCGCCTGCTGCCGGAGTCGGACGCCATCGTCTACTTCGACTTCAAGCCGCTGCGGCTGTTGACCCACTACGACCAAACCGCGGTGCCGCACTCGCCGGAGTTTCAGCGGTTCATCGACGCGACCGGCTTCGTCTTTGAACGCGATCTGGACCAGGCCGCCTTCGCAATGCAACGCATGCCCGATCCCAATGGCCCGAATGGGCCGGTCGCCTTCTCCGAGGTCTTTGAGGGGCGCATCGACGGCAAGCGGCTTACGGCTTATCTGAACACCGTGGCCGGCTCGACAGAAATTTACGCAGGGCACCAGATCTTCAGCATCCCCGTGGAGGGACGAACGCTGCGCGTGGTGATGCTGGGCTACGATATGGTGGCCGCGTCCAACACGCCAACGCCGGAGCAGATCCACTCCATCCTGGATCGCTACCGCTCGGCGGCGTCGCCGTTCTCCGGATCGTCGCTACTGGGCGCACAGTACAGCAAGGTGCCGCTGCTCTCGGAGGCGTGGGGCATCGGCAAGATCGGCCTGCCTTTCGCGGACCACGACAAGCTGCAGATGCTGGGACTGACGCTGCCGATCCCGGCGGACACGACGTTCGTGGCCTCCGTCCGCTATGTGCACTCGCTGCATCTGCGCGTGGAGGAGATCACCGACAGCGACGGCTCCGCGGCAGATTCGGCCGCGGCACTGGCTTCGCTGCTGAGCATCGTGAAGTCCGTGCAGCAGAACCAGCCGGCCGTTGCGCCGGAGGATGTGGCGCTTGAGCAGATGCTCGATAGCCTGAAGGTGGAACAGCAGAAGAACCGCACCGTGATCACGGGAACGGTTCCGCTGGAGCTGCTGAAGAAGGTGACGGCGCCGGATGTGACGGAACCTTAAAGAGCTAAGGATTCCAAGATAGCCTGACGCGTGGTCTGCTTCGCATCCGCGACAGCGCGCAGAATGCTGCTCAGTGTGCCGATGCGAAGCGTTTTATGAGCCGGAATTGCAATGCGCTGATGCAGAGGATGGTTTGTTTCAAGAATGAGTATGACTGCCCGCTTGGTGGACATGGCGATAGTTCCATCGTTTGCATAGTCCTGCGGCCAGATCTTCACCACTGATGTTGCGTGGCAGCTTCATGCGATGGCGAGAGACTCATCACGAACCAAGTGCAGGCGGACGGAAGCGGGCTTTTCACGATCAAAGAAAAAAGCGGCAACGGCGGCCTGCACGTTGGCACGCAAATCCTGCCATGAATCACCCTGCGTGAAGAGGTTTTCGGTGAGACATTCGGCACAGTAGCCACCATCGGCCTCCTGCGTCACCTCAAAGACGAGTTCGCTCATAGCTGCTCCTCTTCAAAATCCTAACGCAAATAGCTACAACCCGGCAGGGTTGCTGCTGAGGTCGGCCAGCGTGGTGCGGAGATACTTGTGCGGGTTAACCGGCGTGCCGTTGATCTGCACCTCGTAGTGCAGGTGCGCGCCGGTGGAGCGGCCGCTGGAGCCCACGTAGCCGATGACCTGGCCACGGATGACCGACTGGCCCTGGGTCACGGTGAATCCGGACATGTGCGCGTAGAGCGTCCTGAGTCCATGGCCGTGGTCGATCTGAACCTGGCGGCCATAACCGCTCTCGATGGTGGCTGATTCCACGACGCCGTCTGCTGCCGCACGGATAGGGGTTCCGTAGGCGGCGCAGATGTCGACACCCTTGTGGAATGCGCCTTCCCCGT
>DATMLK010000087.1:0-6493 GCA_035570215.1 Acidobacteriaceae bacterium
CGACGCGCGACGCGCACGTTGTTGTCTGTTTTACGCCGTCACCCTGAGCGTTTAGCGAACGCCCCCCGCAGTTGTCTTTATCGCTGCACGACAGCCAGCCCAAAGAAGGCCGTTGTCGTTCTATACTTTCGCCATGCCTAAGCGATCTAGGGTTTCTTTAAAACGCGAACCGGCGATGCACGCGACACGTGTATCAATCCGCAATAATAAACTTGTATATGTCCTGATTGCGGATAAGCGTATCAAGTATGGCAAACTCAAGAGCCGCATTGTCTATATCGGCACCACTGAAAAGGGTGTCAAGCGTATTTCTCAAAGTGTAGGTGCAAGAGCTGTCAAGATTCTAGAACTTACAGGCGTGCATTCCTTCCACGCACGGGTAATAACTTGTACACCGCGTCAAAACACACATACATGGCGCAAGCTCGAACGCGGACTACTCATATGTTTCAAAGAGAAGTTTGCAGCTACGCCGAAATGTAATTTGCACGGCAAGGGATTTAAAGTGAAAGATGAATTTAAGATTTTCTCGCGTAGTGCGCTAATGAATATCATCGAAGAGCTTAGTTGATTCTGAAATTATTCCGTTACCAAGCACTGAACGCAGCACTCCGCTAAAATAAAGAAGACATGTCCTCCAGCACAGCCACCCAGACCATCCTCCCCGCAAAGAACCTCATCGGCTCCCTTCGCCTTCCCGGCGACAAGAGCATCTCGCATCGTTACGCCATGCTCGCCGGCCTCGCCGAAGGCACCACGCGCCTCACCAACTTCTCCACCGGCGCCGATTGCGCGTCCTCTCTCGGAGTGGTGGAAGCCCTCGGCGCTAAGGTCGCGCGCATCGCGCTCCCGAGCGGCGAACCCGCCATCGAGATCACCGGAACAGCCGGAAACTTCCAGCAACCAAAAAGCCCGCTCGACTGCGGCAACTCCGGCTCCACCATGCGCATGATGTCCGGGTTGCTTAGCCCGCATCCGCACACCTTCACGCTCATCGGCGACGAATCCCTCTCCCGCCGCCCCATGGAGCGCATCCGCAAGCCGCTCATGCAGATGGGCGCGCAGCTCACGCTCACCGACGGCCACGCCCCCATCACCATCACCGGCGGCCCGCTCACTGCCATCGCCTTTGACACGCCGATCCCCTCCGCGCAGGTCAAGACCGCCGTGCTCTTCGCCGGTTTGCAGGCCAACGGCGTCACCTCGCTCTCCGAGAAGATCCGCACCCGCGACCACGGCGAGATCGCTCTCCGCGCCTTCGGTGCCGAGCTCATCCGCACCGCCGACACCATCTCCATCGCCGGCGGCCAGAAGCTCTACGCCATTGAAGCCGCCGTCCCCGGCGACATCTCCTCAGCCGCATTCTTCCTCTGCGCCGCGCTCTTGTTCCCTGATTCCAACCTCGTCCTCGACGGCCTCGGCATGAACCCCACCCGCGCCGCCCTGCTCGACGTCCTCACCACCTTCGGCGGCAAGTTCAACGTCCTCAACCTCGAAGAGAAGCACGGCGAACTTGTCGGCACCGTCAGCGTGCAAGCCCCCAAACACGGCTTGATCGGCGCAGACATCTCCGGCGCAACCGCCGCCCAGCTCATTGACGAGCTCCCCGTCCTCGCCGCCATCGCGCCCTACTCAGCGAACGGCATCAAGATCCGCGACGCCAAGGAGCTCCGCGTCAAGGAATCCGACCGCATCGCTCTCGTCGCCGAAAACCTGCGGGCCATGGGCGCCGAGGTGACCGAGCACGAAGACGGCCTCGACGTCCCCGGCAACCAGCGCCTCCGCGGCGCAGACATCAACTCCGGCGGCGACCACCGCATCGCCATGGCATTCTCCGTAGCCGCTTTACGCGCCGAAGGCGAGACCATCATCCACGGCTCCGAAGCCGCCAGCATCTCCTTCCCCGAGTTCTACGCCCTGCTCAACCAGATCGCCGAACGATAAAGCGCCGTCACCCTTCAACATCGTCATTCTGAGGAGCGCTTTCGGCAACGAAGAATCCGCACAGGCTCTAAAAGCCGCACACCCGCTCGAACCTTTCAGGCGAGTAAGCCTTAAACAAAAACGGCACTCTCATCGAGAGTGCCGGTTCGCCTTAATCCATCTTTTGTTTTTAGATCCGTATTCTTCCGTGAAGATCCGCGGTAAGTTTCTGCTTTTGCCTTACGGCGCCGCACTGATCGGCTGCACCGGAGCCGGCGGCTTCGCTGGAGCAATACCCGGGATCGCCGGCTGCTGCGTCACCGTGCCCGTCGCCGCATCCTGGATGCTGATGTTGTAGGCCGTAAGCGTGTCCGCCAGCAGTTGCCGCAGATTGGCGCGGTCCTTGCCGTACGCCGCCTCCGCCGAGAAGAGATTGTCCTCCGCCGCCGACAGGTTGCGCGATTGCAGCAGCACATTCGCCGTCGTCGACGCGCCCAGCATGTACTTCTTCTGCTCCGCGTCCAGCGACTGCGCGTTGTAATCCCGCGCCGAGATCGCCGCCTCCAGCTGCGCGCGATCGTTCGTCAGCGCGTACTGCGCATTGATCACCTCAATGCGGATCTGTGTGTAGAGCTGCTGCAGCCGCATCTGCGCCTGGCGATACTCCATCTGCGAACGCGCCTGGTCGGCCTGCGCCGTGCGGTTGCGGATCGGGATCGTCACGTTGATGCCCACGCCCTTGTTCGGCGCGGAGCTATTGAAGAGATTGTCCGTTACGCCGCCGAAGCCCACCGTCGGTAATGTGCCGGGTGCGCAGGTCGCCGTCACGCCGCCACTGGTGCACTGCGCCGTCGCACCCTGTTTGCCGCCCACGGCCGAAGCGCCGTAGAACGCATAGGCATCCACCGTCGGCAGCAGACCGTTCTTGAACGCGCGCACCGTGATCTGGTCGTTCTTGATGTCCAGCGCCGCCTGTTCGATCTGCGGATTGTTCGCGTAGGCCTGCTCCACCAGAGCATCCACCGTCAGGTCTTCCTCCGGCAGCCGCTCCGTGCTCACGCGGTCCGTGGGGATAATAGGCGCGGCCGTCAGCGTCGCATCGTCCAGATCGCGCGCGATCGCCTGCTTCATGATGAGTTGCTGGTACTCCAGGTTCGTCTGCGACGAGATCAGCGCCTGCTGGTCGCTGGCCACGGAGCTCTCCGCGTTCACTACATCCAGCGGAGCCAGTGTGCCGATCTGCAGCTGCTTGCGATCGTCAGAGAGCAGCTTCTGCGACTGCTCGATCGCGCGCTCCTTGGCCTGGTCGTCTTCGTAGGCGCTGACCAGACCCCAGTAGATGTCCTCCACCTGCGTGATGGTGTAGATCACCTGCTGGCGGAAGGACGAGTCGGTGATCTGGCGATCATTCTTCGCCTGCACCACAAAGCGCTCATTGAGCCATATGCAGCAGCCCTGCAGCAGATGCTGCGTGAGCTGCGCATTGAAGGTAGAGGTCAGCTCCGGGCTGTAGCTGGTGCCGAACTGTGAACTCGTCTGACGCTGGTTGTCGTAGGTAAGCGAGAAGGCCGTGCCCGTGCGAAAACCTTCAAAGTAGCCCATGTCATACGTGTCCGTATTGGTATTGGTGAACGTGTTGGAACCGCCGCCCGTAGTGGTGAATCCACCGGGAAAGGTCGCGCGCTCCAGCTGCACATTCCCCGTGACGTAAGGATCAAAGGCCTCCGGCAACGGACCGCCGCCGTTGGTGCTCTCCACCAGACCGCTGGTGCCCGAACCTGCGCCGCCGCTCGCGGTCGAGGTGCCGCCGGGGCCGCCGCCGCCCGTTACCGTCTCGGACGATCCGCCCAGCGTACCCGTCACCAGACCGGTGTTCACGCCGCGCAGTGTGGAACCGGCCCGTGCGCGCAGCAGGTCCGTGTCCGCAATGTCCAGGTTGACGCGCGCGATCGCGATGTCGAAGTTGTTCTCCAGCGCCAGCGTGACCGCATCGGCCAGGCTCAGGTAGATCGTGCCGTCGCGCAAAAGATCGTTCAGCCGCGGAGTGTTGGTCAGCCGGGGCAGATCGTAGTTCGTCGGCGCGTACTGCGCGATCGGGATCGGGATGGGGCTGTGCGCGTGAGTGTAGTCCTTGTTCGTATCCCGCAGAAACAGCGGCTGCGTATAGATAGGCGCAGGGATCTGCAGCGGCGCGCTGGTCTGCGGCGTGGGAGCGGCCGGCGCCTGCGATGCAACCGGCTGGGTGGTGTCAGCGGCGGGTGCGGCCTGCGCGCAGACTGTCTTCGTCTCGATACCGGTCACCACCAGCAGAATGGCGGCAACCGCCAGGAAGTTCCTAATTCTCACGTTGCATTCTCCAGCTGTTCGTCGCTCCGGCACTGCCGGATGGGATTATTGTGCGTTGGGATACTGCGGCTCTTACATAAGACGGCGCTGCAGGCCCACAAGTCGCAAGAAATTCAGTCTGTTCCCCGCAAAGCAAAAGTATAACGTGCTGCGAGCACGGCGAGTCGCGCTTCATGCCAATTCCCCCGTGAATACAAGCGGCCCGGAGGGAGCAGGGGCCTTTAGGCCCTTGAAATTGCCGCAAAAGTGCGGGCTTTAGCCCCGGGCCATCTCTCAGCTTGCCGTCATGTTTCAATGAACTTTGATGCCTGCCAGCCCCAACTCGCCCCTCTGTAGCCAGACCATCCGCCTCACCCTGGCCTATGACGGCACCGGCTACCACGGCTGGCAGGTGCAGCCCATGCTGCCCAGCATCCAGGGCGAACTCGCCCGCGCGCTCCACCACGTCACCGGCGAGACCATCCTGCCGCAGGCCTCCGGCCGTACCGACGCCGGCGTGCATGCGCTCGGCCAGATCGTCTCCTTCAGCATGCAGACGCCCATCCCCGTTGAAAACCTGCACCGCGCGCTCAACCGCACCCTGCCTGCCGCCATTCGGGTTCTCGCGGCTCAGGCAGTCCAAAATAAATTCCATGCCCGGTATGATGCAGTCGGGAAGACTTACGAATACCGCATCTTCACCGGAGAGATCTGTCCGCCCACGCTCGTACGCTACGTCTGGAACTGCCCGTGGAAGCTCGACCTGGCCGCGCTGCAGCTGGCCGCCGCACCCATCCTCGGCGAGCACGACTTCACCAGCTTCACCGCCGTCGATCCGGAAAACCACACGGAGACCCCGGAGCGACCAACCACTGCGCCGCCGGGGAATATCCGCACCATCTTCGAATCTTCATGGACGGCAGATGAAGAAGAGATACTCATCTACCGCATACGCGGCAACGGCTTCCTGCACCACATGGTGCGCAACCTCGTCGGCAGCTTCGTGGATGCAGGCTGCGGCCGCATCGCACCCGACGACATTCCCCGCATACTCACTGCAAAAAGCCGGTCCGCCGCGGGAGCCACAGCGCCGGCAAGCGGTCTTTTTCTTGTGAGTGTCGAATATCCGGCCAGTGTAGAGGGTGAATAACATGTCCGCATTTCACCGCATCCAGAAACTCGCAGCGCAGCGCGACGTTCACGCCGCCTTCCAGTGGCTGCATCTGCACGAGCCGCAGATTCGCCGCTGGCAGATGGAGCTCGTCGCCATCCCCGCGCCGCCCTTCGGCGAAGCGCAGCGTGCCGCATGGCTCCTCGAACGATTCATCGAATTGAAACTTGAGAACGCGCACATCGACAGCGAAGGAAATGTCCTCGCCGCATCAGTAAACTTGTCATCCCGCAGCGCAGCGGAGGGACCTGCTTCACCTTCTCTGCAAACAATTCTCTTGTCCGCGCACCTCGACACCGTCTTCCCTGAAGGAACTCCGTGTGAGCCACACGAAGTCGAGCAAAAGATCCTCGCACCCGGCATCTGCGACAACGCCGCCGGAGTCGTCGCCCTGCTTAGCATCGCCGCCGCTCTTGCTCACGCAAATATCTCCACGTCCAAAAAAATAATCTTCTGCGGTAACGTCGGCGAAGAGGGTGAAGGCAACCTCCGCGGCATGCGCCACATCTTCAGCGGCGCACACAATATTCAGACCGCCATCGCGCTCGACGGCGGCGGCACCGACACCGTCGTCACCCAGGCGCTCGGCAGCCGGCGCTTCCGCGTCAACATCACCGGCCCCGGCGGCCATTCCTGGACGGATGCCGGCTCGCCCAATCCTGCACTCGTTCTCAGCCGCGCGCTCGTCGCCATCAGCGAACTGCAGCTCCCCAACCGCCCGCGCACCACGCTGAACATCGGCACCATCGCCGCCGGCACCTCCGTCAACTCCATCCCGCAATCCGCGCAGGCACAGATCGACACCCGTTCGCCCGATCCCGGCGAACTTCTTCGCCTGGAAGTCTTTCTCCATCGGGCTGTAGAAGATTCTGTTCTCGCCGCGAACAAGCTCGCCCAAAAAGAACATCGCGCCGAACGTCTCGCCTACACCATCTCGCCGCTTGGCGACCGCCCCTCCGCCACGCTGCCGGATGACTCCCCGCTGCTTGAGACCATTCATGCCGTCGACCGTCACCTCAGCCTTAAGACCGCGCCGCGCCTCGGCTCCACCGACGCCAACATTCCCCTGAGCCT
>DATMLK010000088.1:0-2281 GCA_035570215.1 Acidobacteriaceae bacterium
CGCCATCGTCGCCCGCAAGACGAAAGGGCAGGCCGCGATGGTCATCCTCGGCTGGTGGGCGGTCTGTATTCTCGTCTTCACCGGAATCGCCGCAGCCACGAGCTAGAAATGCACGCCTCAGAAACGGAGAAGCCCGGACTCCTCCGGGCTTCTCTCTTTTTTCAGTTGCTCTTACTTGCCTTCCAGGAACTTCAGCAGAGCCTCGTTAAACTCCGTCGCATGCGTCCAGTTGCAGCCATGCGGCCCGTTCTTGATGACGTGGAACTTCGCGCCGGGAATCAGCTTCGCAGTACGCGCGCCGGTAGCCTCGATCGGACAGATACGGTCTGCATCTCCATGGATGACCAGCGTCGGAACCTTGATCTCCTTGATGTCGTCGCGGAAGTCCTCCAGCCACGCGTCCACGCAGTTCAGCGTCGCGTGGTAGGAAGCGGCTGCCGCTACATTGAAGTTCGCCTGGATCGCCTCCTTGGAGACGCGGTCCGTCAGCACATCCGCGTTCAAGAAGTTCTCGATGAACCACTGGAGCAGAACAAAGCGGTCCTTTTCGATCTTCTGCTTGATCCCTTCGAAGACCGCCGGATCCACCCCCTCTGGATTGCTTCCGCTCTTGCGGAACGCAGGCACAACCGATGACGTAAACGCAACCTTGCTGACGCGGCCGTTGTCGTATTTGCCCATGTAGCGCGCGACTTCGCCGCCACCCATCGAGAACCCGACCAGCGTTGCATCTTTCAGATCGAGCGCTTCCAGCAGGTGATACGTGTCCTTGGCCAGAGTGTCGTAGTCATAGCCCCCCAATGGCTTGGAACTCACGCCGAAGCCGCGGCGATCGTACGTGATCACGCGATATCCCGCCGCAGTCAGTGCGGCTGTCTGCCGCTCCCATGAAGCGCCGTTCAACGGCCAGCCGTGAATCAAAACGACCGGACGGCCCGAGCCGCGGTCTTCGTAGTAGAGCTGAATGTCTGCGCTGTTCTCTTTTCCAACGGTAAGAAATGCCATGCAAGTAATTCTCCTTTGCGCCTTGGACTCGGGAACCCGGGGGAGGGGCGCAAAAATCAGTCTAGCGCGCAGACGTCAAGGAACTGAAAACCTGCTGCGCAGCCCGAAGCCCCGTACCGAGCGCCGCGTGAACCGTACCCCAGTTCGCCGTCGTATCGGTATGTTCCCCTGCGAAAAACAGCGTGCCGGCCTCCGGCTCGGCCATCGCCGCGGGAGCATCCAGCACACCCGCCGGCACGTAGCTGTAAGCCCCGCACGCGAATGGATCGAGCTCCCAGTCGTGCTTATGCGTCGCGAGCAGCGCATCCCGAACCTGGTGCTCCGGAAGATCGAACACCTCAGCCAACTCGGTGCAGGCTTGCTTGCCAAGCTCCTCTGCACCGCGGCCAACAAGCTTCGCCGCTCGCGGCCCGCCTGCCCACCCCGTCAGTGTCGGCAGCGCCTGAGGCTCCGGATGCGCTGTCCACCAGACTGGTGGCCAGCGGCGCATGGTAAATAGAAAGCTCAGTGTCTGCAGAGCCCCTTCGTTGACCCGCTTGGACCGCTCCCACCATCGTTCCCGGAAGATCATCGTGAACCGCTCGGCTGAGCCCATCGCCAGCCGCCGCGCATGCGCTATCGCTGCGGGCTCAGGCTCAAACACAATGCCGCCGTCGTAATTCACGCGCTGCAGCACACCCAGCGGCAGCGTGACGATGCATCGTGGAGCACGAAACACTCCGCTATTCGTCTCGACCGTTACTTCGCCTGTGCTCCAACGCACCGACTGCACAATACAGCTCAGTCGAATCTCGCCACCAAGTTTCCGCACACGATTCGCAAGGTAGATCGCCAACTGCGAATAGCCGCCGCGCACATGCCATGCGCGGTCCGCCTCGATGCTTTCTTCGGCCCGCTGCTGCAACCCAAGCGACCGCGCACTGATGCGGTTTGCATCCGCTGCGTTGAAGCCTTCGACGTAGCTGCACAAAGCGACGTGCTGTTCCTTCGGCACATCACTCGACGCGAGCCATTCCGTGAAACTCATATCCTCCGACAGATCGGCAAGCTCATCCAGAGGATCAAAGAGTCCGCCTTCTTCGGCGTGTTTATCTTCCGTCAGCTCGCCGGGCGCACTCTCGCGAAGTATGGAGCCACCGCGCTCGACCGTCGTCGCTCCCGCCTCCTCGATCAGCGCCCAAAGCTGCGGCTCTCTTCCGTGCACAAACTCCGCACCGAGCTCCACAACGCCTTCGCTCGTCTGCAGCGAATAGACCCGCCCACCAACGCGGTCCCG
>DATMLK010000089.1:0-10178 GCA_035570215.1 Acidobacteriaceae bacterium
AGTCTTTATTGTTGGGGCCGCGGCCGCTACCACTTGAGCCAATTCCGCTGTCGTGTGTAGTGGCCGGGCCCTAACAATTGCTCTGGCGATTCTCCGCGACCTCCTTTCCTCTCCGAATTCGTAAATCAGGTTGGCGAGATCTTCTTCGTCCGCCTGATTTACCACTTGCTCAGCAGTGATCCCGTTGCGCGTATCCATTCGCATGTCTAACGGTCCGTCCTGCTGAAAACTGAATCCCCTCTGTGCCTCGCCCAGCTGCAGCGAGCTGACGCCGAAGTCTGCAAGCAGGCCGTCGATGCTTCCCTCCGCCAGTTCTTTCCCTGCTTCGGAAAAAGCGTTAGGAATAAAGATCACCTCCGGCATCGCGTCACCGAGTTCATCTTTCAACTCGGCCAGCTTCGCTTTGCCCAACTCCATCGCCTGCGGATCGCGGTCGAAGCAGATCAACCTGCCTTTACCGCCCAGCAGCCTTGCGATGCCGCTGCTATGTCCGCCTAGCCCCAGCGTGGCGTCAACCACCGTCGCGCCGGGCCGCACATTCAGGAACTCCAAAACTTCATTGAAAAGAACCGGCACATGTTGCGGTTTGCTCACTTCGTTGCTCCGCGTACTGCATGTGCGCTCCACTGAGGAGCTTTTGGTACAAAACTTTGGCCGTTCTTACAGTCCCAAATCCGCCAGGGCATTCTTGTCGTCCTGCGTCAGCGGATTGGTCTCCATCTGCTTCTTGAATCCGTCGTGGCTCACGATCTCCAGGTACGTCTGCGCTCCCAGTACCACTACATCTCCCTGCAATCCAGCCGCCTCACGCAGCAGTTGCGGGATCAGAACCCTGCCCTGCGCGTCCATCTCAGCCATCTGTCCGAAGTAGTTCGTAATGTCGAGGAACTTCTTCTTCGCCTCGTTGAACTTCGGAATCCCTGCCAGCTTCTCCTCGATCTTTTCCCACTCCTTCAGCGGGTAGATCTCAGCCCGTTTGCCATCGCTGCTGGTGATGTAGAACTGGGCGCCATACACCTCTTCCGCGCGGCGCTTGTACTCCGCCGGCAGCTTGAGCCTGCCCTTCTCATCGACCCGTGTTGGATGGTTGCCTCGAAACATAAAATCTCCGGTTGAAAATGGGGTGCCGATGCTGAGACTGCCCTGTTCTGCTGCTTTGCGGTATATTCACCTTGAAAGCGCTTCAGGTTCATCCCTTTTAGCCCACTTTCTACCACTTCGTTCCACATAGTCGCCCGAACCATCGACGATGTAAAGAACTAAATCGTGTGGAATGAATAGATTTTTCTGTGGACGATGTGGAAAACTCAGCCGGTTGGAGTACCCATGTAAGCTACCACTACATCTTGTGTTTAATAGATTGGTTCACGCCAGTCCCCATTCCTTGCCGGATCCAGCCTGTAATGATAGCGAAATAAAAGCGAATACTTCCGGGCAGAGTCGTTTTCAGGCAGTCGAAAGGCCGCCTCCGTCACGCTTCTTTGCATTCAAATCGCGCAGGAACCAGAGCAGATAGATCACGATGGCTATATTGATCGCGATGATCCCGAATCGCCACGGCGATGGCCGACGGACGATCTCATAGAGCTCCAGCGGCAGAAACGACAGGCTCAGGATGAGCGTCAGGTACTCCGCCCAGGTCTGCTCCATCAGCAGCCCCACTCCCTCCACGATCGCAACCGACGCATAGGCGAAGGTCGCTTCACTGACCAGCTTGAGCTGGTGGTCATCGATCATGTCCACCCTGTCCAGCACCATGGAGACGAAGTGGCTTTCGGTATCGAATTTGAAGGTCACGACCGCGCGCTGCACGGTATCGTCCAGGTCGGCGTTGATGAAGTGGAGCGCACCCAGGCCGATAGAAAAGAAGACGAGTGCCTTCATCAGCTTGAAGATGCCGATCGTGACCAGACCCTTGGAGTGCGTGCGGGTCATCAGCATATCCGGTACACGCGTCGAGTTGGAGCCAGAGTGCACATACCTTTTGACTCCAGCATGGTAGCGGCGGAGAGCATTGTCAATGCCGATGCGGGTTCGTGCCGCGCCGTGGGCACTTTTACTCCCTTCGGGTGGCCGCTGCGATGCAGCAGAGATGAAACCGGTGCAGAGCAGGCAAAAATGCGCCTGCAGATGCAGGAGGCTTACCTTCTGCCAAACGTCTTTTTAGCTTCCAGAAAGTAGGACCGCGGATCGCCGACAAGGCCGCCAGCTCCGTTTGCTTCCGAAAACCAGAGCTGATTGGTGATATTTTTCACGCCGGCCGACAGCCTGAATCCGTAACCGGTGTAAGAGAACGCCGTGTCGAGCAACACATAGTCGGGGATGGAGTATAGGTTCTGCACATTACCGAACATGCGGTCGCGCGCCGAGATGCCGCCGCCGATCTGGAACCCGCTGATCCTCGATACCTTGAAGTCATAGCCGGTCCAGAAGTTGAAGATGCGCGACGGCACGCCGATGGGCCGGTGACCGACTCCGGTGGGAGCGGATGGGTTGTACGTCAGGATGGCGTGCTCAATCGTCGTGTTGGCGGAAAGCGTCCAGTGCGCGCCCACAAGCGCCGACACATTGGCCTCAAGGCCGAAGGTCTTCTGGTTGCTGAACTGCGGCACGTCATTGACCAATGTAAATACGTTATTGCGCGACACATCGAACCCGGCAACCGTGAAGTTGATGCGGTCGCGCAGCACGGCGCCTTTCACTCCGCCTTCGTATTGCAGGCCCGTCTCCGGAACCTGGATGCCATTCTGCGTCGCCTCTGAGCTGAAGTTCGCCAGGTTGCTGTGCGCTATGCCGATGTAGGTCGAGATGCCGGGATGGACCCTGTAGACCGTACCGACGTTCCAGCTGAAGGGATAATCGTTGCGCGGGTAGATGGCAGGCGGCTCGATGAGTACACCGTTCGCAAGCTGACGGTTCGCGATAAAGATGAGAGGGCGCAGTTCCGTCATCCAGAGATCTTCCCGCCCGCCGACGCGAATCTTCCACTTGTCGGTGACGTCCATCTGGTCGGTCGCGTAGAAGCCGTAGTAATACGCCCTCAACTCGTCGTTGAAGTTCGGCGCAAAGGTAAGGCCGGCCCTTGATGTCTCTGGAACAACAGGATGGAAGATGTCCGGAATGTTCTGAAGGGTTGCCGTGGCGCGGTTTACATAGATGTTCTGGTACTGCGCCTCAAAGCCCGTCAACAAAGTGTGACGAACTCCGCCTGTGTTGAACTTCCAGACCGGCTCTGCCTCATAATCCACGTCGTTAAGCACGTCATGCTGCTTGCGCAATGAGCGTCCGCTGAACTGGTAGGTGCCCGGCGATGTGCCCGCTATCACCGTGCCGCTATCGCCGTTCCGCAGGATCGACAGGTTGCGGTACATGTACGAAAAGTGGTTCGTCACCGTGAGATGCGATGTGGCCGCCCAGGTGTCCTGGAGGATCGCGCGTCCCATTGTCTGGTCGCCCAGACTGAAGGGCGTGGAGTACTTGGCCTCGCGCGAGACGCCCGTGATCGGCGTGCCGCCCAGCGTAGACGTCTGCGCGGGGTTGGCTGCGTTCACGTAGATCAGGCCCGCGGGATCCGGAATTGCATTCAGGTCGCGGCCATCCGCGCTGAAAGTGAGGAAGTGTTTGCCCACGACCCAGCTCACCTCAGGACGAAGTTCGTAGTCGGAACTAGTCAGCGCGCGATAGCCGTCCTCATGCTCCGCCAGTCCATCGACGCGGTAATCCAGCCCCTGCATACCGGTGTGTCCGGTTGCGAAGACGCTTCCGGAGTACAGGCCGAAGGAGCCGGTGTGGAACGTCACGCCGTAAAACGGCGTAGCCGAAGGCAGATAATGCACCATGTTGATGGTGCCGCCCGGAGGTCCGCTTCCGAACAAGGCAGAGCCCGGCCCTTCCAGGATCTCAATGCGCTCGACGCCGTTCAGCGAATGCGGAATGCCGTTGCGGGCGTCGCCGTCGGAGAATCCATCGTTATAGATCCTTGCCTCGAGACCGCGGATCTGGAACTTGTCGTCGAAGCCGAAGCCGTCCGTACCGCCTTGTATGATGCCGCTGACGTTGCGAATCGTATCGCGCAGCGAGATGCCGCCCTGTGACTCTACAAGCGCATGGCCGATCACCTGCACACTGCCGGGAATGTCTTCGATCATCGTTCCGGTCTTGCCGACGCTTGGCACCTCTTCCAGAGGCTCGCTCTCGGCCGTCACCGTGACGGATTGCGTCGCGGACTCCAGCTTCAGCTTCACATCGACGGTCAGATTGTGCGTGGCGATCACAGTGACCGCCGTCTCATACTGCGCAAAGCCGTCTGCCTTCACCGTCAGCGTATAAACACCCGGTGGCACGGACGGTAGGCTGTATGCTCCTGTTCCATTGGTCGAAGCGTGCCGCACAACGTGGCCCTGGCTGTTCGTCAGCGTGACCTCTGCATGCACAACTGCGGCGCCGGATGCATCCAGCACTACACCCGCTGCACTCTCGACAAGAGCATTGCAACATTCCGTCGAGAGATCTGCATCATCATCCGCAGTTGCGGCCCTGGCCACCCCTGTACCGCTCATCAGTGCGCAGATCGCCAGTATGACCATTCCAGTCCAACGGCCGGAGCGCGTGCCCCAGCGACTCTTTCTACGCTTACTGCTCTTCACTTTAATGTCTTACCTTTCAGCTACTTTAAGCAGGCTCCGGGCACATATGCTGTCTGTGCTTTATGCTTCAGGAGGCGGCTTATGAATAGATTCAATCTACGACTGTTTCAGTCCGAGTAGTACCAGTTTACACGGAATGGCGACAAATGAAGTCCGAGATGTGCTGGCGGGCAACTTAATGGCGACTTAATCAGTCCCATATATACGAGGAATTAGGTGAAGCTTGCGCTACCGCTTCAAAACCCAGCAGTGGATTCCCTACCCGGTGGAGTTGGTCTTTGCCTACTTCGCCAATCCTCATAACCTTCCCGGGCTCATGATGGACTGGCAGCACTTCCGGCTGGAGGAGGCGACCATCGTGCCGCCGCCGCCGCGCCCTCTGGCACCGGATCCCGGCCACCGCCTGCACAGCGTGGCCGCTGGCGACCGCAGCTCGCTCACCTTCAGCTTCCGCCCGCTGCCCTACTCCCCCGTGCGCATACCGTGGGAGTGCATGATCTCAAACTTCGTCTGGAATGAGTCCTTCGCCGACCTGGCCGTGCGCAGTCCCTTCCGCTACTGGGAGCACCTGCATCGCTTTGAGACCGAGACGCGCGCCAATGCAGCCGGCGTTCCGGTGCAGGGCACGTTGGTGAAGGATGATCTGGAGTACTCACCGCCCGGAAAGGGCGAAGCGGCATGGTCGAGCGCATTACAGAATTACTTCATCCATCCCATGGTGAAACGCATCTTCCGCGAACGCCACGAGAAAGTGGTTAAGATTCTGCCGGTCGTGCTGGGCCGGATCGTACCCTTAGACAATTCAAGTACGCCACAGAGCTAGCACCCTACCGCACTGCGAGATGTTTCTTTGCGATGCCGGCCAGATACGGCTGCGCCTTCTTGAAGGCGGCAGCGGCGGTCAGTCCATGCTTCTCGCGCAGCGCCTCCACCTTGCCGTGATCGATGAACTCATCCGGCCAGCCGATGCGCACTACCGGCACATCGATGCCAAGCTCGCTCAGCAGCTCCAGCACAGCCGAACCGAAGCCGCCCATCAGAACATGATCTTCAAAGGTGACGATCAGCCCAACCTGCTTCGCGTAACGCTCGATGAGCGCCTTGTCCAGCGGCTTCACGAAGCGCGGATTGATGACCGCGGCCGATAGCCCGTCTTTCTCCAGCATGCCCGCAAGCTCGGTAGCCTGCGGCAGAAGCGCGCCGAGACCGAAGATGGCCACATCGCTGCCGTCCCCCTTGGACTCATAGATCACTTCCGCCTTGCCCACCTCAAGCGCGACCGGGAAATCCTTCACCTTCACGCCCGGCCCGATGCCGCGCGGATAGCGGATCGCGCTCGGCCCCGGATGCAGCAGAGCGGTGTACATCATGTCCGCCAGCTCGTCCTCGTCCTTCGGATCCATGTGGAGGATGTTCGGGATCCCGCGCAGATAGCTGATGTCGAAGAGCCCGTGGTGCGTCGGCCCATCGTCGCCGGAGAGACCGCCGCGGTCCATGCAGAAGACCACCGGCAGATTCTGCAGGCAGACGTCGTGCACCACCGGATCGAACGCGCGCTGGAGGAAGGTGGAGTAGATGGCGCAGAACGGACGGTAGCCCTTCGTCGCCATACCCGCCGCAAAGATCACGGCATGCTCCTCCGCGATGCCGACATCGAAGTAGCGGTCCGCGTGCTTCGGCCGGTAAAGATCCAGCGCCGTGCCGTTCGGCATGGCAGCAGTGATCGCCACCAGCTTCTTTTCTTTGTCCGCCAGCTTCACCAGCGTCTCGGCGAATATCTCGGAGTAGGTCTTCTGCCCCACTGCCTTGGTCTCGCCCGTCGCCGGGTCATACGGCCCCAGGCCGTGGAACTTCTTCTGTTTCTCCAGCGCAGGCTGGAATCCCTTGCCCTTCTGCGTGATCACGTGCAGAAGCACCGGCTTGTTCTGCTGCTTCAGGAACTTGAACGTCTCGATCAGCAGCGGCAGGTCGTGCCCATCGAGAGGACCGTAGTAGCTCAGGCCGAACTCCTCGAAGATCATCGACGGCCCCAGCAGACCCTTCGCGGCCTCTTCCGCCTTGTGCGCCACATGCCGCACGGCCTTGCCGCCAAAGCGTTCCAGCAGATCAGCGGCCTTGTCATGCAGGCTCACATAGCTGGGATGCGTGACCACCTTGTGCAGATACGAAGCGATCGCGCCCACGTTGCGGTCGATCGACCACGCATTGTCGTTCAGCACCACGATCAGCCGCTTGGTCGACGCGGCGACGTTGTTCAAGGCCTCATACGAGATGCCATTGGTCAGTGCGGCATCACCGGCAAGCGCAACGATGTGCTCCCTGCCGCCGGCCAGGTCGCGCGCGACCGCCATGCCCAGCGCGGCGGAGATCGCCGTGCCGGCGTGGCCCGCGCCGTAGCTGTCATGCACACTCTCAGTGCGCAGCATGAAGCCGTTCAACCCGCCGGGTTGGCGGATGGTGCCGATCTGCTTCTCGCGTCCGGTCAGCAGCTTATGCACGTAGGCCTGGTGGCTCACGTCGAAGACGAAGCTGTCCGCGGGCGTATCGAAGACGTAGTGCATGGCGATGGTGAGTTCCACTACGCCGAGGTTCGGGCCAATGTGGCCGCCCGTCTTGGAGACCGAAAGGATGAGACGCTCGCGGATCTCCTCGGCCAGCGTCTCCAACTGCGGCATCGTCAGCTTCTTTACGTCTGCCGGCGATGCGATTGTCTCAAGAATCGTGCTCATTCAACCCTGTTCCGCGGCACTCCCGGGGGAGATGCCGCAATACAAAAAACGCCCCCATGCCCGACGCTTTCTGGGCAGAGTAGGGGCTTGCTGTACCGCATAACCGCGCTGATGCGTAACGTTCCTAAGTATACCAATCTGGCCCCGCTAAGGCTCGCCCGCGTCTTGTCGATGCGGTGGAGACCGCCTGCCGCGAATCCAGCGAGCTGATTTTCGAGATAATCTCCCGGGATGGCGGCGAAAGGCGCGAGGCGCAGTTAAAGAGCCCACGGCTCCTGCTGCTAGGCTGTTGTAGGGAGTTCGCCATGCGCTGTATCCGCGTTGCCATCGTCTTCGCCGTTGCTCTGGCTCCTGCCTCCGCGGCATGGACCCAGAGTACCGTTCTCGACCCGTTCGCCGCATCCCAGACCGCGAGTCCGTCGCCGCTGCTGCAGCCTACGCTCTCGCCCGGCGTGCTGTTTCTCTACGATCTGGAAAAGAAGTTCGCCAAAGCCACGCTCGACGGCGGCGGCAAGGCCTTCGCCGCATGGTTCGCCGACGACGCCGTCACCATCGGCAATAAAAAGGCTCCCGTAACAGGCCACGCCGCCATCGCGGCAGCCGCGCAGTGGGATCCGAAGCAATATCAACTCACGTGGACTCCGCAGGGCGGCCAGATGCTGCCCGCGGGCGACGCCGGATACACCTGGGGCCACTACGAAGGCCGGGCATTAGACGCGAATGGTAACGCCGTCACAACAACCGGCCGCTACATCACGCTCTGGAAGAAGCAGACCGACGGCAGCTGGAAGGTCGCGCTTGATGTGAGCAATGAAGAGCCGCCCGCGGACTGTGGATGCTCGGTCACAACGCTGCCCAGTCCCTCCACAACCGCGCCACAATCGCATCCCTGACCATGTAGGCTAGTCGGAATGAGCATCGCTATACAGCCTTTAAGCCAAGTCATACAGCCATGAGCCTTGTCATACAGCCACCCGCAGTCGAGACCCATCGCGAGAAGCGCACAGCTGCGGTCTCTTCGCTCCTCGCCGCGCTGGGGATGGTTGCGCTCAAGCTCACCGCCGGCCTGCTCACCGGCTCGCTGGCCCTGCTCTCGGAAGCGGCTCACTCCGGCCTCGACTGCATCGCCTCCGGCATCACGCTCTTCTCCGTGCAGGTCTCTGACCGCCCCGCCGACGAGGACCACAACTACGGCCACGGCAAGGTCGAGAGCCTCTCTGCATTCGTAGAAGTGTTTCTCATGCTCGGCTCCTGCGTCTGGATCGTGACCGAGGCCGTGCAGCGCATCTTCCTCCGCCGCATTGAGCTAACGCTGCCGATCTGGACCTTCGCTATCCCGCTCATCGCCATCACGGTGGACACGCTGCGTTCCCGCTCGTTGCTGCGTGTCGCCCAGCGCTATGGCAGCCCCGCGCTCGAAGCCGATGCCGTCCACTTCCGCACCGATATCTGGTCCTCCACCGCCGTCTTCCTCGGACTCGTCTCCACATGGGCCGGCGCGCACTTCGCGCATCCGCGCCTGCAGCTCGCCGATCCCATCGCCGCGCTTGTCGTCTCCGTCATCATTCTGCTTGCCTGCTGGAAGCTCGCGCGCCAGACCATCGACGCCCTGCTCGATTCGACGCCGAAGCAGACCCACCGCGACCTGATGCGCGAACTGACCCGCATCGACGGCGTGCATGACGTGGAGCGCGTCCGCGTGCGCCGTGCCGGCAACGAATACTTCGTCGATCTCACCATGGGTCTGGCGCGCAACCTCACCTTCCAGCGGTCGGAGCAGATCGTGATGGCCGCGACCGATGCGGTGAAGCGGCTTCTGCCCGCCGCCGACGTGGTCGTCCACACCGTGCCGCGTGCCACCTCCACCGAGAGCATCTTTGACCGCATTCGCGCCGTGGCCATGCGCGCCAACGTCGCCATTCATGAGGTCACCGTCCAGCAGCTCGACCACAGGCTCCACGTGGAACAACACGTGGAAGTGGATGAAAAGCTTACCCTGCGCGAGGCCCACGATTTCGTGACCGCTCTCGAGGCCCGCATGCTGCAGGATGTCCCCGAGATCGCGACCATCCTCACCCACATCGAAAGCGAGCCCGCGCGGATCGAGCACACCGCCTCGCTCGACAGCGACGACCGCGCGCTTGAAGCCGGTCTGCGAACCGTCGCCCGCGCCTTCCCGGTCATCCTCGACATCCACGACATCCTGGTGACGCGAACCGGCGACCGCATCCAGCTCAGCTGCCACTGCACCCTGCCCGACAATCTCAGCATGGAAGACGTGCACGAGATCATCACCGCCTTCGAGATCGCCGTGAAGAGCGACTACCCGCAGGTCCAGCGCATGCTGATCCATCCCGAACCGGCGACCGACAACCGGCGTTGATCCGCGCGCAGGAGTGCGACAATAGACCTGTATGCGCCGCTTCTTCCGGATCGTTCTCGACGTTCTCGCCATGATGGCCGTTGCGCTGATCTCCACGCTGGTCACCATGCGCTTCGCCATCCACGGCTTTGAGGTCGAAGTGCCGAACCTGACCGGGCTTACGCTCTCCGAGGCCAGCGACCGCACCGAGAGCAAGCGCCTGAACCTCAACCTGGAAAACAGCTTCTACTCCGCCACGGTTCCCGCAGGCCGCGTGCTGGCGCAATCGCCCGCGCCGGGAACGAAGGTGCGCAAGCTGTGGAACGTGCGCGTAACCGAGAGCCTAGGCCCGCAGGTGGTGGCCATTCCCAACGTCGTCGGCCAGCAGGAGCGCGAGGCCGCTATCAACATCCACCATCTTGCGCTCGATCTCGGTACGGT
>DATMLK010000090.1:0-5702 GCA_035570215.1 Acidobacteriaceae bacterium
CCAGCGATCTCGCTGTGGTGGTTTCAGAGCATGATCCAGCGGAGGCAACAGCCGAAGTGATGAATCAGCAGGCACAGAAAGATCATGCCCGCGTCATCTCCGACTGCTTCAAGCTCTCCACCGTGCTTCCCTTCCGCTTCAACACCGTATTCCAGGACGACGACGCGCTGCGGCGCTCAGTGCGCTCCAACCAGCGCCACTTCCAGGCCAACGTCGAGCGTCTGCGCGGCAAGGCCGAGATGCACATCAAGCTGCTGGTGGACGACACCTGCCCGGGCAAGATGCCGGAGGTGATGCGCGACCGCGTGGGCAAGGAGTACCTGACCAGCCTGCGCGAGAGCGCGAGCCGCCAGCGCGAGCGCCAGTCCCGCGCCCGCGCGCTCTCCGTCCAGATGCACCGCATGTTCCTGCCGCTGGCCGAGGAGATCACCTGCAAGCGAACCGACTCCGGCAAGATGCTGCTGGACATCGCCCACCTGATCGACCACAAGTGCGTGGAGCGCTACCAGAACAAATACTCGACCGCGACGCTGGAGATGAAGGACTGCCGCATGCAGCTCTCCGGCCCGTGGCCGCCGTACCACTTCGTGCAGCGCCACCAAACGGCATAAGTCTGACGGCAGCGGCAAGATCAAAAGCCCCGGAGATATCCGGGGCTTTCTTCTGCCTGCATCGTGTATCTTGCGCCTAGCTGCCGGCTCCTGCTTCCTGCTTCTTTCTGCGGCTCAGCACAAAGCTGGCGCGGCGCTTGCGGCGGCCTTCGCTGACATGGTCGATCTTCTTCCAGAAGCCGATGAAGTAGTCCACCGCGGAGATGATCGACACGATGGTCATCCAGTAGACGGCGCAGAGCGCGATGGTATGCACGGCGATCAGCACGGGGCCGAAGGTCCAGTAGTCCCAGCGGTGGGCAAGGATCGCGGCCACGACGCTAACGATCTGGATGACGGTCTTGAGCTTGCCGATCTCGGAGGCCTCGATGGTGAAGCCCTCGGCAGTCGCGATCGACCGCAACCCGCTCACCAGGAACTCGCGGCCAATCACCAGCACGGCGATCCAGACGGGCACGATGTTGGGCGTGAAGCGCACCAGTGCGATATAGCCCGCCGTGATCATCAGCTTGTCGGCCAGCGGATCCAGCAGCATGCCCATGGTGGTGATCTGGTGGCGGCGGCGGGCGAGGTAGCCATCCAGCCCGTCCGTAATGGAGGCCGCGATGAAGACCAGCGACGCGATGATCTCCTGCGCGCCGTTATCCGGCATGCCGGGGTGGGCGTGCACCGGCGCATGCGGCGAGAGCAGCCACAGGAGCAGAGGCACGCAGGCGATGCGGCTCATCGTAATGGAGTTGGGTAGATTCATGGGCCTGGCTTGCCCCTACATTTTGTCACATGCGCGTTGCCGTTGCTGCCCCAGGCGGAAATGACCGCGTTTCAGCGCAATCTGGCCGGGCATTTATGATGAAACCCATGCCCCCGAGTCTCACCCATCCGGCGCCACGCGATTTCCAGAAGCTGGCCAAGACCCACACGCTTGTGCCCGTCTACCGCACCGTCACCGCCGATCTCGAGACGCCGGTCTCGGCCTTTCTGCGCGTGGCGGCCGAGGAGCCGCAGGCCTTTCTGCTGGAGTCGGTCGAAGGCGGCGAGCGCGTGGGGCGCTACACCTTCATCGGCCTGCATCCGTACAAGACGATGCTGGCACGCGGCAGCAGCATCACCGTGCAGGAGGGCCGAAAGAAGCGCACCTTCACCGGCGACATCTTCACCGAGCTCAAACTCGCGCTGAGCGAGCACACGCCGGCGCGCCTGCCGGGGCTTCCACCGTTTACCGCAGGCGCGGTGGGGTTCTTCGCCTATGACGTCGTCCGCCAGATCGAGAAGTTGCCCACGATTGCGAAGGACGACCTGCACGTTCCCGACGCCTGCCTGATGTTCTTCGACGAGGTGATGGCCTTCGACCACGTGAAGAAGGAGATCCACCTGATCGTGACCGCGGACCTGACGCGGCAGAAGCCCGGAACGGCCTACGCCCATGCAGCCAAGCGGCTGAATGGCCTGGAGAAACGGCTTGCAGGCCCGCTGCCCAAAAGCCGCGCGTCGAAGGGTGCGCTGAAGCGCCCTTTGAAGATAGACGCGCGTACGCCGAAGCCTGCGTTCCTCAAGGCCGTTGAAAAGACGAAGGAGTACATCGCCGCCGGCGACGTCTTCCAGTGCGTGCTCTCGCAGCGCTTTGACTGCAAGCCGGGCGTGGACGCCTTCGACATCTATCGCGCGCTGCGCATCGTGAATCCGTCGCCCTATATGTACTTCCTGCGCTTTCCTCTGGAAAAGAAATCCGCACATATCGTCGGCTCGTCGCCGGAGATGCTGGTGCGCGTGACCGGGCGCAACGTCGAATACAAACCCATCGCCGGCTCCATGCCGCGGTCGGCCGACGAGGCTGAGGACCGGAGCTTCGCCGATCACATGAGGGCTGACCCCAAGGAGGTTGCCGAACACATCATGCTCGTCGATCTCGGCCGCAACGACGTGGGCCGGGTCAGCGAGTACGGCAGCGTGCGCGTGAAAGACCTGATGTTCGTCGAGCGCTACTCGCACATCATGCACCTGGTCTCAGCGATCGAAGGCACGCTGCGCAACGGCCTTGCGCCCATTGACGCCTTCCGCGCCTGCTTCCCCGCAGGTACGCTGAGCGGCGCGCCCAAGATCCGCGCGATGGAGATCATCGAAGAGCTGGAGCCCACGCGCCGCGGCGTCTACGGCGGCAGTATCTTCTATGCGGATTTCTCCGGCAACCTCGACAGCTGCATCGCCATCCGCACGCTCTTCCTGCATGGCGAACAGGGACACATCCAGGCCGGGGCAGGTATCGTGGCGGACTCGGTGCCGGAGAAAGAGTTTGAAGAGTGCGGCAACAAGGCGCGCGCCGTGGTGCGGGCGATCCAGCGAGCGCGCGGGCTGAAATAGAGCGGCACATTTACAACAGCGCTAAACTAAGAACAGCATGGTCTTCGTTCTCGACAACTACGACTCCTTCACCTACAACCTCGTCCAGTACATGGGCGAGCTGGGTGCGGAGATGGTCATCAAGCGCAACGACGAGCTGACGCCCGCCGAGGTCGAAAAGATGAATCCTGCCCGCATCGTCATCTCGCCGGGGCCCTGCACGCCGGCGGAGGCGGGCATCTCCATCGACCTCATCCAGCACTTCGCGGGCAAGGCCAAGCGAAAGATCCCGATCCTGGGCGTGTGTTTAGGCCACCAGTCCATCGGCGCGGCGTTCGGAGGTCACGTCGTCCGCGCGCCCAAGCTGATGCACGGTAAAACCTCCATCGTCGAGCATGACGGCAAGACCATCTTCAAAGGCATTGCTAGCCCAATGACCTGCACGCGCTACCACTCGCTCATTGTCGAAGAAAAGGATCTGCCCGCCGAGCTCGAGATCACAGCGCGCACGACAGACTCAGCCGGAGAGATCAGCAATATCATCATGGGGCTGCGCCACCGCGACTTCCCCATCGAGGGCGTGCAATTTCATCCCGAGTCCGTGCTGACGGCCGACGGCAAGAAGCTGATTGAAAATTTTCTCAAGCTGTAAAGTTCGCCCATGCGCAGACTCTTTCCATCGACGCTCGCGGCCGGTCTGCTTCTGGCAGCAGCTGGCGCACATGCTCAAAAACCCATCGGCACCGTACCCATCACAGACGCAAGCGTAGACGGCGTGCTGCAGATCAACGGCGGTACGGCCACCATCGTGAACAACGGCACCGTCACCGCGCATGAGCAGACCGCCACGGTGACCCTGGCGCGCGGCGGCACGGTGAACGTCTGCACCACGAGCACCGTGCATCTCTCGCAGAGCACGGGAGACAAAGGAGGCCCGCTGCTGTTCGCGCTGGATCGCGGCGCGCTGGAGCTGGGCTTTCTCTCTGACGCGGACGACGCCGTGCTGACTCCGGACATGCGGCTGCAGCCCTCCACCGCGGCCCCGCTCGATCTGCGCATCCGCGTGGTGGCCAACGGCGACACCTGCGTCGAGAACCGCGGCAGCGACGCCCCCGCGCTGATCATCACCGACACCTTCGGAGAGTCGAACTACATCCTGCATCCGCGGCAACATGTGCTCTTCGAGCACGGCAGCCTGAAGGAGGTCGTCGACAACGAGACCTCGCCCTGCGGCTGCCCACCGGCGCAGGCTGTAATCTCCGTGGCCGAAGGCGGCGTGAGCGCCGCACCTGGTGGCCCCATCGCCAAACCCGGTGACGCTGTCGCCACGACCTCCGCCGACGCACATCCCTTCCCTGAGGCCGAGAGCGAAGGGCTCGCACCGGCAGCTCCGCCGCAGCAGTCCGCGCTGGCGCATGTCTCGACCGGCCTGGCGCTCACGTATAACAGCCCCGCGCCCCAACCTGACACCGCAGGGACAGCGGCTGTGGGCGAGCCGTCATCCGCTCCAGCCGCTGCCGCTGCTCCGGCTGCGGCCAGCGAGGCTCCTGTGCCTGCGGCAGCGCCTGCAACAACACCCGTTGTGGCACAGGCACCGCCTCCGCCGCCCCCGCCGACCAACGATCTGGCACACGCTTTTGTCCGCTTCTACCGCTGGCTCTTCCATCGCAAGCCCAGCCCGGCCACGCCGCAGTCCTGAGCCCGCTATAGCCGTGAGCCCACTGCGCTACAATTAACTGGTTGCAGCAACAGCGCCTGGCTATCGTTCTGATGGCTGCTGCCGACCCAATCTCCCCCATTCGTTTAAAGGATTTATATGTCGATTCCCGCAACACAGATGCGCCCGGGCATGATCATCAAGCACAACAACGAACTGCACCTGGTCTTCGCGGTCGAGCACCGCACCCCCGGCAACCTGCGCGCCTTCATCCAGGCCAAGCTGCGCAACATCCGCACCAATGCGATGTTCGAGCACCGCTTCCGCTCGCCCGACCCCATCGAGCGTGTGATCGTGGACGAGGTCCCGATGGACTTCCTCTACTCCGACGGCGACGACTACTACTTCATGAACACGGTGGACTATGAGCAGACGGTGCTCAAGCGCTCGACGCTCGGCGACGCGGTGGAGTACCTGATCCCGAACCTCAGCATCAATGTGAGTTTCTTTGACGGCGTGGCCGTCGGCATCGAACTCCCCGGCACGCTGGACATGACCGTCGTCGAGACCGAGCCGGGCATCAAGTCTGCAACCGCGTCTTCAGTCCAGAAGCCGGCGAAGACCGAGACAGGCCTGGTGGTCTACGTACCGCCGTTCATCAACGAAGGCGAGAAGATCCGTGTCGACACCAGCGACGGCTCGTATTTGGGTCGCGCGTAGTTCCTGATCAGCGCAAAAGAAATGGCGGAGAGGACATCCTCTCCGCCATTTTTGTGTCTGCAAGTTTGCCAGCGAACCGGCTTACCAGCGCGCATAGAGGCCGACTGTAGGCTCGACCGTGGCGACCCATGTGCGCGTTTGCAGCGCTGAGTTGTTGAAGTTCGGCGCGCGATAGAAGAGACCGCGGCCCTGCACGCGGACACCGAAGTGTCTGCCGGCCGGGAGGTCAAAGCCAGCCTCCGCCAGACCGGTGGCGCGCCATTGATTATGCAGACCGGCGAACGCAGGAATGAAGTCGATCGAGCCGCCGCCGAGGGCCAGGAACGGCCGTATGCCCCGCAGATGCGATTCAAAGAGGAATGCGCCGGTCACCTCAT
>DATMLK010000091.1:0-6199 GCA_035570215.1 Acidobacteriaceae bacterium
GGCCGGAATGCGCCGTCGAGGCGGTCGCTGATACAGGGGACCTCGACGAAGGCAGTTGTGCCGCCCTTGGGGACCATGACCTCGCCGGAGGGCGCGAAGAGCAGATCGACGCCGGAGGCCTCCAGCTGCGCGCAGTCCTCATCGAAGGTGCGAGGGTATTGCGCGAAGTCTTCGCTGGGGCCGAACTGCAGCGGGTTCACGAAGATGCTGGCGGCGACGAGCGCGCACTCGTGCCGGGCGGCGATGACGAGGGAGAGATGGCCGGCGTGCAACGCCCCCATGGTGGGAACCAGGCCGAGCGAGGTCTCTTTATGCGAGCCGCAGGCGTTGGCGCGAAGTTCGCGGAGGGCGATGCGGGTTTCGGCGATGGTGGTAAGGATGCGCATGGCTATTTGCATCTCTCCAGCGGTACTTCGGTGGCGAATGGGGCGGCGAGTGTATCGGCGATCGCGGCGGGAAGGTGATAGCTCTCGGCGTCCGAGGGAAAGTTGTGCGCGGTCACGTCGTCGCGGTAGCGCGCGATAGCTCCGGTGAGGAGAGCACCCATATCGGCGTATTGACGAACGAACTTTGCCGGGGTTGTGTTCGTCAGATTGACGAGATCGTGGAATACGAGGATCTGCCCGTCGCACTCGGGGCCTGCTCCGATGCCGATGGTGGGGATGGCGAGCGCGGCGGTGATGTGGGCGGCTACCTCGCGCGGGACGCATTCGAGGACGATGGCGATGGCGCCGGCGGCTTCGAGAGCGAGCGCGTCGCTAAGGAGATCGTCAATGGCGGCGATGGATCTACCCTGCACACGGTAGCCCATGCGGTGTACGGACTGCGGCGTAAGGCCGACGTGGCCGACGACGGCGATCTCGGCCTGGGTGAGCGTGGAGACGAGAGCGGCGCGGTTGCGGCCGCCTTCGATCTTGACGGCTTCAGCGCCTGCCTCCTTGATGAAGCGCAGGGCATTGGCGACGGCCTGCTCGGTGGACACCTGATACGAGCCGAAGGGCATGTCGGCGACGAGCAGAGCACGTTGCACGGCGCGGCGGACGGCGCGGGTGTGGTGGAGCATCTCGTCCAGGGTGACGGGCAGGGTGCTGTCATAGCCGAGGACGGCCATGCCGAGCGAGTCGCCGACGAGGAGGAGGTCAATACCGGCCTGGTCGACGAGGCGCGCCGTGGGATAGTCATACGCGGTGAGCGCGGTGATGGGTTGACGGGCTTGCTTCTTGGCGAGGAGGGTCTGCGCGGTTATTTTTTCCTGAACTGCTTTTTCCGCGCGCGCAGAGGCTTCCCGGACGGGAAGTTGGATAAGGCTCATGATCGATCTCCAGTGCAGCTCCGTCGAACAACGCGGATGCCACCTGACAACTACAGATTCAGTATAGATGGTTTCCGTTGCGCACAAAAAAGGGAGGAAGAGCGGGTTGGCTCCTCCTCCCCTCTGAAGGTTTGCTGCAGCGGTCCGGAGTCAGGAGCAGGCGGTGTGTGCATGCTGCTGCACCTGAGCGCTGGGGTCGAAGTAGAGCTGGAAGTTGTTGAGGCAGCCGGTCCAGCCGCCTTCGTGTCTCTTCGCGGAGTCTGCAGAGGGCAGCTGGGTGTGGACGAGGGTGAGCTCAGTCTTTCCGCCCAGGTCGCGCAGCTGCACGGTGACCAGGGTATCGGTGGCCAGGGCAGGATCCTGCAGCGAGCTCCAGGTAAAGACGAGGCGCTCTGGCGGAGCAATCTCCATGTACTTGCCGGTGGCGGCGTGCAGGACGCCGCTCGGGTTGTGCATGGAGATGGTGTAGCTGCCGCCGCGGCGGAGGTCGTTGGTGGCGGTGGTGGTGAAGCCGGGCGCGGGCATGAACCACTGCGTGAGCTGGGCCGGATCGGTCCAGGCGGCGAAGACGCGCTCGCGCGGTGCGTTGAGAATGCGGGTGAGGGTGAGAGAGTGGGTGGCGGTTTCAGTGGCAGTGGGCATACGTTACTCCTGTGGGTTGGATTGGGATTGCGTGTTGTGAAGAAACTGTTCGAGGGAGTCGAGGTTGTTCTCCCAGAACTGGCGGTAGGTCTCCAGCCAGCTGACGGCCTGCTGCATGGGCGAAGCGACGAGGTGGCAGCGGCGGATGCGGCCGGTCTTGTGGTGGGAGACCAGGCCGGCGCGCTCCAGTACGCCGATGTGCTTCATCACTGCCGGCATGGACATCTTGTGCGGGCGGGCGAGGTCGGAGACGCTGGCGTCGCCGGTGTGGAGTACGGCGAGGATTGCGCGGCGGGTAGGGTCGGCGAGGGCGAGGAAGGTGGTGTCGAGGGTTTTTTCCGGAGCCGGTTCGGGATTTAAACACTTTACCATTTGGTTTAGTATTGAGGATGAGGCGAAGTTTGTCAAGAGGGAATGTCTGAGATTCTTCCGTTTCGCAGGCTGGGAGTCAGGATGACAAGTTTGAGCGGGAAGGCATCTAAAAATAAGCAGGATCAGGCTGAATCGCATCCTACATGGAAAGCATCAGATACATTGACAGTAAGTCACTCACATTGTTATGCTGGGTGAGTCAAGGGTTTAGTTCGACCGTCCTTTTGGGGCGATGCCATACAAATCAATAACTTAGAGGGTATAGATATGGGAAAGATCATAGGAATTGACCTGGGAACGACGAATTCGTGCGTGGCCGTGATGGAAGGCGGGGAGCCGAAGGTGATCCCGAATGAAGAGGGCGGACGAACGACTCCGTCTATCGTTGCATTCACGAAGAGCGGCGAGCGGCTGGTGGGGCAGGTGGCCAAGCGGCAGGCGATCACGAACCCGGAGAACACGGTGTATTCGATCAAGCGCTTCATGGGCCGCCGGCTGAATGAAGTGGGCGACGAGATGAAGATGGTGCCGTACAAGGTTGTGGCCAAGGGCGACAACGTGGCGGTAGTGGCGCAGGGCAAGGAGTACACGGCGCCGGAGATCTCGGCGATGATCCTGCAGAAGCTCAAAAAAGCGGCTGAGGATTATCTTGGCCAGTCGGTGACGGAAGCGGTCATCACTGTGCCGGCGTACTTCAATGACGCGCAGCGGCAGGCGACGAAGGATGCCGGCAAGATCGCTGGTCTGGATGTGAAGCGCATTGTGAACGAGCCGACGGCGGCGGCGCTGGCGTACGGGCTCGACAAGAAGAAGGACGAGACGATCGCTGTGTATGACTTCGGCGGCGGCACGTTCGACGTGTCGATCCTTGAAGTCGGTGACGGCGTGATCGAGGTGAAGTCGACCAACGGCGATACGCACCTGGGCGGCGACAATCTCGACGAGCGCATCGTGGACTGGCTGATCACGGAGTTCAAGACGGAGAGCGGACTGGATCTGCGGGCCAAGGGCAACGAGATGGCGCTGCAGCGTCTGAAGGACGCGGCGGAGAAGGCGAAGATCGAGCTTTCGACGGCGCAGGAGTCGGAGATCAATCTCCCCTTCATCACTGCGGATGCGAGCGGGCCGAAGCACCTGGTACGCAAGCTGACGCGCGCGAAGCTGGAGTCGCTGGTGGACGATCTGCTGCAGAAGTCGGTGGAGCCGTGCAAGCAGGCGATGAAGGATGCGGGCGTGGACGCGAGCAAGATCGACGAGGTGGTTCTCGTCGGCGGACAGACGCGCATGCCGAAGATCCAGGAGCTGGTGAAGAAGCTCTTCGGGAAAGAGCCGCACAAGGGCGTGAATCCTGACGAGGTCGTAGCCATCGGCGCGGCGGTGCAGGCGGGCGTTCTGGCGGGCGACGTGAAGGATCTTCTGCTGCTGGATGTGACGCCGCTGACGCTGGCGATCGAGACGATGGGCGGCGTGTCGACGGCGATGATCCCGCGCAACACGACGATCCCGACGAAGAAGACGGAGACGTTCTCGACGGCGGCCGATTCGCAGACCGAGGTGGAAGTGCATGTGACGCAGGGTGAACGTCCGTTGGCGGCGCAGAACCGCACGCTGGGCAAGTTCAAACTGGACGGCATACCGCCGGCTCCGCGCGGCGTACCGCAGATCGAGGTCACGTTCGACATCGATGCAAACGGCATCCTGAACGTGTTCGCAAAGGACAAGGCCACGGGCAAGGACGCGAAGATCACGATCACGAGCTCTTCGGGTCTGAGCAAGGAAGAGGTAGAGCGGATGGCGAAGGACGCCGAAGCTCACTCGGCCGAGGACAAGGCGAAGCGCGATGAGATCGAAGCGCGCAATGGCCTGGACTCGCTCGTCTACAACATCGAGAAGATGCTGAAGGACGGCGGCGACAAGGTGGATGCAGGCGACAAGACCGAGGTGGAGGCAGCACTGGCAGAGGCGAAGACGGTTCTGACAGGGACTCCGACGGCGGACGAGTTGAATGCGGCCAAGGAGAAGCTGACGACGACGAGCCACAAGTTCGCCGAGGCGATGTACAAGGCGAGCGCGGCTTCCGCGGCACCGACGGACGGAGAAACTGCCGCCGGCGGGACGACCGAGGAGGCGAAGAAGGACGAGGGCGTGATCGACGCGGAGTACGTGGACGTCGACGAGTCCAAGAAGTAAAGGTCGGCGCTTCGCGCCGATGTCCCACCCATCGCGATAAGACTGCGATGGATGGGGCACCAGAGTGGTGGCAAGGGCGTTCCGGTGGGACGCCCTTGCCGTATCAACAGAGATTTTGGACAGGAAGGAACTTATTCGGGTACAGGGTGTTAATTTTTGCATCGTACCGGATGGGTGCGATGGTGTATCAATTGAGCAATACCAAGAAGGACGAAGACGGGACAGATAGAACGGATCGAGGGATTGGGCAGTCGCTTTGGATCGCAGACAGTGGCACTTGGGAGTTCAATCGCTTTATAGGAGCCCCTGCTATGACAGAGACAATGTGGAAGTGCGATGCGATGCGGGCCGGTCAGCTGTATAACCGGATGATGTTCAACACGAAGCAGGAAGCAGAAGAGTTCATGGCGCGCATGAGCCAGATGGAGCCGGATCAGTTCTTCCGGATCGAACCTATCGACGCGAGTCAAGTTTGGAATTAGTTTTATTGGACACGCTTCGCGTGTGGGCTTACTGAATATTGGCTTTCCTGGCTAGGCGCGCTGCGCCACGTAATTAAAAGCAAAAGGACAAGATGGAATGAGACGGCCCCGGTTGCGGTATGCGGCCGGGGCCATTGTTCCGCATGGGATTAAACTAAGGCAACAACGATATGGCGACACAGCAGAAGGACTATTACGGCACGCTTGGCGTGAAGAAGACGGCGACGGCGGACGAGATCCGCAAGGCGTTCCGCAAGGCTGCGCGCAAATACCATCCCGACGTGAATCCGAACAACAAGAAGGCCGAGGAGAAGTTCAAGGAGATCTCCGAGGCGAACGATGTGCTGAGCGATGCGAAGAAGCGGAAGATCTACGACCAGGTCGGCTTCTATTCGGACAATATCGATCCGGCGGCTGCAGAGGCAGCGGCGCGGGGCGGATATGGCGGCGGTGGTTTTTCCGGTGGCGCACCGGGTGGTGGTGCGCGTGGCGGTGGTGGGCAGGCTCATGGACGGGGGGCGCAGGAGGTTCCGTTCGACTTTGGCGGGTTCGATTTCTCGGATTTTGCGGGGGCGTCGGCGCAGGGCGGACGGACGACGCGGCAGCAGAGCGGCGGGGGCGGGAGCTTCCGCGATATCTTCGGCGGGATGTTCAACGGCGGAGCGGGCGCGGCGCGTGCGCAGGGGCCGCAGCCGGGGACGGACATTGAGTACCTGGTGAGCACGGACTTCTGGACGCTGATCCGCGGCGGAGTGACGAAGCTGGAGGTGCAGCGGCAGGAGAGCTGCACGTCGTGCAAGGGCAAATCGACGACGGGCGGCGAGGTACAGTGTCCGGAGTGCAAGGGGACCGGACAGGTGACGCAGATGGCGGGGCAGATGAAGTTCAATCTGCAGTGCCCGCTGTGCGGCGGCTCGGGGCGCGTGAGCAGCGAGTGCGCGGCGTGCTATGGCGAGGGCGTGATCACGAAACGCGAGACGGTGGAGTTCCGCATCAAGCCGGGGACGCGGGATGGGCAGAGGATACGGCTGGCGGGCAAGGGCAATGCCGGCACGAACGGCGGCGCGGCGGGAGATCTGTATCTGATCATCAAGGCGGGAACGCATCCGGTGTTCACGCGGGTGGCGGACGATATCCATGTGGTTGTTCCCGTTTCCGTGAGCGAGGCGGCGCTGGGCGCGAAGATCGATGTGCCGACGAT
>DATMLK010000092.1:0-7911 GCA_035570215.1 Acidobacteriaceae bacterium
CGCCTCCGTCAGCACGATCGTCTGATGGGCGCTGTCGCCATCGCCCTGGTCCAGCATCGGCAGCGCGCTCAGCGGAAAGACATTCAGAATGCGGTCGCTCCCCATCGCGCTTCCCACGACCGGGGCCTCAGCGCTCTGCCCCTCGCCAGTGCTCACATTCTGTTCGGCCTGATATGCCACCATCCCCACTGCCGCCGCGCTCGCGTAGCGCGACCGGTCTGCTTCATCCACGCTGACCAGGCCAACCAGCCAGTTGCTATCGCACACCGCCAGATAGCCGACGCTGCTCAGTATGCCGTGCACAGTCCTGTTGCCGCCGAGCGCCAGCGCATACGCGCCACCCAGCTTCGGCGCGTAGGCCTCGCCGCCCGGCCAGTACTGCCTCCACTGCATCTCGCCACTGATGTCCGTGAGCCGCAGCTGCGTCTGCGCTCCGGCCCATGCAGCCGCACCCTGCTGACTCATGGGTGGCCACGCACCGGCAGGCGCGCCCAGAGCTGGGGGCATCACTACCGTGTTAAAGAAGACGAGGACGGTGTTTGCATCATACTGCGCCGCCACAAAGGCGTCCGTGCGCAGAATCGCCGGCGCATCCGCCGCGCGTGCCTGCGCCATGCAGGCCGCGGCCACGCAGACCAGCGCAAGCACGCGGGCACGGAACCGGAAGGGGTGAGAGATGTACGGCATAGGCTATTTAGATAGTACCCATCCGCGCCGCGTTGCACGCAAACGTCAATATCCATGCGGTGTTAGAATCGAGTTTTATGGCACAGGACAAGCTGCAACTCATTCCGCTCGGCGGTCTGGGTGAATTCGGAATGAACTGCCTCGCACTCCGCTGGCAGAATGAGATCATCGTCATCGACGCCGGCCTGATGTTCCCCGAAGAAGAGCTTCTCGGCGTGGACATCGTCGTTCCCGACATCACCTACCTCATCGAAAACCGCAGCATGGTCAAGGCCATCGTGCTTACCCACGGCCATGAAGACCACATCGGCGGCCTGCCGTGGATCCTCTCCGAGCTGAACGTGCCCGTGTACGCCACCGAGTTCACGCTCGCCTATGTGGAAGGCAAGCTCGACGAACACGGTCTGCTCGACGACGCCGAGATGATCGAGATACTCCCCGGTCGCCGCTTCACGCTCGGGGCATTCTCCATCATGCCCATCCGCGTCACTCATTCGCTCGTGGACTGCGTCGCGCTCGCCATTCACACGCCCGTAGGCGTGGTGCTGCACACCGGCGACTTCAAGATCGACCTCTCCTCGCCCGACAACAAGCCCTTTGATCTCCAGGCCTTCGCCGAACTCGGCAAACAAGGTGTTCTCTGTCTGCTGCAGGACTCCACCAACGTGGACCGACCCGGCTACACGCCCAGCGAGAAGGCCGTGCGCCCGCGCCTGGATGAAATATTTGCACAAACGAAGAAGAAGCTCTTCTTCAGCTGCTTCTCCTCGTCGATCCACCGCATCCGCATCGCATTGGAGCTCGCGCACAAGCATGGCCGCAAGGTCGCCATCATGGGCCGGTCGATGGATAACGCCACCGAGATCGCGCAGGACCTGGGCTATCTCGACGTACCCAACGGCCTCATGATCAATCCCAGCCAGATCCGCGACTTCCCCGCCAACAAGCTCTGTCTGATGATCAGCGGCACCCAGGGCGAGCCTATGTCCGCGCTCTCCCGCGCCGCCGTGAACAATCACAAGCATGCCCACATCGATGCCGGCGACACCGTGCTGATGAGCTCCCGCGTCATCCCAGGCAATGAGAAGGGCATCTTCCGCATGATCGACCATCTTTGCCGCCGCGATGCGAATGTGATCTTTGACGACGGCTCCAACGGTCTCATCCACGTCAGCGGACACGGCAGCCAGGAAGAGCTGCGGCTCATGATCAATCTTGTGCGGCCGAAGTTCTTCATCCCGATTCACGGCGACTATCGCCATCTCAAGAAGCATGCCGAGCTCGCCGCCGGAACCGGCGTCCCCGAGCAGTGCATTCTTCTGGAGGACGGCGAGGTCCTCGAACTCGACCGGGCCTCCGCGAAAAAGAACGGCACCGTCACCGTCGGCCGCATCTGCATCGACTCCGGCGGCGACACCCAGGACGTCGTCGACGACATCGTCATCCGCGACCGCAAGCATCTCTCGGAAGATGGCATCGTGCTGCCCATCGTCGGCATCAACAAGCACAGCGGCCGCGTCGAAGGCATCCCCGAGATCGTCACCCGCGGCTTTGCCGCCGCCGAAGAAGAGCTCATCCGCGAAGCCCGCCAGATCGTGATGCGCACCCTCGACGGCTCCAGCGTGGAAGAAAAAGCAGACTACGGCGTCATCAAGGAAAAGATCCGCGCCGACCTCAAGCGCTACATCCAGAAGAACACCAGCCGCCGCCCGCTGATCATGCCGGTCATCCTGGAGATCTAAAGCGCGTTCAGGAAGTTCTCCAGGTCCGTCATCTGCTGCGGGTTCAGACCCATCTGGAAGCGTACGTTGTAGAACTGCACCAGCTCCTGGATCGTGTCCGCAGATCCGTTATGGAAGTACGGCGACCGCGCCGCCAGTCCGCGCAGCCCAGGCACCTTCACGCGATTCACATCGGCACACAGCCCCGTATACAGACCCTTACCCGGATCCGTCGTGGTGTAGGTCACGGGGTGTCCCTGCGTATCCGTGCATCCCGTGATCTGGTAGATGGGCACGTCCGCGGCCGCCAGCTGATTCACACCGCCCACTATCTGCGGATTCGTCTCATCCGCCGCCAGCCGGCTCGTTCCCGTGTCCATCGGCAGCGGCAGCGAGTGCGAGCCCACGTTCGGAGCATCGTGGCAGGTGGAGCACGAGCCGCGCAGCGCGGCGGGGCTGCCCAGCGCCGTGTTGTCGTTGATCCCACGCACGTTGGTGATGGTGAGCGGAGCCGTGTTGAAGATGTCCTCACCCCGTGCGATGCTCGCCTGCGCCGGGTTCGTGCTGTTGCGCCAGCCCTGGTAGAGCGTAAAGACCACCGGATTGAACGCCGCGCCCGTCGGGTCGCCTCCGAAGGCATCGTTGATGCCGGGATAGTAGTTCTGCCCCGCAAGATTGGCCGCGCCGCCCTGGGCCGGTGCGGCGGAAAGCGAGCCGGCGTTCGCATCCACGGCCTGCGCCGTGTAGAGTCCCTCCTCGAAGGCGAGGATCGCCGCCGTCTGCGCCGTCGTCGGAACAGCCGTGCCCTGCTCATGCGTCGAGACCGCGTCCAGCGCCTGCTGCGTCAGGTCCGTATCCAGGTTCGCGCTGAAGGTCGCCGCTGACGTGAGCGGCTGCAGCGTCTCCCGCGTATCCCACATCACCGCGCTCAGGAACGGCAGGCTCGCCGTCGGCAGCGGACGGCGATAGATGGAGACGGCCTGCGCTCCCGTGCTGTCCAGCGTCGTGGCGCAACCGTAGGGATCGCTAAGCGTTGTGATGGTGAACTGAGCCGTCTTCGGCAGCGTCACGGCAACACGAATCAGCGCCTTACTCAGGATCAGGCTGTGCCCGGCTGTGTCACCGGTGGCGATGGTGGGGCAGTTCGCGCCGTCGATCGAGTCAAAGAGAGGATCCGTGCCATGTGTGCTGGTAAAGAGCGCTGGCACATTGTCCGCACTGAGCCCCATGCCCTGGCTGGCCTGGTGGCAACTGGCGCAGGTACGCCCATTGGTGCCGAGCGGCTGGAAGAAGACGCCGTTTTCGTCGATAACGCCCGCGCTGGTATACGTCGAGGCGGTTCCATTGGAGTTGGTGAACTGCTGCAGGTTGGCAATGGTCGCCGCCGCGGGTGTGTTGGTCGAGCCTCCCGTTCCAACCGTTCCTGCTCCACATCCAGCGAGCAGTAAAAAAGCAAGCATCACAACAGAGCTTTGCTTCGTGGAGACATTCATGCGAACTCCAATCCGGTGCAGCATAGCTAAAAAGCAGTAAAAAGAAGTGTTAAAAGCATTTCTAAGTAAGAGAGCCGGGCTCCCTTCCACCGCACATAGACGATGCTTCCGCGGGATGGTTTACGCGCCGCGCGGAAAAACTTTCTCCGTGGCCAAATCACCATCTCTGCCTGCCAGGCGTCATACTGGGAGAGCCATCATGCGCCGCCACCTCATCCTCGTTTTTTTCATCGCGGCCGCCGTGCCCATATTTCTGGCGAACGTATCTCTGGCGAACGCCCAGACCAGCGCGCCCGATGCCGACGCCGCCCGCAAAAGCGGCTATGAGAACTCGCCCCGCGCCACCGTCATCCACCCGGCCAACGTCTATATTGCCGCCGATGACAGCTCGCAGCGCGTCGCCGTCGTCACGCCCGGCCATGAGGTTGTGATCCTCGAGAAGAGCGGCAACTGGATGCGCGTCTTCGCCAACACTGACACCGAGACCTCATCGGAAGAAGCTCCGCTGATGCAGCAGGACGAGGCCCCCGAGGTCATCTCCGGCTGGATCCAGGCCCACGGCGCCGTCGACCCCACCACTCCCAACGGCGATGCCATCCTCTTCGGCTCCGCCGTATCGCTCGAGCAGCAGGCCGCCGAGCCGCACGCGCCCAAGGACGCCGCCGAGTCCGCGCACCTGCTCTACCGCCGTGCCTCTGAATACTTCCCCAAGTCACCGCTCGCGCCCGAGGCCGCCTGGCGCGCCGCCGACATCCGCTGGCAGCTCGAAAAGCAGGACATCTCCACGCTGCCCTCCGCGCATGAGAAAGACAGCTTCCTGCGTCCGCAGATCTACGAAGGCGAGATGAAGGAGATCATCAAGACCTGGCCGCAGACCAAGTGGGCCGCCTACGCCGCCTTCGACCTGATCGACAACCAACTCTGCGGCGACTGGCAGGGCCTGCCCGAGTGTCCCGAAAAAGAATCTGGCCTCTACGAGCGCTACGCCAACCAGTATCCGGACAGTCCCCGCACCGCCGAGGCACTCTACGACGTCGCCTACCGCCAGGGCACGCTCGTGGATATGTACACCGAGGCCGGCAATCAGGCTCGCGCTACTTTAGCCGCCGATAAGACGAAGCAGTTCGCAGGCTATCTGCAAAAGGGCTTCCCGGACTCCGACTACGCCACCCGCGCCGCCGCACTCGTCTTCCGCATCGACCAGAACATCGCCATCTACGGCAACGACCGCGATTAGTTTTCAGGGGATGACGTCCGCGGGGTCCACCGGTTGATGTGCGATTCTCCGTCACCAGTGGTAAACGGGAGAAATCGCGAAAACCCCGCTCCCCCGCCGACATCGGTACTAAGGTCCGCCCATCCCGGAGAAGGACAGGCGGCGGTTGTTAGCGAATAGATGCCGGCCTGCATAGCCAGGGTTTTCCGCCCGCTTTCATGCCCTCAAAAGGGATATCGACTCTGGTTCCCCACCCCTGCATCTGCTTGCCAAATAACCCCGTTTCGCCCGCTCGCGGTGGGATAATGGAAGCTGCTCTGGTGGTTCTCGGCCTCTGTCAACGCTCCATCGCGGCGCAAGCCGCGGAGACAAGGCTCGCTCGCGTCTCTTGCAACCCATGAAACCACGGAAGATCGTACTCACGCCCACGCGCCACCGCAGACTGAATGAGATCCTCGGTCTCACGGTCATGGTCGCGGCCGGCCTCCTCCTCCTCGCCCTCGTCAGCTACACACCGGCCGACCCGTCCTTCAACACCGTCGGCGGTCTTGCCGCAGGTGGCAGACCCGCGCACAACTTCACCGGCCTCGTCGGCGCCTACATGGCGGACATGGTCCTGCAGCTGGTCGGCATCGCTGCCATGTTTCTGCCCATCGCGCTCGGCTTTCTCGGCCTGAACTGGATGCGCTCGCGCCCCACTGGCTCCGGGCTTGCCAAAGGCATCGGCGCAGTTCTTTGGATCGTCTTCGGCCCCGCGATGTTCGCGCTCATCCCCAGACACCTGATGTGGCGTCACGCCATCCCGATCGAAGGCCTCACAGGCCGCCTGCTCGCGGATGCGCTCGTTCACTACCTCAACTTCCCCGGCGCGTGCATCGTCACCGGGCTGATGGTATGCCTCTCGCTCTATCTGGCCAGCACCTTCACCTTCAGCACCGCGCGCGACTGGTTCGCCATCCGCTTCGCCTTCATCGCCGCATGGCGCGACCGCTGGCGGAACTGGCGCAACCGCCGCAAGGACCAGGAGGCCAACGACGTCATCGCCGCCTACGAGAGCAAGCGCGAGCGCGCCATCGAGAAGGCACGCCTCGCCGCGGAAAAAGCCGAGAAGAAAACTGCGATGCACGATCCGGCCGAAGGCACTGAGGCCGCCGCTCCCACCACGCTGCTCAGCTCCCTCTTCGGCCGCTGGGGCCGCAAGAAGAACGCTCCTCTGCCCGAAGCCGGGATGCACACACGCGCCGAGCTTCAGCCCGAGCCCTCTGCCTCCGCCACCGTCTGGCAGAACATTCCGCGCACTATGGTCGACACGGCGCCGCTCGACTCGCAGCTCGCGCCCGGCTCCTACGAGAACGAATCCTTCTTCCCCGAACCCGAAACGATCGAGCCACCGCCAGCCCGCGCGCCCAAAAATGTCGTCCCCTTCCCGTCAGACGACGTCGTGCAGCCCGCACCCGCCGCGCCGCAGGAGATCTCCTTCGGCAAGCGCGCCGATAGCGACCTGAAGACCGTCACCATCACGCCGAAGAGCATACGCGGCTATAAGCTGCCGCCCTCCACGCTACTGCACCGCTCGGAAGACGTCACCATCGTGCGCGAGGAGGCGTTGCGCGAAGAGGCGAAGGTCCTCGTCGAGAAGTGCGCTGAGTTCGACGTCAACGGCCAGGTCACGCAGATCAACCCCGGCCCCGTCGTCACCACCTTTGAGTTCCGTCCCGAGGCCGGCGTGAAGTACTCGCGCGTCACCGGCCTGGCCGACGATCTCTGCCTCGCCATGGCCGCCGAGAGCATCCTGATCGAGCGCATGGCCGGCAAGAGCACCGTTGGCATCCAGGTGCCGAACGCCGACCGCGAGACCATCTGGCTCCGCGACGTCATCGAGTGCGAGAGCTTCTCGCAGTCCAAATCAAAGCTCGCGCTCGCCATGGGCAAGGACATCAACGGCCGCATCGTGACAGCCGATCTCGCCGCCATGCCGCACGTGCTCATCGCCGGCTCCACCGGCTCCGGCAAATCCGTAGCGATCAACGCCATGATCATGTCCGTGCTCTTCAAGGCGACGCCCGAACAGGTCCGCCTCATCCTCGTCGACCCCAAGCGCGTCGAGCTCGGCATGTACGAAGGCATCCCGCATCTCTTCACGCCCATCATCACCGAGCCCAAGCTCGCCGCGAACGCCCTGCGCAACGCCGTCCGCGAGATGGAGCGCCGCCTCAAGCTGCTCGCCTCGCGCTCCGTGCGCAACATCGACCAATACAACAAGCTCTTTGAGAACGGCACACCTTCGATGTTTGAAGACGCCGAAGAGCAGGAGCCGCTGCCCTACATCATCATCATCATCGACGAGCTCGCCGACCTGATGATGCTCGACAAGGCCAACGTGGAAGAGGCCATCACCCGCCTCGCCCAGATGGCCCGCGCCGTCGGCATCCACCTCGTCCTCGCCACGCAGCGCCCCTCCGTCGACGTCATCACCGGCCTCATCAAGGCCAACGTGCCCACGCGCATCAGCTTCCGCCTCGCCACCAAGGTCGACTCCCGCACCATCATCGACTCCAACGGCGCCGAAAGTCTCCTCGGCCGCGGCGATATGCTCTACCTGCCGCCCGGCACCTCGCGCGTGCAGCGTGTACACGCGCCCTTCGTCACCGAGAAGGAGATCACCGCCGTCACCGACTTCTGGAAGGCACAAGGCGAAGCCGAGTACGTCACCGGCTTCCTCGAAGGCCCGAAGGATGAAAAGGGTCGCGACCTCGATGCCAACGGCGATGTGGAAGGCGGCAGCGACGAGCTC
>DATMLK010000093.1:0-11199 GCA_035570215.1 Acidobacteriaceae bacterium
ACGCCATCACCGACATCTTCTCCAACGGCCGCACCGCGCGCCTTTATAAATCGCTTGTCCGCGACCAGCACATCGCCGTCGCCGCCGAAGGTTTCACCGGCTGGCCCGGCAATAAATACCCCGGACTCTTCGCCTTCTACGCCGTTCCCGCGCCCGGCCACAGCCCGCAGGAGATGCGCGACGCTATCCACAAGGAGATCGACCGCCTGAAGACTGAAGACGTGACCGACGAAGAGCTCGCCATGTTCAAGACGCGCCAGCGCGCCGACCTGCTGCGCGGCCTCGACGATAACCAGGGCATCGCCACCAGCCTTGCTATCTATCAGACACGCTTCGGCGACTGGCGCCAACTCTTCCGCGAGCTCGACGAAGACGACAAGGTCACCAAGGCCGACATCCGCCGCGTCGCCAACAAGATATTCACCGGCGGCAACCGCACCTCCGCCACGATCCAGACCACGCCGCCACCTGCCCCGGCCGGCACAGGAGGTGGCAAGTGAAGATTGAAAAAATAAGAGGGAATGTCATTCTGAGGAGCAACGCGACGAAGAATCCCGAAGAACTTCACGTTACCCATGCTGCTCCAGGCTTCCGTTGCACAAATGTTGGTTTTGTTTTAGCGGCTCTCTTTTTAGCAGCAGCTCCGCACGTCCACGCTCAATCCGCCCAGCCGTGGAAACAGATCAAAACGCCGCCGCTGCATGACTTTCATCCCGTGCAGCCAAAGCGCATTGAACTCGCGAACGGCCTCGTCATCTTCCTCGCCGAAGACCACGAACTTCCCTTCATCGACGGCTCCATCACCATCCGCGGCGGCTCGCGCGACGAATCCGCCGCGCAGACCGGACTCGTCGACATCTACGGCGAAGCCTGGCGCACCAGCGGCACCGCCGCCATCTCCGGCGACACGCTCGACGAGCAGCTCGCCGAAAAGGCCGCCAGCATCGAGACCACCGGCGGCGTCGCCTCCACTTCACTCAGTTGGTCCTGCCTCAAAGAAGACGAGCCCACCGTCTTCCGCGACGCGCTCGACCTTCTGCTGCACCCCGCCTTCAAGCCCGACAAGCTCGCGCTCGCCCGTCGCGGCGAAGAGGCCGGCATCGTCCGCCAGAACGACGACGCCAGCGGCATCGCAGGCCGCGAGGCCGCCAAGATGGTCTACGGCGCGGACTCGCCCTATGCGCGCCAGCCGCAGTTCTCCACCATCGAGCCGCTCACTATCGCCGACCTGCAGGCATGGCACGACAAGACCGTGCTGCCGAACGACATGATCGTCGCCGTCTCCGGCGACTTTGACCCCGTCGCGATGGAAGCGGCGCTACGCAAGGCCTTCGGCGGCCTCAAGCGCGGCCCCGCCTTCGTTGACGCGAAGATTGCTTTCCCGGGTCCAAAGCCCGGAACCTACTTCGTCGACAAGCAGGACATCGACCAGTCCACCCTCTACGTCGCCGGTCTCGGCACTGAACGCAGCAATCCCGATTACTACGCTCTCAGTGTGATGAACGAGATCTTCTCCGGCGGCTTCGGCTCGCGCCTGGTGCAGAATGTGCGCACCAAGCTCGGTCTCGCCTATGAGGTGGATGGCTCCTACGGCGCGGCCTACGATCACCCCGGCCCCTTCTTCGTGATGGCAGCCACCAAGAGCAGCACCACCGTCGCCGCCACCCAGGCCGTTCTCGCCGAGATCAACCGTCTCAAGACCGACCCGCCCACTCCGGAGGAGTTGGAGAGCGCCAAGGAACAGATACTGAACTCCTTCATCTTCCGCTATGACACGCATGAGAAGACGCTCGATGAGCAGGTGGTCCTCGCCTTCTACGGCTATCCGCCCGGCTTCCTGGAGAAGTACAAGGCCAATATCGAGAAGGTCACGGCCACTGACGTCTCGCGCGTCGCCAACAAGTATGTGGATACCGGCAAGCTCGCCGTCCTCGTCGTGGGCAACGGCAGTCAGATTGACCCGCCGCTCACCAAGCTCGGCCCCGTCACCCCGGTCGACATCACCATCAACATGACCGGCGCCCCGCAAAACTAACCGCCACAAAGCTGGGTGCATGCTTCTCTGCCGAAGGCCTGAGCGAAGCCGCAGGCGAAGCGAACCCACGGCGCCGGTATCAGCCTGTATCCCCGGCCTCACTGTTAAGTCTTATTCGTCCGCCTCCGTGAGAAGATGATTCCGTGACTAAACCAGACTTCGCCATCGCGATCATGGCCTCGGGCAAAGGAACGCGCCTCAAGTCGAAGCGCCCCAAGACCCTGCACGAGATCGGCGGCAAGCCGCTGCTGCTGCACATCATCGCGGCCGCAGCGCGGATCGCCCCGCCGGAGAGCATCTACGCCATCGTCGGGTACAAGGGCGACCTGGTCCGCGCCGCTGTCGCTGCCACCGGCGTCACCTTCGTGCAGCAGGACGAGCCGCTCGGCACCGGCCACGCCATCCAGCAGGTCAAAGCCTTCTTCCAAGGCAAAACGCCCCCCAAGAATCTACTGGTCCTCTCCGGCGACGTCCCCCTTATCCGCCCCGAGACCCTCGCCGCGATGTGCGATCTCCACCTCCGCGAGCACGCCGCTATGACCATCCTCTCCGCGGAGCCGGAAGATCCCTTCGGCTATGGCCGCATCGTCATAAAAAAAGGCAGTTCGAACGAAGTCCAGGCAATTGTCGAGCAGAAAGACCTCACTCCCGCGCAAGCTGCCATCGACATAATCAACTCCGGCATCTATGCCTTCAACACAGAAAAGCTCTTCGCCCAGCTCGACAAGCTCGACAACAAGAACTCTCAGGGGGAGTATTACCTTACTGACATCGCGGCGATGCTCGTCACCGCCAATGAAAAAGTAATCGCAATCCCGGCAGACGACATCGCCGAAGTCCTCGGCGCGAATACTATCGCCGAGATGATGGCTCTTGACGCCGCCTTGCGCGCCGCAGCTGTGAACAAGCTCATGGCCTCGGGCGTCACCATCTTCCGCCCGGAGACCGTCACCATCGATTCCGGCGTCACCGTCGGCGCGGACACCGTCATCGAACCCTTCGTCCAGCTACTTGGCGCAACCACCATCGGCTCGGACTGCCGCATCCGCTCCTACTCCGTGATCCAGAACTCGCATCTGGCTGACGGCGTCGTCGTCCGCAATGGCTGCATCCTGGACGGCGCGACCGTCGCCACGGGCGCGGTGCTCGGCCCTTACGCCCACCTCCGCCCGGAGAGCCGGATCGGCGAAGGCGCGCACGTGGGCAACTTCGTCGAGACCAAGAAGGCGACGCTCGGCAAGGGCTCCAAGGCCAACCACCTCAGCTACCTGGGCGATGCCGTCATCGGCAGCGGGGTCAATATCGGTGCCGGCGTCATCACCTGCAACTACGATGGCGTCCAGAAGAACACTACCACCATCGGCGACGGGGTCTTTGTAGGCTCGGACTCTACCCTCGTCGCCCCCCTCACCCTGGCCGACGGCTCCTATGTGGCCGCCGGTTCCTGCATCACAGAGAGTGTGCCCAGGGACGCACTCGCCCTCAGCCGTTCGCAACAGGTCACCAAACCCGACTGGGCGGCCAGGCGCCGCGCCAAACAGGCCGCGAAGAACCCCTAATTTCATCTCTAACACCTTCGTAATATGGCATTTCACCTCAGAATGATGTAAGAAGGACGCATGGCAGAACAGCGCATACTTATCGTTGACGACGAAGCCTACATCCGCACCGTGATGGCGGCCATCCTTGAACGTGCCGGTTACGTCACTGTCACCGCGACCAATGCACCGGAGGCCCAGGAGCGCATCGAGAACGATCCGCCCTACGACATCCTGCTCTCCGACATCATGATGGCCGGCACCGACGGACTGACCCTGCTCGACAACCTGCACCAGCACCATCCCGAGCTGCTGGTCATCATGGTCACCGCCGTGCACGACATCAGCGTGGCCATGGCCGCCATCCGACGCGGTGCGTATGACTACCTCCTTAAACCCTTTGAACGTGAGCAGTTACTGGCTGTTGTGAAACGCGCACTTAACCATCGCGCCATCCAGAAGCAGAACGATATCTACAAATACAACTTGGAACAGCTCGTCACCTCGCGCACGGACCTGCTGCGCGACGCCATGAATAACCTGGAACGCTCCTATGACATCACCCTCGAAGCCCTGGGCGATGCGCTCGATCTGCGCGACGCCGAAACCGAAGGCCACTCCAAGCGCGTCACCGCCTATACCATCGCGCTCGCCCGCGCCATGGGTCTCACCTCCGCGGAGCTGCGCATCATCGCCCGCGGTGCCTTCCTGCATGACATCGGCAAGATCGCCATCCCGGACTCCATCCTGCTCAAGCCCGGCAAGCTCACCGACGAAGAGATGATCACCATGCGGGAGCACTGTGAACGCGGCTACCAGATGATCCGCAAGATCCCCTTCCTCGAGGACGCAGCCGAGATCGTCCACTGCCACCAGGAGAAGTTCGACGGCACCGGATACCCCCGCGGCCTCCGCGGCGAAGACATCCCCCTCGGCGCCCGCATCTTCTCCATCGCAGACACCATGGACGCCATCACCTCGGACCGTCCCTACCGTGCCGCCCGCAGCTTTGAAGAGGCCCGCACTGAGATCGTCCGATGCTCCGGCAGCCAATTCGATCCGGCCATCGTCGAGGTCTTCGCCTCCATGCCCCTGCAGATATGGCACGACCTCCGCAGCGAGATCTTCAACAAGACACGCGCCTTCTCCCCGATGGCCTTCGACGACAAGGAATGATCTCTTCATGCCGTCATCCTGAGCACAGCGAAGGATCTCAGTATTTGCTCTTCCCTTTGCTTTTATCCATCCTTTTGTCTTTAGATCCGCCTTGATCTGTTGTATCCGTCCAATCCGTGCTGAGGCTTTTGTCTTTCGCAATAGAAAAGGAGGCCCGAAGGCCTCCTTTTCTTTCTCTGAAACTAAATTCTCTTACAGCTTCTCGTAGAAGTCGCACACCGAGCATGAGATATACACGCCGCCCGGAACGCCGTTCTCGCGGTCCTTCACGCGCTTCACAATACGCGTCGGCTTGCTGCACTTCGGACAATCCGTGCCCTTGGATGTGTCCATCTCCTTCTTGCGGTCACCTGTCTTTGCGATCTTTGCCATGGAACTCTCTCCTCGGAAATCAAATCTTCTGCCGCACGCCATCCGGCGTCCCCAGTTGAGCGGTTAGCCCATCTGCGACCGTGCTTTCAACGTTGTCACCTGGAGGTTTCGAACAGAAGAATTGCGGTCCAGCTCAGCCTCTATTCTACCACTTACTCGCCCGCATCTTGCCCCAGCGGACCCTTGGGCAGCTCCGGCAATAACTCCTTCGAATGCAGCGAAGCATCTAGCGACGTGCTCGCCGCGATCTGCACCAGCTGCGGCGCGGCCGCGGCCTTCGCTTCCATCTCCACATGCGCCTTGGGAGGCTCTACATCCACGGCATAGCCCGCGGCCACGATCGGGGTGTGCGTGTATTCCCATGCATAGTCACGCGTGACCCGCACCAGCACAATGGTCCCGGCGATCAGGACTAAGAAAGTGAACAACCCCGCCTCCGGCCCGTACGCTCCGCCTGTAAGCCAGTGCGCACCCACGGTCTGCGTCTGGATGATCGTGGAGAAGTCCGTAAACCCGCTCACGGGCAGCCCCAGGATCGCTCCCATGCTCAGGTTCCAGGCCAGATGCAGGCCCCAAGGCAGCCACAGCGCCCGCGTTCGCAGATACGCCAGCGACAGCAGCACACCCGCCAGCATCGTCACCAGAACGCTGATCAGCGATGCATCGGTATTCCAGATATGCACCACGCCGAAGAAGACCGACATGATCACCGTCGCAGTCGTCGGCCCGGCAGCCTCGATCAATCGCTGGAAGGGATAGCCGCGAAACGTGACCTCCTCCGCCAGCGCAGCCACAGCCAGCACGCCGAGATTAATGGCGAAGAGCCAGAAGGCGCGCGGCTCCGTCCAGAGTATCGTGCGCATCGCGCCGGTGACCGCCATCGGCAGCACCGCCAGCACCACCATTCCCCAACCCAGCGCGGCGCCTAGTCCCCACTCCTGCCACGCCGTCGCGCGCTTCACGAATCCCATCGCCTTGAACGGCTCGTCCTGCCCGTCGAGCACCATGCCCATCAGGCTGAAGCCCACCAGCAGCAGCGCCAGCAGAAAGACGTGGTACAGCAGCTGCGAGAGATCTCCGTGCGTGATCAGGCCTTGAAGCGTCGCCGCTATCGGCCCCGCGATGTAGAACACCGTGCCCGCCAGCGCAAACCGTGCAAACGAACGCCAGCGCCCCGGTCCTGCGACCGGATTTGCCAGATGACTTTTTGTTGTGTTCGGCAGCTCAGTCAACGCGTGCCCTCTAAACTGCGGTCGCAGTGGTCGCAGCTATGGTGTAGAACTGCGCGATGTTGCGGAACTTCTCATAACGCGCGGCCAGCATCGTCTCCAGCGGCATCGCCTTCAACTCCGCCAGGTGGCGCGCCAGCTTATGCTGCACCAGCTCCATCGCCGCGATACTGTCCGCCTGCGTACCGCCTGCAGGCTCCGGAATAATATCGTCAACGCAACCCAGCGCCTTCACATCACCCGCGGAGATCTTCAACGCCGCGGCCGCCTGCTGCCGCTTCTGCGGGTCCTTCCACATGATAGATGCACAACCCTCCGGCGAGATCACCGAGTAGATCGCGTTCTCCAGCATCAACACTCTGTCCGCGACCGAAAGCGCCAGCGCCCCGCCCGATCCGCCTTCACCCGTGATCGTCGCGATCGTGGGTACGCGCAGCCGGGACATCTCCAGCAGGTTGCGCGCAATCGCCTCACCCTGCCCGCGCTCCTCCGCGCCCAGCCCAGGGTTCGCGCCGGCGAGATCCACAAAGGTAAAGATCGGCCGCTGGAACTTCTCCGCGATCCGCATCGCGCGCAGCGCCTTGCGGTAGCCCTCGGGATCCGGCATGCCGAACTTGCGCTGCACCTTTTCTTTTGTGGACCGGCCCTTCAGGTTGCCGATGACCAGGCACTCCTCGCCGTTGAAGCGGGCCATGCCGCAGATCATCGCCGGATCGTCGCCGAATGCGCGGTCGCCGTGAATCTCGCTGAAGTCGGTGAACAGATTTTCGATGTAGTCCATGGGATAGGGCCGCTGCGGGTGCCGCGCCATCTCCGTCTTGATCCATGCCGCCGGTGGCGGTGGAGCGGGAGCGGCCGGAGGTGTCTGAACTGCCGGTTCTTTGATTTCCTGGTCTGCCATCTCGATGCCTGCCTACACATCCATTGTAACGAAATGGGCTAACCGTTACATTTCCCGTATTGTATGAGCCCAGAACGAGCTATTCACCGTGCGCGTAACACTCAGCTAATGATCTTCACCGCGCCCGCGCCCACGATCTCTTCCACGCGGTCGATGAACAGCCTATCCGCCGCCACCATCATCCCCTGAGGCTCCAGCACGGCGCAGAACTCGCCAGGCTCCAGCAGGTCCAGCAACACCTTGCCCTCACCCGGCGTATCCGCGAAGACTGCCACCAGCTTTTCCATCAATGCAGCATCCTCGCTCTGCAGGGGCACAGTGATGCGCAGCGCCTCCGGCAGCTTGATCTTCACATCCTCCAGCGCCTGGATCGAGCTGATCGCCAGCTTTGGCGACGAATCCTCTTCGCCGCGCAGCGAGCCGCGCACGATCACCGGCACATCGATCTTCAGCTTCTCCGCCAGCTTCTCGTAGTTCTGCGGGAACGCGATCAGTTCGATCTTGCCGACCGTATCCTCCAGCGCCGCCTGCGCATACAGTTCGCCCGACCGCTTCGACTTCGCCACCTTCAAGCCCGTGATCACGCCAGCGATAGAGATCTCATTCTGCGGCTCCTGCCCCCGGCGGAACTGCTGCGGCTCCGGCTTCATCTCCAGCGCGGCCGCGGTCGTCACCACCTTCAGATTGCGAAGCTTCTCCGCATACTTATCCATCGGATGCCCGGAGACGAAGAACCCAAGAACATCCTTCTCGTTCTGAAGCCGCGTATGCTCTTCCCACTCGGGAACCTTCGGCAGCGCGTCTACCTTCGCGTTCGTGGCAGGTCCGTCGTCGAAGATGCCGAAGAGGCCATGCTGCCCGCTCTCCGCATCGCGCTGCGACTTCTGCGCCCGTTCGATTCCCTTGTCCACCGCCGCCGTCACCGCCGCCCGCGACCCAAAACAATCCATCGCGCCAGACTTGATCAGCGACTCCAGCACGCGCTTGTTCAGCAGGCGCAGGTCCACCAGTTCGCAGAACTCCCAGAAGCTGGCGAAGCCGGGCTTACCTTGCGCACGCAGCTTATTTCTTGCCGTAAGGATCGATTCGATCGCATTGCCGCCGACATTCTTGATCGCCGTCAGTCCGAAGCGAATCACGTCGCCCACTGGCGTGAACGTCGCCGCCGAGTTCTGCACATCCGGCGGCTGCACGGCGATGTCGAGCTCGCGGCACTCCTGTATGTACTTGACGACATTCTCCGGCTTCGACGTTTCACTCGTCAGCAGCGCCGCCATGAACTCCGTGGGATAGTGCGTCTTCAGATAGGCCGTGTGATACGCCAGCAGCGCATACGCGGCCGAGTGCGACTTGTTGAAGCCGTACCCCGCGAACTGCTCCATCAGGTCGAAGAGCTTGCCCGCCGTCTCCTTCGGATGCTTCTTGATCGCCGCGCCGCTCATGAATCGCTCGCGTTGCTTCGCCATCTCCGCCGGATCCTTCTTGCCCATCGCGCGCCGCAGCAGGTCCGCTTCGCCGAGCGAGTATCCCGCCACCTCGTTCGCGATCTGCATCACCTGCTCCTGGTAGACGATGACGCCCAGCGTCTCGCGCAGCAGATGCTCCAGCTCCGGCAGATCATAAGCAACGGCTCTCCGTCCCCACTTGCGCTCGATGAAGTCGTCGATCATACCGCCCTGGATCGGTCCGGGCCGGTACAGCGCATTCAACGCCGTCAGGTCCTCGACCGAATTCGGCTTGTACCGCCGCAGCACGTCGCGCATGCCGCCGGACTCAAACTGGAAGACGCCGCTCGTCAAAGCCCGGTGAAAGACCTTCTCATACGTCTTCGCATCATCCAGCGGGATCGTCGCCAGATCGACCTCCACGCCGCGATTCGCCTTGATCATCTTCAGAGCGTCGTCAATAACGGTGAGCGTCGTCAGCCCGAGGAAGTCCATCTTCAGCAGGCCCATCTTCTCGATGGACTTCATATCGTACGACGTCACAATTTCTTCGTTCTTGCTCCGCGAGAGCGGCACCAGCTCCGTCAGCGGCTGCGGCGCGATCACCACGCCCGCCGCATGCACGCCCGCACCGCGCACCAGGCCCTCCAGACGCATCGCCGCGTCGATCACCTCGCGGATCTTCGCATCGCTCTCGTACGCCTGCGCCATCGGCGGCGAATCCTTCATCGCCTGCTCAATGCTGATGCCGATCGTCGCCGGCACCATCTTCGCGATGCGGTCTACCTCGCCGTACGGCATATCCAGCGCCCGTCCGACGTCCTTGATCGCCGCCTTCGCCGCCATCGTATTGAAGGTGATGATCTGCGCCACCTGCTCGCGCCCGTACTTGCGCTGCACGTACTCGATGACCTCGCCGCGGCGGTTCATGCAGAAGTCGATGTCGATATCGGGTAAAGACACGCGCTCCGGATTCAGGAACCGCTCGAAGAGCAGCTCGTTCTGCAGCGGATCGATGTCGGTAATGCCAAGTACATACGCCACCAGCGACCCGGCAGCCGACCCACGCCCCGGCCCCACCGGGATCCCCTGCTCGCGCGCGTACTTGATGAAGTCCCACACGATCAGGAAGTAGCCCGGAAACTTCATCTGCTGGATGCACTCGATCTCGCGCGCAAGCCGCGCCTCATACTCCGGCAGCGACTTGCGCATCAGCCCGCGGCTCTGCAGATGCTTCATCGCCGTCTCGCGCCGCATGGCAAAGCCTTCATGGCAGATGCGCGCAAAGTAGCTGTCGATCGTCTCGCCGGCAGGCAGCGGAAACTCCGGGAAAGGATTATCGACCTTCGTCAGCGTCAGGTTGCACCGGTCTGCAAATTGCATGGTGGCCGTCAGCACCTCGGGATTCTGCGGAAAGAGCTCGGCCATCTGCGCGGCCGTCTTGATGTAGAACTCCTGCGTGTCGAACTTGAATCGCTTGGGGTCGTTCATGGACCCGCCGGTCTGCACGCAGAGCAGGATCTCGTGGGCGCGGCTGTCCTGGTCGGAGACGTAGTGGCTGTCGTTCGTCGCCACCAGCGGAATATTCAGATCCTTTTCCAGCTGGAACATCGCCTTGGACACCTTCGCGTCCGGCGGCAGGTGATGGTCCTGCACCTCGAGAAAGAAGTTCCCCTTGCCGAAGATGTCCTGGTACTGCCCCGCCGTCTGCTTAGCCTTCTCGTAGTCGTCGGCCATCAGGTGCTGCGAGAGCTCACCCGCCAGGCACCCCGAAAAGCCGATCAGACCCTCGACATGTTTCGTCAGAAAAGCCTTGCTCACGCGCGGCTTGCGATAGAACCCATGCAGCGCCGCCTCGCTGGTGAGCCGGACGAGGTTGCGATACCCCGCCTCGTTCTCCGCCAGCACCAGCATGTGGTTGTACTCACCGGCGAGATCGCGGTGGTCCTCGTTCTTGCAGATGTAGAGTTCGCAGCCAAGGATGGGCTTGATGCCCTGCTTCTGCGCCGCGTCAAAGAAGTGCACCGCGCCGTAGATATTCCCGTGGTCCGTCATCGCCACGGCCTTCTGGCCGATCCTGGCGACGTGCTTCATCAGCTTGTCCACATCGCAGGCGCCATCCAGCAGCGAATAGTCCGTGTGCAGATGGAGGTGGGTGAACTCGGCGGCCATACCACCATTTTAAACCCGCCGCGCTGGTCGTGCCGGATGAGGAAAACCGGGGCCTAACTCGCCAGATTCTTCTTCAAAAACACCACCGACCGCTCCCGCGCCAGCTTCGATGCGTCGGCTACATAGGCCTCCGGGTCCGGCTTGCGATCGAAGGCATGCCCCGCGTCTGCATACATGTAAATCTCCACTTCGGGATGGTTCTTTTTCACCGGGTCGCGCTGGTCTGGCCCGATGTGGTCGTCCTTCGCGCCGAAGTGCAGCATCACCGGGCATAGCGGTGTCTCCGCCGCGAACTTGCCGATGCCGCCCGGATAGTACCCCACCGCCGCCT
>DATMLK010000094.1:0-12566 GCA_035570215.1 Acidobacteriaceae bacterium
AGCGCTGATGGCCAGACTTGTGGCGAGCGGCGAGCGCATCGACTACTACTGCTGGGATTTGTACGCGCGCGTCTCGCAGTGGTATGACGCGGACGAAGCGGAGAAGAAGGCGCGCAGGCAGATAAGGCTCGACACGCTGCACCTGATCGAAAAAGGCGGCAACGACGCGGCGCAGATCGGAGAGATCATCTCGACCGCCGTGCTGCGGCGGCATCTGGAGACGATGCTGCGGCTTGGTATCGAGTACGATCTGCTGCCGCGCGAGAGCGAGATTCTTCATTTGCACTTTTGGGACCTGGCTTTTGAGCAGTTGAAGGCCAAGGGTGTGCTCTATTTCGAGACTGAAGGCAAGAACAATGGCTGCTGGGTGATGAAGCGGGCCGGGACTGTGCAGGCGGAAGAAGTAGATGGTCCCGATGAAGATGCCAAAGTTATTGTGCGCTCGAATGGGACGGTGACGTACGTCGGCAAGGACATTGCGTATCACCTGTGGAAGTTTGGATTGCTGGGGAAAGATTTCGGATATGCGAAGTTTCATCAGTATCCCGAACATACTTGCTGGATCTCGACGATGGATGGGGAGGAAGAGCATCCGTTCTTCGGCAAGGCGGATGCGATCTATAACGTGATCGATTCGCGGCAGAACGATCCGCAGAACAATGTACGGCTGGCGTTGCAGGGGATGGGATATACCGAGGCGGCGGACCACTACACGCATTTGAACTACGAGATGGTGGCGCTGACGCCGCGGTGCGCGGCGGAGCTGGGGTATGCGGTGAGCGACGAAGATAAGTTGCGGCCGTATGTCGAGGTGAGCGGGCGCAAGGGTTTTGGCGTGAAGGCGGACGATCTATTAGATAAGCTGATCGCGGCGGCGCTGCATGAGGTGTCTACGCGCAATGCGGAGATGACGGCGGCGGTGCAGGTGGAGACGGCGACGCGGATCGCGATCGGGGCGCTGCGGTACTTCATGCTGAAGTTCACGCGGAACAGCGTGATCGCGTTCGACTTCCGCGATGCGTTGAGCTTCGAGGGTGAGACCGGACCGTATGTGCAGTATGCAGTGGTGCGGGCGGCGAATATCTTTCGCAAGGCCGGCGTGAGCGAGACGAACGCACTCGAGTGGCTGAATTCGGACGACACGCGCGCGACGGCGAAGAAGGAACTTGCTGACGACGGGCTGTGGGAGCTGTGGCTCACAGCCTCAAAGCTGTCGCTGGTATTAGATCAGAGCATCGCGGCGGCGGAGCCTGCGTATCTGGCGAAGTATGCGTTCCAGCTGGCACAGCAGTTCAACAACTTCTATCACCGCTACCACATCCTGAATGAGACGGATGAGGCGCGGAAGGCGCTGCTGCTGGCTTCGGCGGCGGTGGCGAAGCGGGAGTTGACGCGGGCGCTGGGCTGGATGGGGATCACGGCGCCGGATGTAATGTGAATGCCTCAGGGACTAAAGCCCCTTTCCATAAAGCCTTGTAAGGTGCGGGTTGAAGCCCGCACCTCCCTCAGAGACAAGGCACCCAGCTAAAGCGAGTCTGCTGCGGCGGTTGCGATGTGCGCAACTTATTTTCCTCTCTGCTCAAAACCCATTGCAGCTCTCTGCGTTTTGCACACATTTACACACAACGGCGAGCGTCTAAACGCGAGAACGACACATCTCGCGAAAGACCAACCGGAGGAAAATCATGCGTAATAACACGCTTAAGGGGAAGAGGATTGCGATTCTGGCGACGGAAGGTTTCGAGCAGTCGGAGCTGGAAAAGCCGAAGGAAGCATTGGAGAACGCAGGCGCAAGGGTCGATGTAATCGCGCCGGAGGAAGGGATCAGGAGCGGAAAGATCAGGTCCTGGGACAAGACCGGCTGGGGCGACTCAGTGGACGTGGAGGTGACGCTGAGCGATGCCGAGCCGGACGATTACGACATGCTGCTGTTGCCCGGCGGAGTGATCAATGCGGACAAGCTGCGCGCGGACCCGGATGCAGTGAACTTCGTGATGGAGATCGCCGCCCGGTGCAAGCCGATTGCGGCGATCTGCCATGGGCCATGGACGTTGATCGAAGGGGACCTGGTGCGCGGCAGGATGCTGACCTCATGGCCATCGCTGCAGACGGATCTGAGGAATGCGGGTGCGAACTGGGTCGATGAGGAGGTCGTGGAAGATGAAGGCCTGATCACCAGCCGCAATCCGGGGGATATTCTGTCATTCAACAAAAAGATCATTGAGGTGCTTCAGGCCGATACGGCCGAGTACAGCAAGGCGTCCTAGATGTGGTTGCCAACTATTTGGGCGGAGAGGACTCTCCGCCCTTTTTCTTTGCCAGTACGCGTTCCAGGGTGCGGAGCAGGACGCGGTTCACGATGGGTTTGATGAGAATGGCGGAGACGCCGGGTGCGTTGGTATATTGCTCCTCCAATTCGCCGGAACCGGTTATCAGGATGCCGGGAATTGGGTTTTTGCCCGCGGCGACCTGCGCGAGCAGACCGGCGCCTTCCAGCGTAGGCATGTGCAGGTCGGTGATGATGGCGGAGACGGTGTGGCTGCTCAGCAGTTCCAGGGCCTGCCCGGCGCTGCCGGCGGTCAGAACGCTGTATCCGCCACGCTGCAACACCATCGCGAAGACGGCGATCAGCGCGGGGTCATCATCGACGAGCAAAATCGTGCATGCTGGGGTCATGATGTCGAGGATACGCTGTGGCCTTGCAAAAAGACTCAGAAACTCCTGACCCACTCTACAATAGAGCGGACAGCGATGCCGCTGGGACCTTTGGCGATCCAGGGCCTGGTCTCTTCGATCCAGGCGAGGCCGGCGATGTCGAGATGGATCCAGGGTGTGTCGCCGACGAACTCCTTGAGGAACATGGCCGCGGTGATGGCACCGCCCCAGCGGCTGCCGCCGGTATTCATGATGTCGGCGATCTGGGACTTGATGAGGTCGCGATACTCGGCGGTGCAGGGCAGACGCCAGTAGTGCTCGCCGGTCTGGTCGAGTCCTTTATTGAATTTCTCGTATGCGGCTTCATCATTTGAAAATACGCCGGCGTTCAACATGCCGAGCGCGACGACGCAGGCGCCGGTCAGTGTGGCAGCGTCGATCAGGTGCGTACAGCCGAGCGTTTTGGCGTAGTGCAGACCGTCGGCGAGGACGAGGCGGCCTTCGGCGTCGGTGTTGATGACCTCGATGGTCTTGCCGGACATGGCGGTGACGACGTCGCCGGGTTTGTAGGCTTTGCCGTCGGGCATGTTCTCGGCGGAGCAGACGACGGAGATGACTTTGACGGCGGGCTTGAGCTCGGCGATGGCGCGCATGGCGCCGATCATGGCGGCGGCTCCGGCCATGTCGTACTTCATCTTCTCCATGCCGTCGGCGGGCTTGATGGAGATGCCGCCGGTGTCAAAGGTGATGCCTTTGCCTACGAGGCCGATGACGTCGTTCGATTTGGGGTTTTTCGGCTCATAGGTCATGACGATGAGCGCGGGGGGATTTTCAGAACCCTGCGCGACGGCCCAGAAGGAACCCATTTTTAGTTCGTGGAGCTTCTCCGTGGAGAAGACGTCGACTTTGATGCCGAGCGGCTCGAGTTCTGTCTTGGCGCGGCGGCCGAGTGCGAGCGGAACCAGGATATTACCGGGCTCATTGACCAGTGTGCGTGCGAAGAGCTGGGCATGGGCAAGGATCTCGCCTTCGGCGAAGCCGGCGGCGATGGCATCGGCATCTGCGGCGAGCAGTGTGAAGGTTTGCAGACTCTGGTCCTTGCGGTCGGAGCGGTAGGTATCGGGGTCAAAGTCGGCGATGGAGGCGCCTTCGACGATGGCGCGGGCGGATGGGCCGGGTTCGAGTGATGTGGATGGGAAGTCGAGGGCGAGGTCGCGGATGGCGCGGGGTTTGGCGAAGCGGACGGCGGTGCCCGCGGCCTTGCGCAGCTCGTGAATGGTGACGTCGGCAGCTTTGCCGAGGCCGACGATGAGGAGACGTTGCGCGGCGAGACCGGAGGGTGCATGGAGCAGCAGAGTTTCGCCGAGGCCGGCTTTGAACTCGCCGGTTGCGAGGACGGTGGACGCGGCTTTGAGGATGGCGTCGTTGGTGGTGAGAAGTTTGGGTTCGGGGTCTTTGCCCGTGGAGGCGTCGGCGGCGAAGACGGCGAGGAGGGGCGTGGCGAAGGTAGCGGGGGATTGGGCGAGCAGCTTGGTGTTCATCGTCTTCTATCGTAATGGATGAAGGCGATCGTCGCTACGCGACGATGTCCCACCCATCGCGATGAGACCGCGATGAATGGGGCACCCAGTTCGTGCCTGTACTAGCGGCGCTGGCTGCGGGCGATGGCGGCCTTGGCTTCCTTGTCGCCTTCGCGTTTGCGCTCGGTCTCACGCTTATCCCACTCCTGCTTGCCTTTGGCGAGGGCGATCTCGCACTTGACGCGGCCTTTACGGAAGTAGAGGCGAGTGGGGATAAGGGTGTAGCCCTTCACGCTGGCTTTGCCTGCCAGCTTGCGGAGCTCGGTCTTGTGCAGGAGAAGTTTGCGGGTGCGGAGCGCGTCATGGTTCATGGCGTTGCCGTGCGAGAACGGGCCGATGTGCGCGTTGAGCAGGAAGAGCTCGCCGTCCTTAAGCAGGCCGTAGGCGTCCTTGAGGTTGGCTTTGCCTTCGCGGATGGATTTGACCTCGGTGCCGCGGAGGGAGACGCCGGCCTCGAATCGGTCGGAGAGGAAGTAGTTGAAGCTGGCGGAGCGGTTGAAGGCGGCGTCGCGCTCGCCGGAGGCGACGGGATCGCGCGGGCGCGCGGGCTTGGCCGTGGGCTTGGGAGCGTTGGGCGTCGTGGGTGTGGGGGTGCGGGCCATGGGCGTAAAAGCCTAAGGTAGCATCCTTCGCTCCGCTCAGGACAGGTTGCGCTGAATGTTATACTTGGCCCTGTTCAGACAGCCTGGAACGACGCCCGGCCGGGGTGTTACCGGCCCCTTCAGATACTGCCCTGGAGGGGTATCCGCAAAAACAGGCCAATGTGTTGTGATGAAGTGGGTTTGCGTGCGTCCAAAGGCAAGACCTGTATTTTCGAGACAGCAAAAGACTTTTCAAGAGCAAGACAGGGAGTGGAATGGATCGGCTGAAGTCATTTTTATGGAGAGCGCTGCCCGTCCTCCTTCTGCTCGTTGTGGTTGTGCCGTCCGCGAAAGCGCAATCGGCGGGCTCATGGGTGAAGAAGGGCGAGAATGCCGAAGCGCGCGGCGACTACGACACCGCGTTTGAGTGTTACAAACACGCCTACGAGAAGCATCCCAAGAACCTGGCCTATAAGACGCACTACGAGCGGGTACGCTTTCAGGCGGCGGCGCAGCATGTGGACCAGGGACGCAAACTCCGCGCCATGGGCGACCCTGCCGCGGCGCTGACCCAGTACATGCGCGCGCTGGAGATCGACCCGTCCAACCAGGCGGCGCAGCAGGAGATCGACCAGACACGCCAGGAGCAGATGGCGCTGCCGGCGCCGGGACAGGGGAATCCGCAGAGCCAGCAGATGTCGCAGCAGGATGAGACGCTGAGGGATGTCGGCTCGCTGAGCGGGCCGATCGAGCTGAAACCGATCTCCAACGATCCGATCACGCTGCACATGGTGGAGGATTCCAAGGTCATCTACCAGGCGATCGGCAAAGCAGCCGGCCTGAATGTTCTCTTTGACCCGGACTTGCAATCCAAGCGCATTCCGGTGGACCTGACGAATGTGTCGCTGGAGGACGCGCTGCGCATCGTAGACGCCATCGCAGGCACATTCTGGAAGGTGGAGACGCCGAACACGATCTTTGTGGCGCAGGACACGCAGACCAAGCGCCACGATCTCGAGAGTCTCGCGGTGCAGACGTTCTATCTGACGAATGCGGCCGAGCAGAACGATGCCAATGAGATCACCACGGCGCTGCGCAACCTGCTGGACCCGACGGTAAAGATCTATCTTGTACCCACGCAGAACGCGATTGTGATGCGCGCCACCACGGACCAGCTTCTGCTGGCCGAGAAGCTCATCAATGACCTGGACCGCACGAAGCCGGAGGTTGTGGTGGACGTGGCGATCCTGGAAGTGAGCAAGGACAAGATGCGACAGTTGGGCATTACGCTGCCGCAGACCTTCGGCGTCACGCTGCAGTCGCTTTCGCAGGAGCAGGCGGCGGCATCGACCACGACCACGGGTACGACCACGACCACCGGATCAAGCCTTACGCTGAATAGTCTCGGCAACCTGAATGCGAACAATTTTGCCGTGACGGTGGGCAATGCGACCGCGAATCTTCTGTTGAGCGACTCGGACACGCGGGTGCTGCAGAATCCGCGCATACGGGCCACGGACGGACAACAGGCCACGCTCAAGATCGGTTCCAGGATCCCGGTCGCGACCGGGTCTTATTCTGCCGGCGCCGCGGCCTCTACGGTTTCGCTGGGCGTGCAGACCCAGTTCCAGTATCTTGATGTGGGCGTGAACATCGCCATGACCCCGACGGTGCACTACGACCGCGAGATATCGCTGAAGATGAAGATCGAGGTCTCGACGCAGAGCGGCTCGACGACGATCAGCGGCGTGACCGAGCCGATCATCTCGCAGCGCGTGATCGAGCAGGAGGTCCAGTTGCGGGAGGGCGAGCCCAGCATCCTGGCCGGCCTGCTGGAGCAGGACAACGACAAATCCATCTCGGGCATGCCCGGACTGGGTCAGATCCCGCTGCTGAAGTATCTGTTCTCGACCGACACGACGGACAACAGCCAGGATGAGATCGTCTTCCTGCTGATTCCGCACATTGTGCGCGAGCAGGTGATAAGCCCGCTGAATACGCGCGCCATTGATACCGGCACGAACCAGGAGATCGAGCTGCGCCGCGACCCCGATTCGGATGATACGGACGATGACAGCTCGCCGGGCCGGAATCCGGACTCGGCGCAGGTGCCGGTGGCGACGAACGGCGGCATCAACCCGCCGCTTCCCAGCCCGAACAAGAATATGACGTCCGGCGCGGCGGCGAACCTGGCGGCCGCGAATATGGACCAGCAGCTGCGGACGGGCAACGCTCCGGGTGGCAGCATGAATGCATCGGATGCGGCGAGCCTGGCGGCGGCGCAGATGCAGCAGCAGCAGGCGCAGGACTCCGCGCCGCCGGTGGCGCTGAACGTGATGCCGCCGGTAAGCACGCAGACCTTGGGCAGCACCTTCCAGATGGCGGTGATGGCGCAGAATGCGCGCGATCTCTTCTCCGTGCCGATGCAGGTGAAGTTCGATCCCAAGGTGCTGAGCCTGGTGAATGTGGATGCCGGCGAGATGCTGGGCCGCGATGGACAGGCCGTGGCGCTGGTGCACCGGGATGACGGAGCGGGGTTGGTGACGATCAGCATAGCGCGTCCGCCGAATGTGCTGGGCGTGAGCGGGCAGGGTACGCTGTGCACGCTGACGTTCAAGACGACCGCGGCAGGCAGTACGCAGGTGACCCTGGTGAAGGTGGGTGCAAAGAACAGCGCGCAGGTGAGCCTCGCGACCGTGGGCTCACAATCCATCGTGTATGTGAAGTAGGTGGTCCTGCGCGGATCCTTCGACTGGGCTCAGGACAGGCTTGAATCGCTCGCTTCGCTCGCAGAAACGATATGAGGTTGAACAGAGATTATGCTGCACGGAAAGATTGCGGCAAAACGGAAGAAGAGGTTGAACGAGAGCGGCCTGACTCTCGTCGAGCTCATTATCGTGATCACGATCCTCGGCATACTCGCGGGTGCCGCTCTGCCGATCGCACGCTTCGAAGTGAAGCGGCAGAAAGAGAAAGAGCTGCGCTACGACCTGTGGATGATGCGCGACGCCATCGATGCCTACAAGGACGCGGCTGACAAAGGCGCGTTCCAGACGAAGGCCGACAGCTTCAACTATCCGCCGGACCTGCAAACGCTGGTGGACGGCGAGACCGTGCTGGACAAGAAGCTGAAGTTCCTGCGGGCGATCCCTACGGACCCGATGACGAACAGCACGGACTGGGGCACGCGCTCCATGCAGGATGATGCGCGAGGCGACGGCGGCGGGGAGAATGTCTTCGACGTCTACACCAAGAGCGATGGCGTAGCGCTGGACGGCACGAAGTACTCGGACTGGTAACGATGACGAGCCGCATGACAATTCGCAGAAAGAATGATCAGGCAGGCTTCACGCTGGTGGAGCTGATGGTCGTGATGCTGATCATCGGCATCCTGATGGCCATCGCGGTGCCGAGCTATGAGCATGACGTGCAGATAGCGCGCGAGGCCGTGCTGAAAGAAGATCTGCAGACGATGCGCAAGGCCATCGACAGCTACACGCTGGACAAGCAGAAGGGGCCGCAGGGCCTGGACGACCTGGTCTCCTCCGGCTATCTGAAGAGCATACCGGTGGACCCGATCACGCGGCGCAGCGATACGTGGATGACCTCGCAGGACGACGCGATGTACTCGCTCGACCAGACCGATCCCGGAATCACGAATGTGCACAGCGGAGCGCAGGAGCTGGCAACGGACGGGACATCGTACAGTACGTGGTGAACAGTCCAGCGCAATATAAAAGCCTTCCACGGATAAAAACACAGCACACGGATAAAACATAATTAGTTTAATCCGTGCCGCTTTTTAAAATCCGTGATGAGTTTTCTCTGATCCGAGCAGATAAATTATTTTCCGGTGGCGAGCATGAGTCGCGACCAGAGAGCTTTGAGGCCGGCTCCGGTCTTTGCCGAGCAGGGGAGAATCTCCTCCAGCTGATGCTCGCGCTTGAGCAGCGCCAGCTGCTTGTTCAGCGTATTGTTCGAGAGCTTGTCGGCCTTGGTGCCCACCACGACAAAGGAACGCTCCAGTTGGCGCAGGAAGTCCAGCAGATGCGCGTCGCTGCCCTGCGGAGGGATATTGGTGTCGATGAGGCAGACGCAGAGAGCGAGGCTCTCGCGCTCTGCGAGGTACGGCTCGATGAACCTGGGCCATTCGGCGGAGACGGACTTGGAGATCTTGGCGTAGCCGTAGCCGGGCAGGTCTGCGAGGATGAGGTCGGGCCGCAGCTTTTTCTCGGCGCCCGTGCCTTCATGCAGGGCGAAGAAGTTGATGGCGCGCGTGCGGCCGGGTGTGGAGGAGACGTGTGCCTGCTTGGAGCCGAGCAGAGCGTTGATCAAGCTGGATTTGCCGACGTTGGAACGGCCGAGGAATGCGACCTCGGGGGCGTTGTGCGTCTTGGCGGCGGTGGGGAAGTGAGCCGGGTCCGTGGCGGAGAGCAGGAATGTGGGCGAGAGTCGCATGAGGCTCTAGTTTATCGGCTTTTGCGGCGGCGGGTGCGGCTGATCCGATAGCCGAGCTGGCCGATGAAGATGGGAATCTGGTTCAGGTTCGCCTGAACGCCGAGGAGAAGCCGTTCACGGATGCGAAGCGACTTGTTGCGATTGCGGATCGCATGGCGCTGCGCGAGCCAGGCTAAGAAGACAACGCCGAAGATCAGCGGCCAGAGCGACGATGCGGCCAGAGCGTAGAACACGCAGATGTTGAAGAGCAGGATGAGCAGGAGCGCCATCAGGATGTTCCTGCGCGCGGCGCGCGGGTCATTCTGCGCCATGGCATAGCCGAGGCTGGTCTGTTCGCGCCAGTATTGTGAAAAGCTCATAGTTATTTTAAAACACTTTACCTAAAGACTTTTACCACGGCTGCGGCGGGGAGATGCGACCACCTTTGGTCTCCTGCCAGGCCTGATGGAGCGAATCGGCGAGCGTGGTGCTGTAGGCGGCGCGCTGGGCTGCTTCCGGATGATGGGAGTGGCGGTTATGCCAGGCGCGCAGGCGGTAGTAGGAGCCTTCAAGGGCGCGCATTACTCCTGCGCCGCTGCCGTGGTGCTTGCGGAAGTAGAGCAGCATGGCACGCATCCGCCAGAGCGTGAGCTGCGAGCCGATGACGCTCATGTGGCCCATCTGGCGGGAGCTTTCGCCGCCGATGTGGACGACGACGATGTCTGGCCAGTACCAGATCTGGTGGCCGGCGGCGCGGATGCGGCGGCAGAGATCGACCTCCTCGTAGTAGAGGAAGAAGTTCTCGTCGAAGAGGCCGACCTGATCGAGCACGGTTTTGCGAATGATCATGAAGGCGCCTGGCACCCAGTCGACCGCTGCGGGCTGCAGGGGGTCTGCCCAGGTGCGGTCGCCGCGGCCAAAGAACTTCGACTCCGGGAACTTTGCAGCGAGGCCGGCGTAGGTGATCATCTCATGCAGCGGCGTAGGGAACATGCGTGCCGAGGGCTGCCACGCGCCGTCTTCGCCGATGAGACGTGCGCCACCAAGACCGGCATTGGGGTTGGCGTCCATATGCTCCACGGCGAGACGCAGCGAACCGGACTGCAGAAAAGCGTCGGAGTTGAGCAGAAGGATGTAACGGCCGCCGGCGACGCGCATGGCGACGTTGTTGGCACCGGCGAAGCCGAGGTTGACGCCGGTTTCGATCAGCTTAATCCCGGCAAACTCCTCGCGGACCATCGCGGGCGAGCCGTCGCGGGAGTTGTTGTCGACCACGAATATTTCGGCCGAGTATTGCGGTGTCCTGGCAATCTCTTCGGCGAGTTCTTTCAGGCAGCGGCGCAGCACATCGCGGGTGTTGAGCGAGACGATGAGGATGGAGACATCCGGCGCGGCTGTGTTCGGCGCGGGGCTCATTTTGCTGCCTGTTCCGGCAATGGGGCAATGTGTTTGCGGAGCAGCTCGGCGGTGTGTTCCAGATTGGTGCGCTGCTCGTAGGCGCGCATCACGCGCTGGCGTGCGGCGATGCCGAGGCGTGCGCGAAGCTGCGGGCTGGTGAGCAGCGATTCCAGGGCATCAGCGAGATCCACCACCGCACCCGGCTGGACGAGCAGGCCGTCCGTGTCATGGGTGATCAGCTCCGGGATGCCGGAGCTCCATGTGCTGACGCAGGCGAGCTGCGTGGCCATGGCCTCCATGAGAGCGACGGGGATACCTTCGGCAAAGCTAGGCAGAACGAAGACGTCGGCCTCGGCGAGACGGGTGCAGATCTGGGCATGCGTAAGCGGGCCGAGGAAGTAGATGGAGTCGTCGAGCCCGAGGGTGGAGACACAGGCGGCGAGATCGGCGGCATCCGGGCCTTCGCCGATGAAGCTGATGTGCAGGTTATGGCCTCGCGCGGCAAGCAGGCCGGCGGCCTCCAGCAGAACGCGCTGGCCTTTGACCTGAACCAGGCGGCCGACGCAGAGAATCTGCACCGGAACGGCGATGCTGCGCGGGGTGCGCGCGACGAAGAGCGATGTGTCCACGCCGAGACGGGCAGTGTGGATGCGCGGCCAGTGTTTGGGCGCGATCATGCGCATCACGCTGCCGCGGCCGAAGTCAGAGATGCAGAGGGTAAATGCCGCATCCTCCGCCTTGCGGCGTACAAGGAACTGCTCCTGATCGAAGAACTCGCCGGGGCCGTGAAAGGTGATGGAATAGGGCACTTTAGCGGCGAGTCCCGCGATGCGGGCGATGTTCGATACCGAACCGCCGAAGTGGACGTGGAGATGATGCAGATCGCGCTCGCGCATCCATTCCACAACGATCAAGGCTTCGATGAAGTAGAAGGCCGCAAAGAGAATACGGTAGGGGTCCACACCGACGCCGGTGAGCGCCGCGATGACTCCGCGGAAGAAGACGAGCGGCCGGGTGAAGAGCGTTCGCGCGGCGATGGTGAGAGCGCGAAGCGGGCCCTGCTTCTTGACGTAGTATGTGCTGTTGGCTTCAACGGTCTCTTCCGGAGTGAGCGGGCGCTCCGTGGCGGCATTGTTGATGGAGGCGGTTTCGATGGTGAAACCCATCTGCCGCAGGCCGGTTATCTCATCCAGAATGAAGGTGTGGGAGACGGCGGGGTATTGACTCAGCAGATACGCCAAGCGAGGTGCCGCTGCTGAGGAATCTTTTGGGGTAGTGGTATTCACGTGTCCGCTATCTAATGGGGTGGAGAGCTTCGTATGTATCTGTATTTTAGCAAGTTCCTTGGGAGATGGGATGCGTAAACAGCAGCAGAGGAGAGTGTGGGGCGTGGCGTGGGCGGCGGCGCTGCTGGCTGCCTTTCTGGTGGCGTATCCGCACCCTCGCGTTGCCGAGGCGGGTAGCAGCGGTAGCGCGGGCGTTACCGATATTGCGATAACGGACTCAGTGCTGCAGCCGGCGGTCGAGCGGCTGGGGATCAACCTAGGCGAGCAGGATTACTTCGACTCCGGCATGATCCTGAAGAACCTGGTCGCGCGTAATCCAGGATTTGAAGGTGGCAGCTATCAGAGCATTCTGCGCTGCCTGCATGCGGATGCATTGCGCTGCGCCGATGACAATGCGGGCAGCGCCTGGCCTCAGGATTTCTGGCGAGGCGCGGCGTATGAGTGGATCACCGGGCCGCTGGAGGGACACAAGGGAACCGTGACGGGCAGCAGCGCGGCTGATCATCATGATATGGGCGCGGTGCTGCAGCTTCACGATACCGCAGGCGCAGGCAGCGGTCCGGCTCGCGGCAGTGCCGCGCCAGCGTACCTTACCGTGCGCAAGGATATGCCGGGCGATGCCGCGGCGG
>DATMLK010000095.1:0-4534 GCA_035570215.1 Acidobacteriaceae bacterium
GATCGCCGGAATGAACTTCGGCAGGCGAAAGACGTTTACGATGCCGGGCTTCCCTTCCGCCGCGACCAGGTCCGCGAGTGATGCATAGCACGTCTCGCCCAGCACCTCACCCTGCACCAGCGGATTTACGCCGAGAATACGATACCCGATCCGCTGCATCGTCCGCGAGACGCCGTGGCTCGCCTTCATCGGATCGTCGCTCAGCCCGACGACGGCGATCGTCTTCGCCTCCGTCAGCATCGCGCGCATCTCGGCATCGCTATTCAACGTCGTCCTCCACCGCCGCCGCAGGCACTCCGCCTTCGCGCCGCATCTTCAGATAGCCGCGTATGAACGGCTCCAGGCCGCCGTCCAGCACGCGGTCCACGTCGCCGGCCTCGACCCGCGTGCGCAGGTCCTTCGCCATGCGGTAGGGCTGCAGCACGTAGCTGCGGATCTGCGAGCCGAAGTTGATCTCCAGTTTGGAGTCCTCCAGCTTGCGCGCCGTTGCCTTCTTCTTCTCCAGCTCATACTCATAGATGCGCGAGCGCAGCATCTTCATCGCCTTCTCTTTGTTCTTGTGCTGCGAACGCTCGTTCTGGCAGCCCGCCACGATCCCCGTCGGCAGATGCGTGATCCGCACTGCCGAGTCCGTGGTGTTCACATGCTGTCCGCCCTTGCCGCCTGAGCGATACGTGTCGATGCGCAGCTCGTCCGGCTTGATATCCACCACGATGGAGTCATCGATCTCCGGCGAGACAAAGACGCTGGCGAACGAGGTGTGCCGCCGCTTCGCCTGGTCGAACGGAGAGATGCGCACCAGCCGGTGTACGCCGCTCTCGCCCGTCAGCAGCCCAAAGGCATACTCCCCTGTGATCGTGAACGTCGCGGACTTGATCCCCGCCTCGTCTCCATCCTGGATCTCGTTGATCTCCGTCTTGAAACCCTGGCGCTCGGCCCAGCGCAGGTACATGCGCATCAGCATCTCGGCCCAGTCCTGCGACTCCGTGCCGCCCGCGCCCGGGTGTACGGTGACGATCGCATTCAACGCGTCCGTTTCTTCAGATAGCAGCGTGCGCGACTCCAGACGCTCCACGTCCGCGCTCAAGGCAACTATGGCGGCTTTCAGCTCGGGTTCAAGCTCACGCTCGCTCGCCTCGCTCTCGCGCGCCAGCTCAAAGTACGCTTCAATGTCGGCCATCTTCTGCGCCAGCGATTCGTCATCGGCCAGCAGCGTCTCCAGCCTCTTCCGCTCCCGCATCAGCGGCTGCGAACGCGCCGCGTCCGCCCACACCGTGGGATCGGCTACCTTCTCTTCAAGGACGGCTAGTTCTTTGCGGATGCGCGCGGAGTCAAAGATACTCCCGCAGGTCGCGCACCTTGTCGCGGACCGGGGAGAAGGAGAATTCGAGGTCGCTCAGCATTCTTTTATTCTACGTCCTTCGGACGTGGTGCGTGGCCACGAAGCAGCCTTGCTGCTCGCTTGCAATTTCCGTATATACGAAAAAGACTTACCCGGCCTTGGGCCATATGCCGGAGCTCTTTGCATTCCAGCGATCCTGCTCCAGATCATCTTTCGGCTGATAGATACGGAGAAGGGCAAAGATCGCGAGCAGCAGCGTGATCACCACGCACGTCCACGCAAAGACATCTCCGTAGCGCGTGTAGAAGGTGATCTCGTCCTCGTAGTTGAAGCCCACTGCGATCGCCGTGCGCACGTGGCGCGGCGCGCGTTCGCGAATGCGGCCGTAGGGATCGATCGCCGTGGTGATGCCGGTGTTGGTCGAGCGCAGGATCCAGCGGTCGTTCTCGATCGCGCGCATGCGCACCATGTCCAGGTGCTGCCACGGAGCGCCGGTGTCGCCATACCAGCCGTCGTCCGAGATGTTCACCAGCACCTCGGCGCCGTTCAACACAAACTGCCGGACCTCGTTCGCGAAGACCGACTCGTAGCAGATGAATGTGCCGTAGGTATGCCCGTTCGTACGAAAGACATTTCGTTCGGTACCCGGATCAAAGCTCCCCACGCCCTGCGTCAGATCGCCGGTGAAGAAAAATAGTTTTGGGTACGGAACATACTCGCCCCACGGCACCAGGTGCACTTTGTCATAACGTCCCGCGTCGGTACCGTCCGCATTAAAGAATGCAGCCGAGTTGTACTCCTTGAATCCACGCGGCGATGTTGGGTCCGGCACCAGGGCGACCGAGTCAGTGATGACCGGCACTTGCGCCGTTCTGGCAAGCGCGCTTATCTGCCGCTCGAAACGCGGCTCGCCGGATTGAAACGGCGCAGGCGACTCCGGCCATACGATGAGTTGCGTCGGGCCGATCAGTCCGGCCGCGCGACGCGCCACGAACGGGTCCGTGGGATGCAGGCTCAGCCGCTCGAACTCCGCATACATCGCGTCCGTAGTGGGAAAGACCGTGGTAAGCGCCATCTCTCCGTCAGCCAGCGCGCCGACTTCAAGGTTCTCCTGCAGCAGCACCGCTGTCTGCTGCGGATTCGCCGTGTACGGCATGAAGCGGTGCACATGCCACCCGCCCAGCACGATGAAGACCGCCAGCAGCAGTCCCACAGCCAGAGACTGCAACCGCACGCCGCGATCGCGGAAGACGAAGAACGCCGCGATCTGCGCGTTGACCAGCACGATGATGAAGGAGAGTCCATAGCAGCCGGTGAAGGGAGCCAGTTGGGTCAGCAGGTAGTTGTTGACCGCCGCCACCCCAAGCTGGTCCCAGGGAAAGCCAGTGATGCGGGCCCGCGCCAGCTCCACCGCAACCCACAGGAACGGTGCCACCACCAGCGCTCCGGCGGCGCGCGCACGCGAACCGCGCACCAACCCCACCAGCAGTCCGAATAACGCGTGATAGAGCCCAAGATAGAGGCTGAACAGCACCAGGATGCCTAAGGCGACCGGCGGTGCCAGGCCGCCGTAGGTGTGCATCGTGGGATAGATCCAGTAGCAGCTTCCCAGGTACCAGATCACCCCGGAGAGATAGCCCAGCGCGGCCGTCTGCCGCCAGTTCAGCGGACGATTATCGCGATCACTACCCAGCAGCGCGGCCAGCAGCGGAATCAGCACAAAGAAGACCAGACCGCTGCGCCAGTGCGGCACCGGCCCGGCGATGGGAAACGGCAGCACCTGTAGAAGCCCGGAGAACGCCGCCAGCAGCCACAACCGGAATGAAATTTGCCGCATGGGCCGGATTCTATCAGCGCAGGGCCGGAAACACGCTACTGCTTCCGCAAATGGAAAAAGACGGCATTGATGCCGTCCCTTTATTTTCCTGTCGCTGCTCTCCGCTCTACCGGAAGACCAGAACCTCTCGCAGATTATCCTTTGCCAGAAAGAAGCGGAAGCCGTTGTATGACCCGAAGAGCTTTTCGATGGCGCGATTCTGAAAGACCTGCTGCAAGGGATACTCGTTCCCTGCCTGCATCTCGATCGAATCACTGTCCGTGAGATGGTAGCGCTGGAAGGCAGTGTCCGGCCCGCTGGTGCGCGCATGAAAGAACGCCAGCAGAACGCCCTCCGGATCCATGACCTGGTGAATGCGCTGAAAGACCGGCGCCGTCAGCGAGGCCGGCAGGTAGTCCGCCGTGTCCCAGAAGAAGACGGCGTCAAAGGTGCGTCCGGAGAAGTCCATCTGCTCGGCGATGAAGCGATCCACATCGAAGCTCGGCTCGGTTTCGCCATTGTGGATGGTGATCCACTCCGGCTGCGCCGCCTCTTCCACCAGATTAGACATATAGACGCTGTGACCGAGTCCGGTCAGATAATTGATGTTCCCGGGCGAAGTGGGGCCCAGATCCAGCACGCGCAGTGCCGGTCGGCTCTCCAGAAATTTTCGCATCTGCACCCAGCCGCTGGAGTAACGCGCAGCGCGCTGGCCTGGGGAACGTACTACCGGAGTGGAAGCAGGCTCCGTACCTGCAAAGATATTCCGCACTCTCTGTTCTTCTCCTCTTCATTGTGCGCCATCGCGGCTCTGGGCCAGAAAGCGAATTAGTTTCCGGTCTTGTAAAGATTGGACTGTCCGGAGCCTTCTTCCGGTGGATAGGGTGCAACCGGAATCGCCGCGCGCAGGCCGGAGACGGAACCAGCCGATTCGCTCTTGCCGCTGGTCTCCACCTTGCCGCTTACGGCAGCGCTCTCTTCAATGGAGAGCCGCAGCGCATTAATATTGCCGAGCACGGAAGATCCCTGGCGCAACTCGACGCGTCCCGTGGCCTGAATATTTCCCTCGATGCGGCCAAAGACGATGACGTCCCGCGCCTGGATGTCGGCAAAGACCCTTGCATTCGGCCCAACCGTAAAACGGCTCTCCGTCAGCGCAACCGTACCCTCGATCTCACCGTCCAGGTAGAGATCTTCACTGCCCGTCAGTTCCCCATGGATCCGTACGGACTTCCCAATAATGGCGGCCGAACCCTCGCCTGGTTTCATCGTGATAGCTCCTGAAGATGTACAAATGCTCTTGCCCGAACTATATCAGTGCGGCCTATCTCCTTGATAGGAAAATTGATGGGAAAACTTTAGCGGACCCCATCGCG
>DATMLK010000096.1:0-14046 GCA_035570215.1 Acidobacteriaceae bacterium
TCATCGCATCCACGCTCGATGGAGTGACCACGACGCTGGGCCGCGGCGGCAGCGACTTCACCGCCGCGCTGGTGGGCGGCGGGCTGCACGCGGGCGCGATCGAGATATGGACGGACGTGAACGGCATCATGACGACGGACCCGCGGATCGTTCCGGGGGCGCTGCGCGTGCGCCACATCAGCTTTGAGGAGGCGGCAGAGCTGGCCTACTTCGGCGCGAAGGTGCTGCACCCGGCTACCATCCTGCCCGCGGTGGAGAAGGACATTCCGGTGTGGGTGCTGAACTCGCACAATCCGTCGAACGAAGGCACGGAGGTCACGGCGAAGGCGCCGAAGTGCAGCAATCCGTTCAAGTGCATCGCGGCGAAGCGGAAGCAGACCATCATCGACATCGTGGCGAGCCGCATGCTGGGTTCATACGGATACATGAAGGCCGTCTTCGACGTCTTCGACAGGCACAAGTGCGTGGTGGACATGGTCTCGACCAGCGAGGTGAGCATCTCGCTGAGCGTGGATTCGACGCAGAACATCGCGCCGGTGGTGGAGGACCTGAAGAAGATCGCGACGGTGAAGCTGGATCCGCACAAGGCGCTCATCTGCCTGGTGGGCGAGGACATTCGCGGCCGCAGCGGCATGGCGGCGCAGGTCTTTACCGCGGTGAAGCATGTGAACGTGCGCATGATCTCGCAGGGCGCGAGCGAGATCAACATGAGCTTCATGATCGACGAGAAGGACGTGGAAGAGGCCGTGAACTCGCTGCACCGGGTCTTCTTCGCCGATCCGGACCCGTCGGTGTTTGACGTGGCTGGACTGTCAACTGCCGTGGCAGCGAAGGCTTAGGGGAACTCACGATGCGCGTACTGGTTCTGGGACAAGGCAAGACGGGCAAGCTGGTGGCGGAGGTCGCGGCGGAGCACGGCCACGGGGTCCATGTGCTCGACGTCAACGAGAACCAGAACGCCACGGCGCTGACGCCGCCGTTTCTTTCCACCTTTGACGTGGTGATCGACTTCACCACGCCGGAGGCGGTGGTCCAGAACCTGCGAGCGTGCCTGGCGACGGGCGCGAAGGTAGTGGTCGGCACCACGGGCTGGTACGCGAAGCTGGCGGACATGCGCGGGCTGGCCGAACGCAAGAGCGCGGGACTTCTCTACGGCACGAACTTCTCCATCGGCGTACAGGTGATGATGGAGCTGACGCGCGCCATGGGCGAGGCGCTGAAGGGCGCGGGGTACACTTACGCGATCGAAGAGACACACCACACGTCGAAGCTGGATTCGCCTTCAGGCACGGCGATCACCATCCAGCAGACGCTGGCCAAGGCCGATCCGGATGCGGCGAAGTTCGAGATCGCGGCTCACCGCGTGGGCGATGCGAGCGGTCTGCATGTGCTGGAGGCGCGGTCGGAGGCGGACAGGATCGTGCTGACGCATGAGGCCTTCTCGCGCCGCGGATTCGCCGAAGGCGCGGTGCGCGCGGCGGAGTGGCTGAGCAGCCGCTCGGGATGCTACGACTTCCGCGACGTCTTCAAACAGGTCTTCGATACGAAGTGAGGTGCTACGCGCACCCTTCGACTCCGCTCAGGGCGGGCTTGGGACGCGCGCTTTCCACCCCAGCGAAGGTTTGCGCGCAAAAGCAAAATACAGGTGCATGGTTTGAGTTTTGAAGCGGAAGTGACCGAGATCCACGAAGTCTCGCGCGAAGGCGGCGTCTCGCTATGGCAGATTGGGCTTGATCGCACCGAGTTCAGAGCAGGTGATAGCGGATTATTGGTGGCTACAGCACGCAGTGGCGCGGAGCTGAAGGTGCCGGTGCTCTCCGTGGAGACGGACGCAGCCGGTGCCGTATGGCACTACGTACGCAAGCCGCTGCTGGCGGGCACCAGGGTGCGCGGCGAGGTGTTCTGAAGGCTCTTGGAACGAACGGCATGCACGATTGAGCATTCGGCGTGGTGCTGGTAAACTTGAAAAGTCATCGAGAGGGCCATGCGCAAGCATGCAGCGCTCTGATTCGATGGGGCTATAGCTCAGCTGGGAGAGCGCACCGTTCGCAACGGTGAGGTCGACGGTTCGATCCCGTCTAGCTCCACCAACAAATCCTCCGGCGGTCTGTTCCGTCGTATTATGGATAGCGAAATGGCCTTCCCGATCAAAACCTGCGTCGTCTGTAAAGAGGAGTTCGAGTTGAAGCCGGACAAGCCCGGCTTCGCGAACCGTTGCCCGCAGTGCAGCGAGCCGGAGTCGACGGAGCTGATCGCAAAACGCGGCGTGGATGACGACGCCCGCAAGGCGACAGGCGAAGCGAACGCAGCTCGACGGGAAGCGATGAAGAATCTTCTTTATCGCAAAGACAGCTAAGAGCGAAAGCAGATCCTTCGACTACGCCGCTTCGCTCAGGATGACAAATGTGGAAGTGGAGCGGGAGACCGGGATCGAACCGGCGACATTCAGCTTGGGAAGCTGACGTTCTGCCACTGAACTACTCCCGCAACAGTACTGACGTTCATTATAGGGCGGCTACATGTGAGCGCGTTTGGCAGCGAATACCTCAGGGGCTAAAGCCCTTTCGTTACCGCTGCTGGGTGTGTGGGCTAAAGCCACACCTATCCAAAGACAAAGAGCAAATACCCAAAAGCAAAAGAGCGAAATGTGCGCTACGGCGTAGCCGGGCCGCTCTTAATGAGCTCAGCCTGCTTGGCGTGATCTTCCAGAGCCTGAGCCTCGGGCAGATAGGTCAGGCCCTTCTGGATCATGGGGTCCCATTCGGCGCGGACCTTGGAGCCTTCGATCTGGCCGAACTGCGAGGTGAAGAGCTCGCTCTTGATGCTGGCCTTGACCCAGTCGAGCACCCCATTGATGTCGGCGTCGGTGTAGTCGATCTTCTCGCTCGTCAGAAAATCCTTGAACTGCTTCAGCACGGCGTCATCCACCACAAAATCTTTCGAGACTGTTTTAGTGGCGAGGTAGTGCTTGCTGAAGTCGAAGAAGGCGTAGTGCTGCAGCAGCGTGTCCTGGAAGTGATTGGGCTTTGGGGTGTCGATCTTCTCGTCTGGCGTGATGCCGCCGCCGCCGTAGACGGTGCGGCCGGAGTCGGTGAGCTTGACTTCACGGTTCTTGTTGTCGGTGGGCTCGGTGGCGGAGTCGCGCACGTAGAAGTAGTCGTACATGGAGACGTTGTCATAGTTGCGCTGGATCAGGCGGCCGCTGGGCGTGTAGTAGTGATAGGTGGTCAGCGCAAGTCCTGTGTCTTCGGCGATGGGATAGACGGTCTGGACTAATCCTTTGCCGAAGGTGGTCTCGCCGACGATGATGGCGCGGTCATGGTCCTGCAGAGCGCCGGAGACGATCTCGGCGGCGGATGCGGTATTGCGGTTCACCAGCACGACGATGGGATACCTGGGACCATCTTCGCCATGGTCGGCGCGGTAGACCTGGTCGGGACCGCCGCGGCCATGCTGGGAGACGACGATCTGGCCCTTTTCGAGGAACTTGTCGGCCATGTTCACGGCCTCGTTCAGCAGGCCGCCGGGGTTGCCGCGGAGGTCGATCATCAGGCCCTTGAGCGGGCCGCCTGCCTGCAGGGTGTCGAGCGCGTCGCCGACCTCGTGGCTGGTGGTCTCCTGAAAGTTGGTGACGTGGATGTAGCCGATGCCCGGGCGGATCATGTAAGCGAGATCGACGGAGGGACGGGAGATCTCATCGCGGATGAGATCGAAGACGAGGGGCTTCTCGGTGCCTTCGCGGCCCATGGTGACCTGCACGTGCGTGCCCTTGGCGCCCTTGAGCAGGCCGGCGACGGCGGTGGAATCCATGCCGTCGGTGGATTTTCCGTCAACGAAGAGGATGACGTCGCCGGGACGGATGCCGGCCTTGTAAGCGGGCGTGCCTTCAAACGGAGCGACGACGACGATCTTGCTGTTCTGCGGCTGGATCTGCATGCCGACGCCGTAGTAGTGGCCGTGCTGCTCCTCGCGCATGTCGTGGAATGCCTTGGGATCGAAGAAGTTCGAGTGCGGGTCGAGCACATGGAGCATGGAGGGGATGGCGCCGTCGTAGATGCTCTTGTCGACCTGGTCGCTCGTGAGTGGCGTGGCGTAGTTGTCTTCGACCACGGCGTAAACGTCGGTGAACTTGTGCAGGCTGTCGCGCAGCGTGGACTCGTCAGAGGCGGACTGGGCGCGCACACGTTCATTGGCGGCCATGCCGGCGAGACCGCAGAGGGCGAGAAAGAGCGTGGCGGAGAAGAGCGAACTACGGGTGCGGGACGACATACGGTGGCAGTACCTCAGAACGAAAGCGCGCAGCAGCTATTAAAACGAAGTATACAACGCTGGGTGAGCCTGACGGCTGCCTGGAGGGGTCTGGAGGCAGGGCAGCAGGCCGGAATAAGGCTGGAATCCGGGGTGGGAAATCGGCAGCCTCGATTCGCAAGGCAGGGGGTTGGGCAGTTAGAATGACAGTACCGGATTCTGCGCGTCAAAAGCTGCACAGCCGGGAGAGATTGAGACCCGTATATACATGATTCTTAGAACAACGAAAGCTCTGACCGCAGCATGCTGCCTCCTGTTCGCTACCGCTGCTATGGCGCAGACAGCGCCCACCGCTGACAAGTCCGTACCCGCCTCGGCCTCGGTTCCCGTTCCTGCGCCGATTACGCCGAACGGCACGGTGGTGGAGGATGTGATCGCTCGCGTGAACGACCAGATCATTACGCGGTCGGATGTGGAACGCGCGCAGATGCAGTTTGACCAGGAGAGCCAGGGCATGAGCCCGGCCGATGTCGCCGACCGCCAGGCAAACCTGCTGCGCGACCTGATCGACCAGCAGCTGTTGCTCTCCAAGGGCAAAGAGTTGGAGATCGACGTGGATGCGCAGGTGATCACGCAACTGGACGAGATTCGCAAGCAGAACCACTTTGCGTCGATGGAAGACCTGGAGAAGGCAGCGCAGGACCAGGGCGTCTCATTTGAGGACTTCAAGGCAAATATCCGCAACAGCCTGATCACGCAGCAGGTGGTGCGCGATGAGGTGGGGGAGAAGCTGCAGCTCTCGCACGCGGACGTGGACAAGTACTATGCGGACCACAAGGCCGACTTTACGCGGCAGGAGACCGTGACGCTGAGCGAGATACTGATCGCAACGCCGGCGGCAGATGGCTCGCTGCCGGATGACGCGACGGTTGCGGCGGCGAAGGCGAAGGCCGATGATGTGTCCGCGAAGCTGAAGGCGGGTGCCACATTCAGCGATCTGGCAAAGAAGGTATCGGACGGACCGACGGCGGCTGACGGCGGCGACCTGGGCGAGTTCAAGCGCGGTGCGCTGGCGCCTGCGCTGGAGGACAAAACTTTCATCCTGCCATCCGGCGGCGTGACCGATCCCATCCGTACGCGGCAAGGCTTTGTGTTGCTGAAGGTGAACACGCACACGCCGGGTGGCCTGCAGCCACTGGCGGATGTCGAGGACCAGGTGGAGCAGGCCGTCTACATGGAGCAGATGCAGCCCGCGCTGCGCGCCTACCTGACGCAGTTGCGCGAAGAGGCGTACATCGATATCAAGCCGGGTTTTGTGGATACAGGCGCGAGCCCCAAGCAGACCAAGCCGATCTTTACCGCCTACGTTCCGCCGGAGGCGAAGAAGAAGCCGGTGCAAGTGGAAAAGAAGCGCTTTGACCGGCATGGGCACGCCGTCGATACTTCGGCGCCCATGGCAGTACCGGTGGTGGCGCCGGCTGTGGCGACGACTTCAGCAAAGACGCCGACGGCCGGCGGAAAACCGCACAAGCTCAAGCGTGAGAAGGTGCGCTTCGGTCAGGCTCCGCGCGAGACGCTGCCGAGCGTGGCGGGCGGCGAGGTGACTCCGTTGCCGACCCAGGTGGGCACGGCGCAGGGAACGACAAGCATGGTGGCTGAGGCGCTGCCCGATCCAAATGCAGCTCCGGCTGTGCCCGAGGACCAGGATCCACTGGGGCCGCACGCCGGGCCGAAGGTGAAGACGCGCTACGCGCAGCATCCGGAGGCACCGAAGAAGCCGAAACCGAAGCCTGTGCCGATCGAGGCTGGTGCAGCTCCGCCGACCGAGGTGGAGACGGATACGGAGAAGGTGCAGGCTGCGCCGCTCGGTTTGAACGGCGACACGGCAAAGAAGAAAAAGAAGGACAACAAGGAAAAGACCAGGCAAAAGGGTAAGAAGGAGCGTCTCGCTGAGCCTGCTCCGCCTGCTCCTGCGAAGCCGATTGCGCCAACTACGGATGTACCGATTGCGCCACCGTCGGCGCCCGTCGCAACACCGCCTTCTACTTAGGAGTTTCCGCACCGGGCTACATTTCGTACAAGCATGGGCATGGAGAGGTCATGAAGGATTTTTTCATCGTCGATGCGCCGAAGTTTGAGAACAAGAGCATCGACTCCTACTTCGTGCTCTCTTCCATCCAGGCGCGTGAGCGCAAGCAGGGCGGAGCCTATCTGGCTGCCGTGCTGAGCGACAAGACCGGCAGCTTCGACGCGCGCATGTGGGAGGATTTCTCCGACGCGCTGGACGGATGCACGGCGGGCAGCTACGTGAAGGTGCGCGGGCTCATCAGCAACTACCAGGGAAAGTTCCAGATCACGCTGCAGAAGATGCGCAACGCCGCCGAGAGCGAGGTCGAGCCGGGCGATTTTCTTGCCATCACCACGAGAGACATCGACGCCATGTGGGCAGAGCTGCGCGGACACGTGGACGGCTTCACCAACAAAGACCTGAAGCGGCTGGTGCTGGCGTTCCTCGATGACGAGGAGATAGCGGCGGCGTACAAAAAGGCTCCGGCGGCAAAGCTGCTGCATCACGCGTGGATCGGTGGACTGCTGGAGCATGTGGTGGGTCTGTTGGCGGTGATCAAGGTGGTGGGGCCGTGCTATCCCGAGGCGAACCTGGACCTGATCATGACGGGCGCGATCCTGCATGACATCGGCAAGACGCGGGAGCTGGCGTGGAAGACGAGCTTCCGCTACACGCTGGAGGGTCAGCTCGTGGGCCATATCAGCATCGCCATGGGCATGCTGCGCGAGAAGATCCAGACGCTGCCGGATTTTCCGGACAAGCTGCGCATACTCGTCGAGCACATGATCCTGAGCCACCACGGCGAGTATGAGTTCGGCTCGCCCAAGCTGCCGATGCTGCCCGAGGCGATGATCTTCCATATGATCGACGATCTCGAGGCGAAGATGCAGGCGGTGCGCACGGAGTTCGAGTTGCAGGTGCGCAACGGCGCCGCTCCCGGCGAGATGACTGAGCGCATGTGGGCGCTGGACAACCGCCAGGTGCTGAACACGAAGCGCTACCTTGAGGAGAAATAAATGCCTTATCTGCTGAAGACGGAGCCTGAGGTGTATTCCTTCGCGGACCTGCAGCGCGACAAGGAGACGATCTGGGACGGCGTGGGGAATCCGACGGCGATCCTGCATCTGCGCGGGATGAAGCCGGGCGAGACGCTCATTATCTATCACACGAGCGACGAGAAGCGCGCCGTGGGCACGGCGAAGGTTGTGAGCGTGGATGCAACGAATCCAAAGGTGCCGTTGGTGAAGATCAAGGTGGGTAAGGCGATTAAAACTCCGAAGACGCTGGCCGAGATCAAGGCGAACCCGCTCTTCAAGACGTCTCCGCTGGTGACGATCGGGCGGCTGGGCGTGGTGCCGCTGACGGAAAAGCAATGGGAGTGGCTCGTCGGCTAAAACCGGAGTACCTCAGTGGCTAAAGCCCGATTCTTTCGCGTTGCAATGTGCGGGCTGAAGCCCGCACCTACCCCTAAAAACCAAAGCATCGTAAGTTGTACAATTTCTTATGCCGTGCGTTCTGACCGGCGACAAAGACAGGTAGGCGAATGTTGCGATTTTCGACAGCGGGCGAGTCCCACGGCGAGGCCCTGGTGGCAATGGTCTCCGGACTGCCGGCAGGCGTGGAGGTGGACCAGGAGTTCATTGCGCGCGAGCTCTGGCGGCGGCAGCAGGGCTACGGCCGCGGCGGACGCATGCGCATCGAGCAGGACATGGCCCACATCCTGACCGGCGTGCGCCACGGCAAGACGATTGGCTCGCCGGTGGCGATGACGCTGGCGAACAACGACTGGAAGAACTGGACGGAGATCCTGCCTGTTGAGGCGGGCGATCCGGCAAAGCATAAGGCTGTCGCCTCTCCGCGGCCGGGGCACGCCGATCTTGCCGGGTCGCTGAAGTATGACTTTCCCGATGCGCGGTATGTGCTGGAGCGCGCGAGTGCGCGCGAGTCTGCGGCGCGCGTGGCCGCGGGCGCGCTGGCAAAGCTCCTGCTCAAGCAGCTCGGCATCGAAGTGGCGAGCCATGTAATTCGCGTGGGCGAAGCGCAGCTGCAGCGTCCGGCGAAGTGGGAAGAGATCCTGGCGCTGCGCGACAAACCCGAGGTTCTGCTGAACTGCGTGGACGCGGCGAGCGAAGCGGTGATGAAGGCCGAGGTGGACAAGGTCCTGCGCACGGGCGACACCATCGGCGGCGTCTTTGAAGTGGTGGCGCACGGTGTGCCGCCGGGCGTGGGCACGCACGCGAACTGGGATGAGCGGCTCGACGGTCAGCTGGCCTGGGCGGTGATGAGTCTGCAGGCGGTGAAGGCGGTGGAGATCGGCCGTGGCGTGACGGCGGCGGAGTCGCTGGGGTCTGTGGTCCACGATGCGATCGGCTACGAGAACGATCCGCTGAAGGGCGAGGGCTTTACTAAGTTTTCGCGCGAGCAGAACAATGCCGGCGGCATCGAAGGCGGCATCTCAAACGGCGAGGACATTGTGGTGCGCGGCTACCTGAAGCCGATCTCGACGCTGCGCAGGCCGCTGGCCTCGGTGAGTTATGAATCGCGCGAGCCGGTGAAGGCTGCGTACGAGCGTTCGGATGTGTGCGTGGTGCCGGCGGCGGGTGTTGCGGCCGAGGCAATGGTGGCGCTGACGCTGGCGAAGCTGGTGCTGGAGAAGTTCGGCGGCGATTCACTGCGCGAGCTGAAGCGCAACTTTGACGGCTACCGCGAGCAGATACTTAAATACTAAAAACATAATTCGTTTTAAAGATTTTTATGATCTACAAGATTGTTAAATATCCCGACCCTATTCTCACGCAGAAGTCGAAGCCTGTGACCGTCTTCGACAAGAAGCTGCGCACGCTGGTGGCCGACATGTTCGAGTCAATGTATGCGGACAAGGGGATTGGCCTGGCCGCGCCGCAGATCGGCATTCTGCAGCGGATCACGGTGGTCGACCTGAGCTTCAAGAAGACTCCGGAGGAGAAGCTAGTGCTGATCAATCCGGAGATCGTGGAGCGCGAGGGCAAGCAACTTGAGGAAGAGGGCTGCCTGAGCCTGCCGGAGATCCGCGAGAAGGTATCGCGCGCGGCATGGGTGAAGGTACGGGCGCAGGACGAGCACGGCGAGTGGCATGAGTACGAGGGTGACGAGCTGCTGGCGCGGGCTTTCCAGCATGAGATCGACCACCTGGACGGTGTGCTCTTCATCGACCGCATCAGCGCGCTGAAGCGGAACCTGATCCTGCGGAAGATCAAGAAGCTGCAGCGTGACGGCGAATGGTAATGCGCGCCGTCTTCTGCGGAACGCCGGAGTTTGCCGTGCCCACGTTGGAGGCGGTCGTTGACGCAGGGCATGATGTGCAGCTGGTGGTGACGCAGCCGGACCGCGCAAGCGGACGCGGACTGGAGCTTTCCTTGCCGCCGGTAAAGCGCAAGGCACTGGAGCTTGGGCTGCCGGTGACGCAGCCGGAGAAGATCAAGAACAATGCAGAGTTTCAGGCGCAGCTGGCCGCGATCGCGCCGGATGTGATCCTCGTCGTCGCGTATGGGCGCATCATTCCGCAGTGGATGCTGGATATGCCGAAGCATGGAGATCTGAACCTGCACGCGTCGCTGCTGCCGAAGTATCGCGGGGCCGCGCCGATCCAGTGGGCAGTTGCGAAGGGTGAGCGCGTGACCGGCAACACCACGATGCGCATCGACGCCGGACTCGATACGGGCGACATCCTTTTGCAGAGCGAGGTGCCGATCGGGCCAGAACAGACGGCGCAGGAGCTTTTCCCCATACTGGCTGCCGACGGCGCGCAGTTGATGGTGGAGACGCTGCGTCAGCTTGCGGCGGGAACAGTCATTCCACGCAAGCAGAATGATGCGCAGGCGACGCTGGCCCCGATTTTAACGCGAGACGCCGGCCGCATTGACTTTACGCAGAGTGCGCAGACGATCTTCAACCGCTGGCGCGGCTTTCAGCCCTGGCCGGGTGCGCACACGATGTTTCGCGAAAAGAAGTTCATCGTGCACGCGATGGAGGTTGCGACGGCGGTAAAGGGATTAGCAGTGGGCGAGATGATGGTGCGGGAGCAGGCGCTGTATGTTGGCTGTGCGAACGACACGGCGCTGCGGCTGGACGAAGTGCAGCTTGAAGGCAAGAAGAGGATACTGGTGGGCGAGTTTCTGCGCGGGTACAAAATAGAGACCGGCGAACGGCTCGGCTCGTGGCTTGGCTCGTGACAGCCCCAATCAAGATCTCACCCGCGCGTGCTGCCGCGCACCGCATTCTGACGGGCGTGGAGACGGGCGCGCACTCGGACGATCTTCTCTTTGCGCCTGCCGTCACCGCGCTCTCTGAGCCGGACCGCAATCTGACCACAACCATCGTGATGGGCGTGCTGCGCTGGCAGATCGCTCTGGATACTGCAATCGCCGCACTGATGGACAGGCCGCTGCTGAAGATCGCACCTGAGGTGATGGTTGCGCTTCGGATGGGACTGTTCCAGCTCTGGTATCTGGATCGCATCCCCGACCATGCTGCTATCTCCGAGTCGGTCGAGCTCTGCCGCGCGACGAACAACGCGTATGCGACCGGCATGGTGAACGCCGTGCTGCGCAAGCTGGCGCGTGCAGGCAAGTCCGCGGCTGCGGCACGCAAACTGGTGGTGACGCCGGCATCTCTCGCGGCGGAGTATGCGCATCCGGAGTGGCTGGTGGCGCGCTGGATGAAGAACTACGGCGCGGCGGTGACGGAGAAGATCCTGGCGGCGGACCAGGAAGAGCCGGTCAGCGGTATTCTCTTTACCACTGCCGAGGGCCCGGCCATCGACACTGGTTCGCGATTGATCGCGGAGATCGCGGCTGCAGGAACGGCGGCGAATATTCTCGACTGCTGTGCCGCGCCCGGTGGTAAGACGATCGTGCTGGCTGCGCGGCATCCTGAGGCAAAGATCACGGCGATGGACAACAGTGCGCCGCGGCTGGAGCGCATGCAGAGGCAGCTGCGCGGATATTCAAATATAGAGTGCGAGCTGGGTGACGCCACGAAGCTAGGCGACGCGAAGTATGACCGCATCCTGTGCGACGTGCCGTGTAGCGGGACGGGCACGCTGGCGCGCAATCCGGAGATCCGCCACAAGCTGCTGCCCGCCGATCTCTCCAAGCAGACGAAGCGGCAGCGGGAGATTCTGTCATCGGCACTCGGCGCGCTTGCTCCGGGCGGGCGGCTGGTCTATTCCACATGCTCGCTTGAGCCGGAGGAGAATGAGCAAGTGGTGGAAGCAGTGCTGCGCGATGCGGAGGGAGCGCGCGTGCTTCCGATGGCGGATATTTTCGGCGGACTTGATCTTCTTACTGACGAGGCGCGCGCAATGCTCACAGCGACTGCGTTGCGCGGAGAGTATCTGCGCACGCTGCCGGGGGTGCATCCCTGCGATGGGTTCTTTGCGGCGGTGATCGAAAAAACTTAGTTGCCGGTGCCGCCGACGGTCATGCGGTCGAGCTTCACGGTGGGCATGCCGACGCCGACGGGGACGCTCTGGCCGTTCTTGCCGCAGGTGCCGATGCCTTCGTCGAGCGCGAGATCGTTGCCTACCATCGACACATACTTCAGCGCTTCGGGGCCGTTGCCGACGAGGGTTGCGCCCTTCACCGGCGCGGTCACTTTGCCGTCTTCGATGAGGTAGGCCTCGCTGGCGGAGAAGACAAACTTGCCGTTGGTGATATCGACCTGGCCGCCGCCGAAGTTCACGGCGTAGAGACCGCGCTTGACGCTCTTGATGATGTCTTCGGGAGCGTCGTCTCCGTTGAGCATGTAGGTATTGGTCATGCGCGGCATGGTGAGCTGGGAGTAGCTCTCGCGGCGGCCGCTGCCGGTGCTTGTGCCGCCCATGAGACGTGCGGAGAGTTTGTCGGAGAGATAGCCCTTGAGGATGCCGTTCTCGATGAGGACGTTCTCCTGTGTGGGCGTGCCTTCATCGTCGACGTTGAGTGAGCCGCGGCGGCCGGGCATGGTGCCGTTGTCGACCACCGTCACTTTCGAAGATGCGACCTGCTGGCCGATGAGGCCGGCGAAGGCGCTGGTCTTCTTGCGGTTGAAGTCGGCTTCGAGGCCGTGGCCGACGGCTTCGTGCAGCAGCACGCCGGGCCAGCCGGGGCCGAGGACGACGGGCATCTCTCCTGCGGGAGCGGCGATCGCGCCAAGTTGCAGGATGGCGCCACGTGCGGCTTCGCGTGCGAAGTGCTCGGGTGACTTGTTGCCCTCGAAGAAGTCGAGCATCACGCGTCCGCCGCCGCCGCTGGTTCCGCGTGCGGTGTTTGCGCCGTCTTTCGCGATGACGAAGACGTTGAAGCGCGCGAGCGGCTGGGTATCGCTGGCGAAGGTTCCGTCGGATGCGGCGATGAGGATGCGACGCAGCTCGTCGTTGAAGCTGGCGCGGACCTGATGAATGCGCGAGTCAAAGGCGCGAGCGGCTTTGTCGGCTCTTAGGATCAGCGCAAGCTTGGCAGAGATATCGGCATCGGTTCCGGCGATGGGGTAGAGCGCGGGGGTGCGCGTCTCGGTAAAGCCCTGGACCTTTTCCTTTGCAGGGCCGCTGGCGATCAGCGCTGCAGTGCGCGCGGCGCGGAGCAGGCGGTCGGCGGAGAGATCGTCGGTGTAAGCGAAGCCGGTGCGGTCGCCGCTCACCACACGTACGCCACAGCCGACGCTGATGCCCTGGTTCGCGGTCTTCACCAGCGATTCATCCACGCCGATGGTGGTGGAGGTGACGGACTCAAAGTAGAGATCGGCGTAGTCGCCGCCGGCGGAGAGCGCCTCACCCAGGCAGCGCTCCAGCAGACGCTCGGAGAGGCCGAGCTTTTGCATGAAGTAGCTTTTGTGGTCGGGAGCGGGCGGGGGCACGGTGTGTCTGGTCATTCGTTCTATTTTAGGCTTAGCTGGGCGAAAAATGCCTGCTGCCCGCGCTAAAAACTTGCTGTACTGGCGCGGTTCCTGTTAGTCTCCACCGCATCCGAAATCAGAGACTGCGAAAATGACTGAATACGCCATCGTCGAAGCAGAGCCACCCAGCGACGAGTCACGGCTGGCATGGATGGCGCTGACGCTGACGCCGGGCATGGGGCCGACGCGCATCCGCAAGGCGATGGAGCGGCTGCGCGGGACGAGCGGTATTGCTCACCTGCTGCATGCGTCGCTCACGGAGTTGGAGGCGTGCGGTCTGCCGGCTGCCTCCGTGCAGTTCGTCTTTGACGGGCGCGCCCAGACGGCGGCGGAGCAGGAGATCAAGCGGCTGACCGAGGCCGGCGGACGCTTTCTGACGCAGGATTGCGCGGAGTATCCGGAGCGGTTGCTGGAGATATACGATCCGCCGCCGCTTCTCTACGTGCGCGGCGATTTGCAAGCGCTGTCGCGCCACTCGATCGCCATTGTCGGCACGCGACGCCCGACCCCCTACGGGAATCAAATAACCGAGAGGCTGGCGCGGGACCTCGCCGGGCGCGGCCTGGTGATCGTAAGCGGCCTCGCCCGAGGCATCGATAGTTCGGCGCACCGCGGAGCCTGCGCGGCGCCGCGCGGCTGCACCATCGGCGTGCTGGGTTGCGGAATCGACGTCGTTTACCCGAAGGAGAACCGAAAATTGTATGCGGAAGTCGAAAAGCGCGGCGCGATCGTCAGCGAATTTCCTCTGGGGTCTTACCCGGCTCCGGACAATTTCCCGGTGCGTAACCGCATCGTCGCCGGCATGGTGCTGGGGGTAA
>DATMLK010000097.1:0-5197 GCA_035570215.1 Acidobacteriaceae bacterium
GCGCCCGCGCCGAAGGTGATCTCCTCTTCGCGGTTGAAGGAGTTCGCGGCCACGCCCATGCGCACGCGGGCAAACTCCAGGCCGTGCAGCACGAAGGCCATCTCCGTTCCGCTGCGGATCTTTTCTTCGACGACCAGCAGCATCGCCGGCGGCAGCAGCGACCGCACCCGCGCAGTCGACACCGCGAATCGCTCCTGCGCCGCGGCCACATTCGGCGCATGCAGCAGCTTCGTCTTCAGATTTCCCTGGTCGGCCAGGTCGCGCTGGGTCAATTCTTCGCTGCGCTCGTCGAGCTCCCAAAGCTCCCACTGCGCCGCATTCGGATTCAGCCAGGCTAATCTCGATAAGGTGAGCGCGCTCGCACCGCGCGGCACGATCACGCGCAGTCCCTGGAACAATCTCTTGCCGTCGCCACGCTCACGGCAGCCCGCCAGCCACAGGATCCCCAGCGTCGCAATGCCGTCAATGGTGGCCTGCGTCTCCTCCGCGTTGACAGCGATCACCGCCCAGGCATTCTGCCCGCGCACCAAGGTTCCTCGTGCGTAGGCAGGCCCAAAACTTCTCTCCAGATCCATCGCCGAACGAAACCCCGCCGGCTTCCACTCCGCGAAGTTCCGCAGCAGTACGCGGTCCAGCATTTTTAGATAACGTTTTCGCGTAGATTCTCGCGCTGTGGGTGTGCGCCGGTCGCGGTCGGCAACCAGCTCCAGCATCTGCGGCTTCGTCTGCCCGAACTTCTGCGTGGTGATCCTGAGGACATCGGCCCGCGGCGCAAGGCTGGTCACGCGCCGCACCAGATTTCTCTCTTCCGACCAGAGCTGCAGCGTGCAGCGTCCGTGCTCCGCGGAGAGCGCATACTTCGCCTCGCGCATGTCGAAGGCGACGCGGCCATCCTCCATCAGCACGGCATTTGGGTGCGCCGAGAGAAACTCCTCCAGCGCACGCGCCAGCTCGGCGGGAGCCGGCGGCGTAGGATCTGTATCCGCACTCTTGCGCGGTGGCACGATCCAGCTACCAGCCCATCTGCTTCCGCAGATGAGTGATATGCGCGGTGTGGTGGCGGCAGTGCCAGGCGTAGAGATGCACGAGCTGCTCGATGGTCATAGGTCCGCGCTCGGAGTGCGTGATGCCGCGCTGCCATTGGACTTCGTCCAGCGATCCCAGCAGCATTACCCAGCGCGCATGAGCGCCTTCCAGTATCTGTAGCGACCACTCCACCGGCGCGGCAAGCGAGTCATGCAGCTCCGCCCAGAGCTTCTCTTTGTAACCAGGCAAAGCGGGAAAATCCTCCGTCAGGGCATAACGCATCCGCGTAACCGCCATGGTATGGCTGTCGGCGATGTGGTGCACCACCTGCCGCACCGTCCAGCCGCCTTCGCGATAGGGCGTGTCCAGCTGCGCGGGCGTCAATACCTCCACGGCTGCCTTCAGCTTCTTGGGCAATGCAGCGATGGTCGCAATGGCTTCAGCGCGCAGCTCCGGGGTGTAGGCCGCGGGCGGCGTGAATTTACCAACGAGATAGCGTGGATCCGGTGCGGTGGCGGGAATTGAGCTCATGCAGGCAAAGTTAGCACAGGTGCAGGCCCGCAAAAAAGTGGGAGAACCGGAGAGCGGGATGCCGCTTGCAGTTATGCTGAACGTAGCCGATGTTTCTTGCCACCCCAGCCGCAACCCGCAGGCACCGCCGCGTCCCGCCCAGCTTCATGCGGAAGATGCTCGGCTTTGGGCTGCCCGGACTCTTCTTCGTCGCCGCGGTGGACACCTCGCCCATCCCGCTTCCCATTCCCGGCTCCACCGACATCCTGATCATCCTGCTCGCGGCGCGCAGCAGCCACTGGCTTCTGCTGACGCTGATCGCCACGGCCGGCTCCATGGCCGGCGGATACTCCAGCTACCATGCCGGTCGGGCGGGCGGTGTGCGCATACTCCATCGCTATGTCTCTCCGCGCTATCTAAGCCGCATTACAGCGTGGACGGAGCACCACAGCATCCTGGCCGTCTCCGTGCCCGCGATCCTGCCGCCGCCCATGCCGCTCACGCCTTTCGTACTCGCCGCCGGCGCGCTCAAGATGTCTCTGCGGCGCTTTATGACGGCCTTCACTATCAGCCGTGCATTGCGCCATGGCTTCTGCGTCTGGCTGGGCATGCACTACGGCCGCGTCATCATACGTACATGGAACCGCTTCTACGCGCGCTGGGACAACACCATGTTCGCCGTCATCTGCGTACTGATCGCCGTAAGCATCGGCGTACCAATTTATACGATGTGGAAGGAGGCGCGGCTTCGCAAAGTGATGGGCGTCTCCGGCCTGCTGGAAGAGATCGAAGGCAAGTAGGAACTAGATCTCCCAGCGCAGCAGCGTGGCGCCTACGGTAAAACCCGCGCCTACCGAGGCCAGCAGCACCAGGTCGCCCTTCTTCATGCGGCCTTCATCCACCGCCGTCTGCATCGCCAGCGGGATCGTAGCCGCCGTGGTGTTGCCGTAGCGGTCGATGTTAATGATCACGTGCTCTTCGGTCAGCCCAAGCCGCTCCGCCGTGGACATGATGATGCGCTTGTTCGCCTGGTGCGGGATGAAGCAGCCGAGATCCGTTCCCTTCACGCTGTTGCGCTCCAGGATGCGCTCAGAGACCTCCGCCATCTTGCGCACCGCGAACTTATAGACAGCCCCGCCATCCTGGTGCACGTAGTGCATCTTGTTCGCCACCGTCTCAGCCGACGGCGGATGCAGGCTGCCGCCCCCCGGCATATTCAGGCTCGCCGCGCCGGAGCCATCCACCTCATGGCTGAAGTCGATCAAGCCGATCTCATCGCCGGTGCACGGCTCCAGCAACACGGCTCCAGCCCCGTCGCCGAAGATGACGCATGTGGTGCGGTCGGTGTAGTCGATGATGGAGGACATCACATCCGCGCCGATCACCAGCACCTTCGTGTGCGCGCCGGACTCCACCAGCTTCGCGCCCACCTGCAGCGCGTAGATGAATCCCGAGCAGGCAGCCGAGAGATCGAAGCCCCAGGCCTTGGTCGCATCGATCTTGGCCTGGACCAGACAGGCGGTCGCGGGAAAGAACATATCCGGCGTCACGGTGGCGACGATGATCGCGTCCACCTCACTCGCGTCAATGCCGCGCTTGGCGAGACATACCTTTGCGGCCTCGGCGGCCAGGTCGCTGGTGGCCACGCCCTTCTCCACGATGTGACGCTCGCGGATGCCGGTGCGCTCCATGATCCACTGGTCGTTGGTGTCCACCATCTTTTCCAGGTCGGCGTTCGTCAGCAGCTTTGGCGGAACGTATATACCCAGCGAACTGATCTTGGCCCGGACCGCCGTGCGCGGCGCAATCTTCAAATCCAAAGTCTCACCTCGTCTTGCGTGGATCGTGATTGTATGGGGGATTATTGCACCGGGTGACCTACTGCACACGCATGAGCCCGTTACCGTTGCTTCCTTCCGGACCTGGCGGGGTTGGCGGGATTACGTCGCGTAGGACCCGGTACAGCCTCAATTTTACCAGTTTTCTTATTTGTCATCCCGCACCCAGCCAACGTAGCGCACGATGCCGCAGATGCGGGTGCCCCCTATCGACGCAGTCTTATGCGCGGAGATGGGGGCATCGCGCGTGTAGCGCGGCTCGAACACTCTCAACCGCAGCACGATAGAATAGAGAGTGTGAAGAACTCCGCTCCAATTGCGGCTCCTGAGGCCGTAGTCCACGCGAAAGCGACGCTCGAACCCACCCGTCCCAGGGTCGGCTTCATCTCGCTCGGCTGCCCCAAGAACCTCGTCGACAGCGAAGTGATGATGGGCATGCTCCACGCCTCGGGAGCGGAGCTCACCCACGATGCCGCCGGCGCCGAGATCATCGTCGTGAACACCTGCAGCTTCATCGACTCCGCCAAGCAGGAGTCCGTGAACACCATTCTGGAGATGGTGCAGCACAAGGCGGCCAACGGCGGCCGCGCGCAGAAACTTATCGTCGCCGGCTGCCTCGTCGAGCGCTACCGCGACGAGATCCAGAAGAATATCCCCGAGGTCGACGCCGTCGTCGGCACCGGCGAGCTGGAGCAGATCCTCGCCGCGGCGGGATTGACCCCACAAGGCCACGCCATCTCCGGCTCGCCCTTCCGCATCCTTACGGAAGCCGAGCTAGTCGCGCGCGCGCCGTCTGCCGTTCACACGCACTCGCGACCCGAAGGCGACCAGCGCGAGCAGTCCGGCCGCTTCTCGCGCGAGCACTGGGACGGCGCCATCGCCTCCCTGCCGAACTACCTCTACAACGACGAGACGCCGCGCATCCTGACCACGCCGAAGTCATCGGCCTACATCAAGATCGCCGAAGGCTGCGACCATCCCTGCGGCTTCTGCATCATCCCGCAGCTGCGCGGCAAGTTCCGCTCGCGGCGCTTCGCGTCTGTTATCGCAGAAGCGAAATCGCTCGTCGCCCAGGGCGTGCGCGAGATCACCCTCATCGGGCAGGACACCACATGCTACGGCGAAGACTTCGACATGAAAGACGGACTCGCCACGCTGCTGGATGAACTGGCCCAGATCGAAGGCGTCCGCTGGCTGCGCTTCCTCTACGCCTACCCGAACAAGATCACGACGAAGCTGCTGGAGACCATCGCCAAGCACGGCAACATCTGCAAGTATCTCGACGTACCTCTGCAGCACGCGTCTCCCTCTGTCTTGAAGGCGATGAAGCGCGGCGGCAGCGGCGATATCTTTCTCCGCATGATCGAAAAGGCTCGCAGCATCGTACCGGATATCGTCCTGCGCACATCATTCATCGTCGGCTTCCCCGGCGAGACCGAGGCGGACTACAAACAGCTGGAAGAGTTCATCAAGGCAGCGCAGCTCGACTGGCTCGGCGTCTTCACCTACTCCGACGAAGAGGGTTCGCCCGCGTATCTGCTCGGCGATAAAGTTCCCGCACGCACCATCGCCGCCCGCCGCCGCAAGCTGATGAAGCTGCAGCAGAGCATCAGCAAGAAGAAGCAGCGGAAGTGGCTCGACCGCGAGATGGACCTGCTCGTCGAAGGCGAATCCGCCGAGACCGAGCTGCTCTGGGAGGGCCGCACCATGATGCATGCGCCCGAGATCGACGGCAAGGTCTTCATCAACGACTTCGGCCCGCACGAGACCCTCGTCCCCGGCACCTTCTACCGCTGCGAGATCACCGAATCGCACGACTATGA
>DATMLK010000098.1:0-8695 GCA_035570215.1 Acidobacteriaceae bacterium
CCGATATTGTGGTGATGGTGCATGCTGACTACCAGTACTCGCCGGAGCTGGTGACGTCGATGGCGGGGATGCTGGCGTACAACGTCTACGATGTGGCGCTGGCGTCGCGCATCCTGGGCGTTGGCGCGCGCAAGGGCGGCATGCCGCTCTACAAGTACATCTCCAATCGATTTCTCACGCTGTTTGAGAACATCTTTCTGAACTACAAGCTCTCGGAGTACCACACAGGGTATCGAGCGTTTACGCGCGAGGTGCTGCAGAAGCTGCCCCTGGACAAGAACTCGGATGATTTCTCTTTCGATAACGAGATGCTGGCGCAGGCCATCTATTTCGGCTTCCGGCTGGGGGAGATATCGTGCCCGACGAAGTACTTCAAGGAGGCCTCGTCCATCAACTTCTCGCGCAGCGTGAAGTATGGGCTGGAGGTGCTGGCGGTGTCGTGCAAGTTCCGGCTGCAGCGGATGGGACTGTCGAGCTTCAGGATATTCAGCGGCGGTCCGGCGCTGGTGCATCGGGATTACTACGAGCAGGCGCAGTAGCTTGCTGTTTCTGTCAGCAGAACTGGATGGAAATGGTAGGCACGAGGAGACTCGAACTCCTGACCTCTACCGTGTCAAGGTAGCGCTCTAACCAACTGAGCTACGCGCCTGCAGCCAGCCCTGGCGGGCGGCGTTTGCAACTTATTCAGTCTAAATCGCCTGCTCTCTCAGCGCAAACAGGCAGCAAGTCAGTTTGAACAACGAATACCTCAGGGGCTAAAGCCCGGTTTCGCGGCGCCTTGTGATGTGCGGGCTGAAGCCCGCACCTACCCAGAAGCAAAGCGACCCGATCTACCCAGAAGCAAAGTGGCCCGCACATCACAAGAAGCAAAGCGAGCCGCCCTACCCAGAAGCAAAGCAAATTGAAACCGCCGGCATGATGCACGTTCGCAGCCGCGAATGCGTTAGGATTGTCCTGTCCACCCCATCGGTTCGACTACGCAATGCCTCTACTTCGCCAGTTCCGTGCCGCACCCAATCTGCTGACGCTGGCGCGGCTCTTCATCATTCCGTTCCTGGTGCTGGCGGTGCTGGATGAACACAATGCGCTGGCCTTCGGTCTGTTTCTGCTGGCCGGGGTGAGTGACGGGCTGGACGGTCTGCTGGCGCGCTGGCTGAAACAGCAGACGGTGCTCGGGCTCTATCTCGACCCAATAGCGGACAAGCTGCTGCTCTCCACGCTCTTTGTGGTGCTGACCCACGTGGGGCATGTGCCGCGGTATGTGACGGTCTTTGTGCTGAGCCGCGACCTGGGGATCCTGCTCATCGCGTCGCTGTTGTTCTTCACCAACACGCTGCGTGATTTTCCGCCGAGCCTGCTGGGCAAGGCGAATACCTGCATCCAGATCCTGACGCTGGTGGTGGTGATGGTGGATCCGCTGCATGCGTGGCCGGCGGTGCATACACTGCGCGGGATCCTGCTGCACACCACGGCGTATTGCGCGATCGCGTCCGCGGCGCAGTATGCATGGATCGTGATGCGCAGGATCCAGGCACCGGTAGAGCAAAAGCTTTCCACGGATTAAAGACAAAGAAACACGGATTAACCCGGATAAATTTTATCCGGGTTAATCCGTGTTGTTTTTAAATCCGTGGTGAGCCTTGCTATTCGGGCGTAGCTATTCGGCTTCGGCGGCCTTCATCGCTGCCTTGGCTTCGATCTCCATATCGCGGAACTCTTCGGAATCGAAGACATCGCCGCAGAGCTCGCACTCAACGAACTCAGCATCCTCATCGCGCGAGACGATGCGCACACGGGGGTGCCTGCAGCTTTGCAGGCTCTCAGGATGCGCCGGGGCAGTCATGGGGTGGTGGGGCAGCTTTGCGCGGGGGAGCGCGCGAGATGCCTTGGCTGGATTCTCCGATGGCTCCGGGCGGATGTCAAACTAAAAAGATGCATGGAGTTGCAGGCAGCCCCAATGCCGGGGCAAATGGGGGTTCGAGGGCCATTTTGGGCGTGGAGGATGGGGTTGCAACCGCTCTGGAAAGGCGTACACTAGAACAGGGACTGCTTTGGTCGGCTAGGGTTTCCCCCAGTCGGCAAAGGGTTTTTAGGCCTTAGCTAGTTAAAGAATTATGCTGCGACTGACCAAAAAAGCGGACTATGGGCTGATGGCGCTCAAGTATCTGGCCGAGCATGAGGCCAGTTGCGCGGGCACGGCCGTGGCCTGCCATGCGCAGAGCGCCAAGGACATTGCGGACGCGTATCACATTCCGCATCAGCTACTTGCGAAGATCCTGCAGACGCTGGCGAAGGCCGGACTACTGGTCTCCCACGCCGGCACGAACGGCGGCTATGTGCTGGCCCGGCCGGCGGACAAGATCACCGCGTTCGAGATCGTTCGTGCCATCGACGGGCCGTTGTTCATCACGTCGTGCATTACCGTACACGGCCCCTGCGACCTGACGAGCACTTGCACCATCAAAGAACCATTGCAGAAGGTGACCGACGGCATTCGCGACCTTCTGGCCGGTATCCGGCTGGTGGATCTGATCGACCAGAACACCAGCAAGGCTCCGAAGCAGGAGCTGGTCACGCTGACGTACTAAAAAGCAGGGAACAGGGATTAGTAAAGACTCTGAACCTGAAACCTTTGCACTGATAACCCGCAGTGGCTGCACCTGCGGATGAAAGTTTAGGAGAACGAATATGAGCATCGCGATTGACAGCAAGCTTCCCGAGGGCGTCCACCTGCCCATTTACATGGACAACCATGCCACCACGCCGGTGGATCCGCGCGTGCTGGAGGCGATGATGCCGTACTTCGGCGCGAAGTTCGGCAACGCGGCGAGCCGCAACCACTCGTTCGGCTGGGAGGCGGAGCAGGCTGTCGAAACAGCGCGCGAGCAGATCGCGAAGCTGATCGGCGCGACGGCGAAGGAGATCATCTTCACCTCGGGCGCGACGGAGTCGAACAATCTCGCGATCAAAGGCATCGCCGAGATGTACCGCGAGCGCGGCAACCACATCATCACGCAGGTTACCGAGCACAAGGCCGTGCTGGACACGTGTAAGCGGCTGGAGAAGGCCGGATGCAAGGTGACGTATCTGCCGGTGAAGGCTGACGGGCTGATCGATCTGGAACAGCTGAAGGCTGCGTTCACCGACAAGACGATCCTGGTGTCGATCATGTTCGCGTCGAATGAGATCGGTGTGATCCAGCCGATCGAAGAGATCGGCAAGCTCTGCCATGAGAAGGGTGTGATCTTCCACACGGATGCGGTGCAGGCCGTGGGCAAGGTGCCTGTGGATGTGCAGAAGATGAACATCGATGTGCTCTCGATCTCAGGCCATAAGCTCTACGGGCCCAAGGGTGTGGGTGCGCTGTATGTGCGGCGCCGCAACCCGCGCGTGCAGATCAGCGAGCAGATCAACGGCGGCGGCCACGAGCGCGGCATGCGTTCGGGCACGCTGAATGTGCCGGCCATCGTCGGCCTGGGCAAGGCGTGCGAGATCGCAGGCGAAGAGATGGAGGCCGAGACGAAGCGGCTGACCGGGCTGCGCGACTACATGAAGAACAAGTTCGAGTCAAAGCTGGATTATGTGCACGTAAACGGCAATATGGAGCATCATCTGCCGGGCAACCTGAATATGAGCTTCGTGTATGTCGAGGGTGAGAGTTTGCTGATGGGAATCAACGACATCGCGGTCTCTTCGGGTTCGGCCTGCACCTCGGCGACGCTGGAGCCATCCTATGTATTGAAGGCTTTGGGACTGGGCGACGATGTGGCGCACTCGTCAATTCGTTTCGGACTGGGCCGCTTCAATACGAAGGCCGAAGTGGACTATGTTTCGGACAAGTTGATCGAAGTGGTGCTGCACCTGCGCGAACTTTCACCGCTGTATGAGATGGTAAAAGAGGGAATCGACCTGAGCAAGATCGAGTGGGCGGCGCACTAATAGTTTAGAAACAAGTTCAGGAGTTTAGAAGCAGAGTTCAGGAACGACAACGAAGTGAGCAACAAAGGAGAAACGACATGGCATACAGCGATAAGGTAGTCGATCATTACGAGAATCCCCGCAACGTGGGCGCGATGGACAAGAACGCAACCGAAGTTGGCACGGGCCTGGTCGGCGCGCCGGAGTGCGGCGACGTGATGCGCCTGCAGATCAAGGTGAATCCGGAGACGCAGGTGATCGAGGACGCGAAGTTCAAGACCTTCGGCTGCGGCTCCGCCATCGCCAGCTCGTCGCTTGCGACGGAGTGGGTGAAGGGCAAGACGATCGCCGAGGCGCTCACCATCTCCAACACGGACATCGTGAAGGAGCTGGCGTTGCCGCCGGTTAAGATCCACTGCTCGGTGCTCGCGGAGGATGCGATCCGCGCGGCGATCGGCGACTGGAAGAAGAAGAATGGCGTGGCCGAGACGGCCGACGCTGCTGTCGCTCACTAAGGCGACGGATCGAGACTAAGGCGGTGGAGCTTTGGCTCCGCCGCTTGTTTTATGGATAGATGACGATGAGCACACTTCTCCAGCCCGGAACCAAGCCACCAGCAGGCGCAGCCGTTGCCACCAACCCGCTCGATGGGCAGGTGGTGCTGACGGCGCATGGGCAGTCGGCGACGCAGAAGGGCATCCAGATGACGGAGCGCGCGCTGGCGCGGATCCGCGTGGCGATGGCGAAGGAGAATGTGTCGCCAGTGGATGGCGGTCTGCGCGTCGGCATCCAAGGTGGCGGCTGCTCCGGGCTGAGCTACAACATCCGCTTCGATTCGCAGGCGCGCGAGCGCGACCGCACGTACGAGTTCGGCGACGACAACATCAAGGTCTTCGTCGACCCGAAGAGCTTTCTGTATCTGCACGGCATGGTGCTGGATTACGAGACAACGCTGATGCGGCAGGGCTTCAACTTCATCAATCCCAACTCGACGAAGAGCTGCGGGTGCGGATCGTCGTTCTCCGCCTGATGAGCACTCCCAATTACTTTGAAGTTTTTTCTATTCCGCGCAAGCTGAATGTGGATACCGCTGCGCTGGAGACGGCGTTCTATGCGCAGTCGCGGAAGCTGCATCCGGACCGGTTCGCCTCCAAACCTCCCGAAGAGCAGGAAGCGGCATTGGCACAGGCTTCACAGTTGAATGACGCCTATCGCACGCTGAAGGAGCCGATCGCGCGGACGGAGTATCTGCTTTCGCTCGAGGGTGTGCAGATGGAGGAGCAGTCGCGGGCGGCGACGGATGCGGCGCGGGCGAACAATACTGCGAAGAAGCAGGTGGCTCCGCCGGAGCTGCTGGAAGAGGCCTTTGAGCTGAACATGCAGCTGGAAGAGATGCGCATGAATAAGAAGATGGGCGAGGACGACCCGCAACTGGCGAAGGACCTGAACGCGGCGAAGGCGAACTTCGAGGGGATGCTGGCAGAATCGCAGGCGGAGCTGGAAGGGCTGTGGACGGCGTGGGATGCGGCTTTGGACGTGGATGATTCCGCGGAAAAGACAGCAGCGAAGGACAAGATGGTGGCGCTTTTGAACCGGCGCAGCTACATCCGGAATCTTGTTCGTGATGTGAATGAGGCGTTAGAGGCGTAGGCGGTACTGACGGCATGGGTAGAGAAGCAGATTCCTCCGCTGCGCTGCGGAATGACAATAAATTAAGCGGCGGAACAATCATCAATCAAAACCACTAAAATAGAGAAGACATGGCACAGGAACGCATCGTCGGAATCGATCTAGGGACAACGAACTCGCTGGTCGCGTTCATGCAGGGTGCTGAACCGGTGGTGATCCCAGGCGAAGACGGGGTGAATCTTGTGCCGTCGGTGGTCGCCGTGCGCGGGGATGAGATCACCGTGGGCAATGCGGCGCGGACGACGCTGCTGAGCTCGCCCGCGGACGTGGTGTATTCGGCGAAGCGGTTGATGGGCCGCGACCTGGCCGATGTGCAGGAGGAACTGAAGCTCTTTCCGTTCCAGCTTGCGGAGAACCTGAAGCCGGGTGAGGTGCTGCGGCTGAAGCTGGGCGGGCGCGAATTTACGCCGCCGGAGATAGCTGCTTACGTATTGTTGCAGCTCAAAAAAAATGCGGAGAGATTCTTTGGCGCGCCGGTGACGAAGGCCGTGGTGACAGTACCCGCGTACTTCAACGACGCGCAGCGGCAGGCGACGAAGGATGCGGGGCGCATCGCGGGGCTCGATATTGTCCGGCTGGTGAATGAGCCGACGGCGGCGGCGCTGGCGTACGGGCTCGACAAGAAAAAAGATGGGCTGATCGCTGTGTATGACTTCGGCGGCGGCACGTTCGATGTCTCGATCCTGAAGCTGCACGAGGGGATCTTCGAGGTGATCGCGACGAACGGCGATACGCATCTCGGCGGCGATGACATCGACAATCTGCTGATTGCGATCGCGCTGGAGGATATTGCTGGCGACCTGAAGGTCGATCTGCGGGCTTTAAATCCAGAGAGTGCCGGCCAAGCCTTACAAGCGCTGCGGAAGTCGGTGATCGAGGCGAAGATCGCGCTTTCGACGGAGCCTTCGGCAAAGCTGGCGGTTACGCTGCCGGACGGGCAGAAATATCTGCGCGAGATCACGCGCGAGCAGTTTGAGCAGTTGGCCGCGCCGGTGATCGCGCGGACGACGGCTCCATGCAGGCAGGCGCTGAAGGATGCAGGGCTTACGCCGGACAAGATCGATGAAGTTGTGCTGGTTGGCGGGTCGACGCGGATCCCGGCGGTGCGTACATTGGTCGACGAGGTCTTTTCGCTGAGTGCGCGGGGAAAGAGGCCGCACACGGAGCTGAATCCGGATGAGGTGGTGGCGTTGGGTGCAGCGGTGCAGGCGGATATTCTCGCCGGCGGCTCGGCTGTGACGGAGGAGCTGCTGCTGCTGGATGTGACGCCGCTTTCGCTGGGCATTGAAGCGCTGGGCGGCGTGGTCGCCAAGATCATCGCGCGGAACTCGACGATCCCGGCATCAGCGACAGAACACTTTACGACGGGCGTGGACGGGCAGACGAATGTGGCGATCCATGTGGTGCAGGGCGAGCGCGAACTGGCAGCGGACTGCCGCTCGCTGGCGCGGTTCGATCTGAAGAACATTCCTCCGATGACGGCGGGCATTCCGCGCATCGAGGTGAAGTTCCTGATCGATGCGAATGGGATCCTGCATGTGTCTGCCCGGGAACAACGAAGTGGGCAAGCAGCCGAGATCGACGTGAAGCCGACCTATGGGCTCACAGACGAGCAGGTGGAGACGATGATCCTGGCGTCGTTCGATCACGCGGAAGAAGATATTACGAACCGGCAGCTGATCGAGGCGCGCAACGAGGCGGAGACGATCATCGCCGCGGTCGAAAAGGGCGCGGGGCATCCGGCGTGGCAGCAGCTGACACCCCCGGAGTTCGACGCGATCGCGGATGCGCGCGAAAAGCTGGATGCGGCGAGAAAAGCTACGGACCACAAGGCGATCCGCGACGCGATCGGCGCGCTGGACCAGGCGACGCGGCGGTTTGCCGAGCTGATGATGGATTCGGCGGTCTCATCCGCGCTGAAGGGGCAGACGATGGCGGCGGCAGGTGATACGTTGGGAGCAGGGCCTACTGCGCCGCATCCGTTCGCGCCGGCGCAGTTTGAAGAGTCGAAGAAGAAGTAAAGAAGATTTAAACAAAGAAGGATTGGGAAATAACGCATGCCTGACGAAATAGACCTGAGCAAGCCGCCGGCGGCCGACATGGTGCGCGTCACCTTTCTGCCGGAGAACAAGACCGTGGAGTTCAAGTTCGGCACCATGCCGTACGACCATCACGGCAAGCCGATGTCGTTCCTGGACGTGGCGGAGAACTACCACATCTTTCTGGACCACGCGTGCGGCGGCGTCTGCGCCTGCACGACATGCCACCTGCTGGTGAAGCAGGGCGAAGCCAACCTGAGCGAAGCGGATGACGAGGAACTGGATCGCATGGAGAAGGCACCGGGGATCGAACTGAACTCCCGGCTGGGCTGTCAGGCGGTGATCACGAAGCCGGGCACGTACGTGGTCGAGATCCCATCGTGGAACATCAACTACGTGCAGGAAGGCAAGCCGGCGACGTTCGGCAAGTAAAAGGAGCGCACCATGCCACGCGATATCGATTGGACCGACTTTCTTGAGATCGGGATCCAGCTGCAGGAGAAGTATCCGGAGATCGAGCCGTACAGCGTGCGGTTCACCGATCTGCACCGCTACGTGACGGAGCTGCCGGGGTTCGTGGGCGATCCGGCGAAGTCGAATGAGGGTATTCTGGAGGCGATCCAGACGGCGTGGAACGAAGAGTACGAGGACGCAAAAAACTAGCGCCGTAGGCGCTTTTATCGCTTCGCGTGGCGCTCGCGATGCTCGCGAATAGAAGTTTTGCTAAAAGCCGTATGAACGAGGACAGCAAGATGGACCACATCATTGACGGCGTACTGAAGTTCCAGCGCGAGGTCTATCCGAACGACAAGGCGCTCTACCGTGATCTCTCGATCGCGCAGGCGCCGGAGACGATGTTCATCGGTTGCGCGGATTCGCGCGTGGTGCCGGAGCTGCTGACGCAGCAGGGGCCGGGCGGACTCTTTGTAGTGCGCAACGCGGGCAACATCATTCCGCCGGGCGGGCCGGAGCCGGGCGGCGTGACGGCGAGCATCGAGTACGGCGTCTCGGTGCTGGGCATTAAGGACATTGTGGTGTGCGGGCACTCG
>DATMLK010000099.1:0-15547 GCA_035570215.1 Acidobacteriaceae bacterium
CGGTAGACGGAGCGCACACCGGGCAGGATGTTCACGCAGGCTGCCAGCCGCCGCTCCACCAGCATCTGCGCCAACTGCCGTGCCTCTTCAGCGGAGCCTGTGGTGGTCAGGGCAAGACATATCTCGTCGTTCGGATCAGGGGCGTTATTCATTGGGTACTGACGCTCTTTCGTAACGGCTGGGACTATGATTTTCCTGCCATGCACATCGTAGTATGGCTGAAGTAGAGACGCGAGAGGGAACTATGGCGACACAGATCAAGTTTGGCACCTCCGGCTGGCGCGCGATCGTGGCCGATGAATTCACCGTGGAGAACATCCGCCGCGCCGTGACCGGTATAGCCCAGTACGTCGCCTCCACGCCGCTGATTCCCGGCCAGCCGAAGCACCGCATCCTCGTCGGGCGCGATCCGCGCTTTCTCGGCGAGAGCTTCGTCGAACTCGCCGCCGATGTGCTCGCCGCCCACGGCATACAGCCTGAGGTCATCGCTGAATCCGCGCCGACGCCGGCCATTGCCTACGGCGTGCGCGAGTTCAAGACCAGTGGCGCTTTGAACTTCACCGCGTCGCACAATCCGCCGGAGTACAACGGCATCAAGTTCTCCACGCCGGACGGCGCACCCGCGCTGCCGGAGATGACCAGGCAGATCGAGGCGAACATCGCCGCGCTGGCTGAGGATATTCCGGTACCCCCGAAGCAGAAGCACGCGCAGGCCGACGTGAAGCCCGCCTACATGAAGAAGCTGGCTGAGATCGTCGACCTCGCCGCCATCAAGAGATCCGGCATCAAGGTGGTCGTCGATCCCTTCTGGGGCGCAGGCCGCGGCTACCAATCCGAGCTACTGGAAGACGCCGGCATCTCCGTCGCCACCGTGCATGACTACCGCGACGTCCTCTTCGGTGGCCACGCACCCGAGCCGGACGATCATCTCCTCGACGAGTGCAAGTTCAAGATGCGCGAGACCGGCGCCGCCATCGGCATTGCCACCGACGGTGATGCCGATCGCTTTGGCATCGTCGACTACGACGGCGCCTTCATCCAGCCGAACTACATCATCGCCCTGCTCTTCGACTACCTGATGGAGACGCGCGGCTGGAAGAACGGCGTCGCCAAGTCCGTCGCCACCACGAACCTGATCAACGCCATCGCCGAAAAGGCCGGCGTGCCGCTCTATGAGACGCCGGTCGGCTTCAAGTACATCGGCGAACTCATCCTGCAGGACAAGATCGTCATCGGCGGCGAGGAGTCTGCCGGCCTCACCATCCGCCACCATGTGCCGGAGAAGGATGGCGTCCTCGCCGGTCTGCTGGTGGCCGAGGCGGTCGCAGTTCGCAACCAAAGCGTGAAAGCCCAGCTGCAGAAGATATTTGGCGATGTTGGTTCCTTCTATCCACTTCGTGAGAACTTTCACTTGACCCCGGAGATCAAGACCAAATTTACTGAGAAGGTAAAGAAAGATCCCACCGAACTCGGTGGGCTGAAGGTGGCGCAGGCCGTTCGCACGGATGGGCTGAAGCTCATCTTCACGGACGGCAGCTGGGTCTGCTACCGCCTGAGCGGTACGGAGCCGGTGGTTCGCGTCTACACCGAGGCAAGGTCGGAGAGTGAGTCCGAGAAGCTAAGCGCAGCGGCGAAGAGTTGGGTGTTGGAGTAAAGCATTTGGGCAGGTTCGGGCTTTAGCCCGAACATCAAAGAGTATTCAAGATGGGGGGGCTTTAGCTCCTGAAGTAATTCGGGTTTTTCCATGAAGACCAGCCGCCAATTCGCCAGCCGCAACCGCATTGAGCCGTTTGTGATGCGCGCTGCCGAAAAATTCACCCTCTCGTGGAGAAAGCTGGCCACCGGAGCGGCGGCCGTGCTCACGCTGATGCTGGCCTTCCATGTGGTATTCGGTGAGAACGGTCTTTTTCTCTACGAACAGAAGCGCCACGAGGCACGCGACTATGCCGCGCAGATCCAGCAGCTGCAGCAGGAGAATGACCAGCTGCAGGCCCACATCAATGATCTGCAGAACGACCCCAATGCCATCGAGCAGCAGGCCCGCGAACAACTGCACTACACCCGCCCCGGTGAGGTCATTGTGACGACGCCGGACGCTCCCGCACAGAAGTAATACAAAACCTAACAGTGATAACGGTGATAAGAGCAGATGGCAGTGATTTTGAAATCACCGTTCATCGCCTTTAAATCACTGCAACCCACTGTCAGGCTTCTAGCGGGATAAGCGTTAGAAGTCGATGTGCACCCGCACAGCCTCGATGAAGACCGGCCCTCGGTCGCGGTTGTAGCCGGGATCGTCGATCGCCTGAAAGCCTAACGCCGCATAGATCCCGCTCACCATGTGCGCGTTATAGTAACCCTCCACGATGTTCTCGCGGCCGTAGTTCAGGTTGCCGTCGCCCAGTAGGAATCCAAGCCCGCCGTCGTGCAGATAGTTCTGGTGGTCTTTCTTGATGGCGTTGGAGACGAAGGCCAGCCCAACCTTGTCGTTCGGCCGGTGCCAACGCGCAAACGCATAGTCCGCTGCCAACTCCACCGTCTGATCGACCTCGGTGTACTCATAGGACTCGTTGCGGCCGTCATCCCAGCCGAAGCGGCCGGCAATACGCAGGTTGTCGGTCAACTCCTGCTCGAAATTGGCGCCGAAGCCGTATTTAACCGCGCCATTGCGCTCAGAGAGTGAAATGACGGGTGTTGTGACCAGGTGTGCCTGATACTGCTGCACCGCCTCGCGGTAGTTGCCCATGTGCGCGTGGTTCACATAGCTCAGCACGCGGACCACGGTCTTGCGCTTGGCAAGCAGAGTTGGCCGCAGCTCAAACTCCATGTTCTGTCCGTTCGCACGCCGCAGCGCATAATCCAGATCCGGCCCGTTCGCTACGGTGGACATGGTGGCGATGGCATAACGCACGGACCAGAGGCGGTCATCGTACTCGGCGATGGCGGCATAGGTGTAGCCGCGCGTCTCGGCTCCGTAGTCCCATGCAGCGTTGTTATCCACGGTCCAGTTGGTGAACTGTAGATGGCTGTCGCTGGCTACGCTGTTCTGGTCGAAGACATCCGGCAGGCTCATCTTGCCGATGTACAGATCGATGTGCCGCGCAGGCACCCTGGTGGCAAGCGAGAGCTTCGTGATATCGCGGTCGGCGTCGACCATCTCATTCGTGAGTCCGATCGTCTGGTGGACCACCATGCGGGCAAGGTAGGGCATGGAGCCCAGGTTCGGGTTGCGCACCACATCCAGATTCGGCGCACCAGCCAGGCCGAGTGCTTCGCTCATGCCGCGGCCGCCGGCGGTCTCCTCGTCATAGATCAGGTCGGTGTTGTAGCGCAGGTTCCTGTGCGGTTGCAGGCCCAGGTAGAGCGTGCCCAGCAGAGACGTCTTGTACTCGCCGCGCGGCAGCAAGCTGTTCGCGCCCTGGTAAGGAGAGTGAAACGGCCCATGCGCCTGAAAGATGATGTTCGCCTGCCCGCCGATGTACCAGCGGTCGGCGTCATGGTGCGGAAAGACGGTGGGCGATGCGTCTGCGGCCGTAGCGGTCGGCTTGGCGTCTGTCGTCTGTGCCACAGCAAGCGGTAGCAAGAGCAAAGCGCAGATCGGCGGAAGAATGTATCGGCTTGTTTTCATGGGGACTTACATATTTTAGAAGGTGGTTCAGGCAGCACTGTGAAACAGTGATGAAAAGGCCCGCCCGCCGCCGTTCAGCTTGAAACGGAAGAGGGCAGGCCATGGTCTGTCGCTTTCGCAAAGGTCCTGCAAATCGCTCTGTACTGCATCCGCACGACCCAGGGCAAACCAGACGCAGGCGATGGGGCAGCGTGCATCTCCCGTCTCGACCCACTTGCGTCCCATGGTGGGCTGGTTGCGCCGCACGGTATTCGCGGAGTTCTTCTTCCTGATGTTGAGCATGGTCTCTCTCCTTTCCGCCAATCTGTAAATTAGCTTGCGAATGTGATTCAATACTGAAAGCAGTATACCCAAGGGGGGTATAGGATGGCAACCCAAAAAGAGCTTGCGGAACGTGAACGCATCAAGCTGCTGAATCGCATCCGCCGCATCCGCGGGCAGATGGATGCAGTGGAGCGTGTCTTTACCGAGAATGACGATTGTGCCGACATCCTGATGCTGCTCGCCGCCGTGCGCGGCGGCATCAACAGCCTGATGGCCGAGGTCATGGAAGATCACATCCGCCTGCACCTGCTCGGCTCCGCGCGCAAGGCAGCAACCCCGGAACTGGCGGAAGATCTTATCGAGATCGTACGGGCTTATTTGAAGTAAAAATCTTTAAGCAGAATCTTTTTAAGAATTTAACAGCCTAATTCTTCCCGGCTCCCGCCGCCACCAGCGCGATGCCGCCGAGCAGCACAACGCCGCTAAAGATCGGCGCCATCGGGACGCTCTTCGTCTCCTGGCGCAGCACTCGGCGCGGGCCCATGCCAAGCTCTATCGTTTTATGGCCAAAGACCAGGTCACTGTTAAACATCCCGATGATGCCCAGCAGGATGAGGATGAAGCCGAGCGTGATGGTCGCTTTCGTAAGCATGGTTTAGGCTAATCCTTTTTCGCCCCTGCAACGACCAGACCAATGCCGCCGGCCAGGGCGAGACCGCCAAGCAGGGGTGGGATGGGAACTGTTCTCGTCTGTTGGTGGGATATCTGTATCGGTCCCATGTCCACGTCCTTCTTCTGGTGCGTATACGTGAAGCCGCCTGCGAAGAGTCCGGCCAGTCCAAGCACGATGAGAAGCGCGCCAACCAGAGTTACAGCCTTCATAAAGGGTCTCCCGATCTTGCTTGCGTCAATCTGTCCGATGCACGGGCTTCCTCCCGGAGATGTATCGCGCGAAGCGCTTCGCAATCCAGCGGCACCATTGGGCATTTAGAATAGGGCTATATGAAAGCCGATCCGCTCGTTATCGCCGGCCGTAGCTTCAGCTCGCGCCTCATCGTTGGAACAGGGAAGTACAAGGACGGCGCCCAGACCCGCGACGCCATCGAGGCCTCCGGCGCGGAGATGGTCACCGTCGCCGTCCGCCGCGTGAACCTCGACCGCTCCAAGGAGTCGCTGCTGGACTTCATCGACCCCAAGCGCTTCTTCCTGCTGCCCAACACCGCCGGCTGCTACACCGCCGAGGAGGCCATCCGCGCCGCCCGTCTCGGCCGCGAGGTCGGCCTCTCCGACTGGGTTAAGATCGAGGTCATAGGCGACCAGAAGACCCTCTACCCCGACGTTATCGGGACATTAACAGCAACCGAGGTGCTGGTGAAGGAGGGCTTCACAGTTCTCCCGTATACCTCTGATGACATTGTGGTTGCCAAGCGGCTTATCGATGCCGGCGCAGCCGCCGTCATGCCGCTCGGCGCACCTATCGGCTCCGGTCTCGGCCTGCAGAACATCGCCAACCTGCGCATTCTCCGCGAGATGATCACCGAAGTCCCACTGATCGTAGATGCCGGAGTGGGCACTGCCTCTGACGCCGCCGTCGCCCTCGAGATGGGCTTCGACGCCGTGCTGATGAACACTGCTATCGCCGCTGCGGATGACCCCATCCTGATGGCCGAGGCCATGAAGAACGCCGTCCTCGCCGGCCGCCAGGCCTTTCTCGCCGGCCGCATGCCCCGCCGCCTCTACGCCACCGCCAGCTCGCCGCTGGACGGCATCTCGAAGTAGCCGGGAACCAAGCCTCACAACATAAAAGGCGAAGAAAATACGCACATCCTCAGCCTTCCGCGATAGGCTACACCCATGCGCGTCTTCGGCATCGATTGCGGAACTGAATTCACCGGCTACGGCGTAGTTGAATTAGCGGAGATGGACCGTGCCGCCCACCAGCCCAAGCTCAAGCCCATCTGCTGTGGTGCCATCCGCCTGAACAAGAAGGACCGTACGGCACAGCGGCTCGCGCAGGTCTACGCCGAGCTCTCCGCGCTCATCACACTGCATCAGCCGGATATCGTGGCCATTGAAGAGGTCTTTTTCTCGGCGAACGCGAAGTCCGCGCTCAAGCTCGGCCAGGTGCGCGGCGTGGCCATGCTGGCAGCAGCCAACTGCGGTCTCGGCATCGCCGAGTATGCTCCGCTCTCCATCAAATCCGCTGTCGTGGGTTATGGTCTCGCGAAGAAGGAACAGGTGCAGTTCATGGTCGCGCGATTACTGGAGATGGAAGTTATCCCCGAACCCGCCGATGCCGCCGACGCACTCGCCGTCGCCATCTGCCACATCCATACCGCACGAACATTGGAGCTGCAGCAGGCCTAGCCGGCAAGCGCGCGATACATCGTTGCCATCTGCTCTAGCGTCAATGCCTCGGCCCGCGCCTCACGCGGCACAGACTCCGGCCAATCCCGCTCCAGCTTTTCGCGATCGAATCCAGCTGCCCGCAGATTATTGCCGAGCGTCTTGCGCTTCTGCCCGAAGCTCTTCTTCAGGAATGAATCAAAGCCCACAGCATCCACGCCAAGCTCCACGAAGCGCGGCGCAAACTCCAGCCGCACGACTGATGAAAAGACCTCCGGCGGCGGCGAGAACGCACTTGGCGGTAACGTAAGAATCGTCTCCGTCTGTCCGTACATCTGCGCCGTGGCCGAGAGCAGACCGTAATCACGCACACCGGGAGCAGCCGCCACACGGTCCGCCACTTCACGCTGCATCATCAGCACGGCGCGGTCGAAGAGCACCGCATTCGCGAAGAGCGTGAGCAGGATATCGGACGTAATGTAGTAGGGAAGATTGCCGACCACGCTCGCCGGCGTCTCGCCTTTCAATAAAAAAGGGAACTGAGCCTTCAGCACATCGCCTTCAGCGATCTCCACATGCGCATGATCGCGGAACTTGAAGCGCAGCTCGTTCGCCAATGCTTTATCCAGCTCAATGCAGATCAGCCGCTTCGCCCGCTCCGCCAGGATCCCGGTGATCGCTCCATGCCCGGGACCGATCTCGATCACCGTCTTCGCGCTCACATCGCCAAGCGCGTCGGCGATGCGGTGCCGCGCCTCGTCATCGACAAGGAAGTTCTGCCCGAGCTTCGGTTTGCGCTTGTTGCTCATTTGATAACGCTACTCATTCGATAACAAGTCTATCTGCTCGGAGCGCGCATCCAATGCGAGAGGTAAACTGGTCGAGCCATGCATATCGTCTTCGCAGCCTCGGAGTGCGCACCCTACGCCAAGACCGGCGGTCTGGCCGACGTCGTCGCCGCGCTGCCGCCCGCGCTGGCGGAGCAAGGGCACCGCGTCACCATCTTTCTGCCCTACTACCGTACCGTTGCGAAGCAGATCCCCGACCCGCCCGTCGTTCTGCCCAGCCTGACGATCCCGTTTCCGTCGTATAACCGCTTTGTGCGGATACTCGACGGCGGCAAGACTGGCCCCAATCAAGGTAATGTCCAGCTCTTCCTCGTCGATTGCCCGGAGATGTTCGACCGCGACGGCTTCTACGGCACCCCCAGCGGCGACTATGGCGACAACGCCGAGCGCTTTGGCCTTTACTGCCGCGCCGTGATCGAAGCCTCGAAGATACTCGGCGTACCCGACGTCTTCCACGTTCACGACTGGCAGGCCGCGATGCTGGCCGTCATGCTGCGTTCCATCTATTTCTTCGATCCTATGCTGCGCTCCGTGCCGTGCGTGCTGACGATCCACAACGCAGGTTACCAGGGCTGGTTCCCGCCACGGACGATGGAAACATTGTTGCTGCCGTGGGACATGTTCACCATGGACAAGCTCGAGCAGTACGACAACGTGAACTTCCTCAAGGGCGGAATCGTCTACGCCGACGCCATCACTACCGTGAGTCGCAAGTATGCCGAAGAGATCCAGACCGCCGAGTTCGGCGCGGGTCTGGAGACGATGCTCCAGCGTCGCAGCGGCGATCTGGTGGGCATCCTGAATGGCGTGGATTACGTCGAGTGGAACCCGGAGACCGACTCGCACATCGCCGCGCACTACTCTCCCACAAAGCCGGCAGGGAAGAAGGAGTGCCGCCGCGATCTGCTGCACCTCTTCGGCATGGAGGCGGTGAAGGACGAGACAGCCATCCTCGGCATCGTCTCGCGCTTCGCCACCCAGAAAGGTTTTGACCTGATCGAGCAGATCGCCGACGAGCTGATGCAGGAGGATGTGGCGCTGCTGGTGCTAGGCACCGGCGAGCCGTACTTTGAAAATCTCTTCCGCGAACTATCCGCCCGCTATCCGCACAAGATGCGTGTGAAGGTCGGCTACGACAACGTGACCGCGCACAAGATCGAGGCCGGCGCGGACATCTTCCTGATGCCGTCGCGCTACGAGCCCTGCGGGCTGAATCAGATCTACTCGCTCAAGTACGGCACCGTACCGGTGGTGCGAGCCACCGGCGGGCTGGACGACACCATCGCCGAAGCGCACGAGGGGCAGGGAAACGGCTTCAAGTTCCACGGCTACGATCCGAAGGACCTGCTCGATGCGATCCGCCGCGCGCTCGCCGTGCGCCGCCAACCGAAGCAGTGGCTCGCCATGATGCAGCGCGGCATGAAGCAGAACTTCAGCTGGGAGCAGCCTGCGCGGGAGTATGTGCAGGTCTATGAGCGTGTCGTGAGACAGCGCGCCTGGTAAAGAAAAATAAGTGGAGTGCCGTAAATTACAGCGACTCTGAAAGCTGCTCGAGAGCGCGCACCGTCTTGATGGATTCCCCAAGCGCCCGCTTGCCGACTTCCTTTTCAAACGCGCTCTGCAATCTGTCGAAGATGTGGATGATGCGTAGAGCGCATCGCCTGCCGGAGGGCTTCAGCGCGAGCAGGTAGGCGCGCGCGTCAGTGGGATCGATCTCGCGCTGCAGCAGACCCTTGGCCTCCAGCGCGGAGACGGTGTGGCTGATGTTGGCGCGCGTGGTGCCGAAGGTCTCCGCCAGTTCGGAGGGCTTGGTTCGGCGGGGTGCCTCAAAAAAGATGGCTGCAAGGATCAGGCCTTCGAGAAAGCTCAGGTCGTCGGCGGCAAGAGCGCGGTTGGCCATGGCGTCGAACCGGCGCGCGGCGCGGCTGACGGCAAACATGGGGCTCTCTTTCAGAAAGGCGTTGATGCGCATATTGGGCATGGCAGTAGTTTAGCTCGTCAATAATTCAATACTCAACTAAACTTTTTCCGCACGCGATGGCCCACCGCTTACAATCTTCTAGACCATGAAAATCAGACGGATCCTGTTTCTCGTGCCATTCTGCGCACCACTCTGCGCGGTGGCGCAGCAGCCCACGGTTGCGATTCCTTCCTCCAGTACTACCGTCGTTGTTCTCGGCAGCTTTGACCCCATCTCCGAAGGAGAATCCGCTCGCTCGGTCGACGTGATCGACACGCAGGCGCAGAATCTGCTCTTTCCCGAGGTGAACGACTACCTGCGCACCGACACCTCTGCTGACATCAACCAGCGCGGCGGCGGCGGCTCGCAGTCCGACATCTCCATCCGCGGCACCGGCTTTGAGCAGACGCTCGTGCTGCTCGACGGCTTCCGCATCAACAACGTCGAGACCTCGCACTTCAATCTGAACGTGCCGGTGCCGCTGGAGGCGATCGGCAGCATCGACGTGCTGCACGGCAGCGGGTCTACTCTTTATGGCTCTGACGCTATCGGCGGCGTGGTGGACTACATCACCGCCAAGCCCACGGAAGATTCGCTGCTCGTTCGTGTCGGCGGCGGCAGCTTCGGCGGCCAGCAGCAGGCCATCGTGGCCAACGGAGTGCGCGGCGCATGGAGCGAGGTGCTGGCCGGCTCGCACGATGCCTCAGAGGGGTTTATCTACGATCGCGACTACAGCACGCGGCAGGGAAGCTCTGAGACGCGCGCGCAGACGCCGCTCGGCGAGACGGACGTTCTGCTCGCCGTGACCGATCAGGACTATGGCGCGAACCTCTTCTACGGCCCGTATAACTCCTTCGAGCGCACCAAGAACTGGTTCTCTGGCGTGCACCAGCAGGTTGGGCCGCAGACCAGCGCTTCGCTCTCCTATCGCAAGAACACCGACGAGTTCATTCTCTTCCGGCAGAACCCAGCCGCTTACGAGAACAACCACATCTCTCAGAACTGGGAGGCGACACTGCGCCGCGAAGACCGTATCGCAAAAAATACGCGAATCTTCTACGGTCTGGAAGAGAACACCGACCAGATACAGTCCACCAACCTGGGTAACCACGGCCGCAACAACGGAGCAGGCTATGTGCAGGTGGAGCTGCGAGTGCCGAATCGTGGAACTTTATCGGCCGGCGCTCGCTTGCTGATCGATAGTCATGGTGACCGGGTCTTCAGCCCGTCGTTCTCAGCCAGCTACCGGTTGCCGCATGAGGTGAAACTGCGCGCCTCCGCGGGCCATGGCTTCCGTCTGCCGACCTTTCTTGATCTCTACTATTCGGATCCGTCGCACCTCGGCAACGCGTATCTGCTACCGGAGACCTCGTGGAGCTTTGACGGCGGCGCGGACTGGTACCACGGCACAGATACAAAGGCCTCGCTGACCTTCTTCTACAGTCCGCAGCATAACACTATCGACTACGAATGCCCCGTCACCAATCCGCCGTGCACGGTCTATACCGCGGCGAACCTTGCGCCGCTGCGCTATCTCGGCGTGGAGGCATCGTTCACATGGAAGCCGCGTCCGAGCCAACAGGTGAAGCTGGGCTACACCGGCATCAACGGCGCGCCGCCGGGGGCGAACGGCTTTACCACGCTCTACTCCGCCAGCTACGCGGTGAACAACGCCAGCTTCGAGTGGACGGACGCGCTGCGCTACGGCATTCTCCTGCGCACGCGCGTCGGCGTGGAGCAGCACGTGGGGCAGACGCCCTACCCGGTCTGGGATTTAGAGGCAGGAAGACAGCGCGGCTGGATTCGCCCGTATGTGCAGATCGCCAACCTCAGCAACACCGGCTACGCGGAGATATTCCTGCCCAGCGTCGTACCCATGCCTCCGCGCAGCTTTACGGGTGGAGTGGAGTTCGATCTCCATCACAACAAGAGATAGTTTGCGAGCGCCACGCGAAGCAGTAAGAGCGCCCACGGCGCTCACTCGCCCAGCATGATGCGCTGAATGTGATGCGCTTTGCCCGTCGCGCCATCGCACTGGATCAGCGCTGCGCACATCTTAGGATTGCCCTTGGCTGCTTCGAACTTCGCCGGTAATCCGGTCAGAAAGCGCGCCAGCACCAGTTCTTTTTCCACGCCGATCACGCTGTCGTACGGCCCGCTCATGCCCACGTCGGTCTGGAAGGCGGTGCCGCCCGGCAGGATGCGCTCATCGGCGGTGGGAATGTGCGTGTGCGTGCCGATCACGGCGGTCACGCGTCCGTCCAGATACCAGCCCATCGCGACCTTCTCTGACGTGGCCTCGCCGTGGAAGTCGACGACGATGACCTTCGCCTTGATCTGCGCGAGCAGCTCGTCGGCCTTACGAAAGGGGTCGTCGCTCGACCCCATGAAGACGCGCCCCTGCAGATCGATAACGGCGTAGGTCTGCCCGTTGCCGATGTCGCCTTCGTAGACGCCGTAGCCGGGAGTGCTGGCCACGTAGTTCGCCGGGCGCAGAATGCGGCGGGCGCGCGAGTGGCTGCCGGCGGGTTCGGCGCCGATGTACTCCATGATCTCTTTCTTGTCCCACACGTGGTTGCCGGTGGTGATGACGTGCGCGCCCCAGTCGAAGAACTCGTCGGCGATGGCGGGCGTCAGTCCAAAGCCGCCGGCGGCGTTCTCGCCATTGATGATGAGCAGGTCGACGGCGTGCGTCTCCATCACATGCGGCAGATGCTCCCGCACGATGTGGCGGCCTGCCGAGCCGAAGATATCGCCGACAAAGAGAATATTCACAATTGAGATGGTATCAGTGCGAGAACTAATGCGAGGACCACGTCTTGTCCTTCGCATTACAAAGCGTCTCGATCCCGCAGTCTGCACACTTGGGCTTGCGCGCCACGCACACCTGCCGCCCGTGATGGATCAGCTCGTGCGAGAACTGGATCCAGCGGTCCTTGGGAATGATCTTCACCAGGTCGCGCTCGATCGGCACGGGGGCTGTCTCCTTCGTTAGCTCCAGCCGCTGCGAGAGCCGCATCACATGCGTGTCAACGACGATGCCGTCCGCGATGCCGAACCACGAGCCCAGCACCACATTCGCCGTCTTGCGGGCTACACCGGGGAGCAACAGCAGTTCGTCCATTGTGTTGGGAACTTTGCCGCCGAAATCTTTGACCAGCATAGCCGCCGCGCCCTTGATCGACTTCGCCTTATTGCGGAAGAAGCCGGTGGTGCGGATGATCTCTTCGATGGCAGGCAGCGGTGCTTCCGCAAGCGCTTTGGGATTGGGAAAGGTCTTGAATAACTCCGGCGTCACTATGTTCACGCGCACATCCGTGCACTGTGCGGAGAGCGTCGTCGCAACGGTGAGCTGCCATGCATTCTTGTGGTTCAGCGCGCAGACGACGTTGGGATAGAGCCTGCGCAGGCCGTCGAGGATCGCCTTCACCCGCTCCGGCGCGAGGGGCTTCTTCGTCGCGACCCACTTCTTTGCGGCGGCTTTCTTCTGCGCAGCCATTTACCCGAGCCTGTCCAGCATCTCCATCGGCTTCAGCCGCACGCAGCTGAAGATGGGGAAGTCCTTCAGCGTGTAGATGCTGATCTCGGTCTCGCGCAGCTGCTGCACCAGGTCGAGAAAGTCCTCGGGATAGTTCGTCTCGAACGCCACAACGAACTCCTGGTCGTCGATGCCGAAGGAGTACGTCGTATTCAGCTTCACGCGCGGATACGAGAGCCCGACCTTGATGTGCTCGTCCATTAATCTTTTTCTCTCGGCCATCGGCAGCAGATACCACGGCCGCGTCTTCCAGAACGGGTAGATGAAGATGTACTTCTGCCCGCCGGGGCGGATGGCGCCGCGGCCTTCGCCTTCGCTCTCGTCGTCGCGGTCGATCTGGTACTGCGAGCGCTTCGTCATCGCGAGAAAGTTATGCGGCGTGGTCAGGTACCCGCCGAGCGGCGTCGCCATTAGCTCGGAACGCATCTTGTTCAACTCGTCGATAGCGTAGCCAATGCTCCACACGCACATGTCCACGTCGCCGCGTGTGCCGATGGTGGAGTAGGTGATCGACATAAACTCGCCCGGCTTGTTCCACCGCTCCAGCACCTCGGCGAACGCCTTCTTGTGCGCTACCTTTTCGGAAGACGCCAAACGCCGCCACTCCGGCATCACCTTGTAGAAGCCGAAGTTCACGATCTGGCGCTTCGCAGGCGCCGCGCCGTGTGCGGGAGCGGGGCGGCCTGCGGGTGCTGTTGTGGGAGCTGCTGCGGTCTCTGCCATGGTTCTCCTCTTCCTGAACTTTCATGCTAACAAAGCGGAAGGGAAGTTTTTCTCGGAGGCGACGTGCGGTCGCGCTACACGCGCGATGCCCACCCTGGTCGCAATAAAGCCGCGACAAGGATGGGGCACCCAGATTTATGGCGGGTACGAGCATCACCGCTATACTTGAAGCACACCATGTCTGGAAAAATCCTCACGATCCTTATCTCTCTTATCACCGCCGGAGGCTATGCCAGCGTCTTCGTCCTCATGGCGATCCAGTCCGCCTGCATTCCCATTCCGTCGGAGGCCATCATGCCGCTGGCCGGCTACGCTCTGGCTCACTCGCAGTTGCAACTTATTCTTCTCGCCACGGTGGCCTCGCTTGCGTCCAACATCGGCTCCATCCCCGCCTATTGGGTGGGCGCCAAGGGCGGCAGGCCGATGGTGGAACGCTACGGCAGCTACATCCTGCTCAGCAAGCGCGATCTGGACATGGTCGACCACTTCTTCAGCCGCTTCGGGTCGATTACTGTTCTTGTGGGCCGTATGCTACCTATCGTCCGGACCTTCATCGCCTTTCCCGCCGGCATCGCCCGGATGAACAAGGTTCGCTTCCACGTCTATACCTTCATCGGCTCCTGGCCCTGGTGCTACGCTCTGGCCTACGCCGGCATGCGGCTGGGCGCGGCCTGGCACACGGACCCGCGCTTCCAGCAGCTCTTTCACCGCTTTCACCTCGCCGTAGAGGCCTTTCTGCTCCTCGGCATCGTCTGGTTCGTCTGGACGCACTGGAAGAACCGAACCGGAGCCGGTGCAACGGCTTAGCCGCCGGTTTGCACCGACCGATAGCGGTTTGCGATACTAGAGTGTCGACTCCACAAGATTCCCGTAAGAAGAGAAAGGCCGCACCCGCAATGTCCAACCCAAGCGCCGCCAAAGAGACGGCGGCCAGCATCAAGCCAGCCACAGGAAAACTCGGCATCATGATTCCCGGCATGGGAGCCGTAGCCACCACCCTCATCGCCGGTGTAGAGGCAGTACGCAAGGGCTACGCCAAGCCCATCGGTTCACTCACGCAGATGGGAACCATCCGCCTGGGCAAGCGTACCGACAACCGTACGCCGCTCATCAAGGACTTCGTTCCCATCGCCGACCTGAACGACGTCGTCTTTACCGGGTGGGACATCTTCGGCGGCAATCTTTACGACGCCGCCAAGACCGCAGGCGTGCTCGACCGTGACCAGTTGGAGTCCATGCGCCCGTTCCTCGAGAGCATCCAGCCCATGCCTGCCGTATTCGATCAGCACTACGTGAAACGGCTGACCGGCAAGACGGTGAAGAAGGGCCGCTCCAAGTGTGACCTTGCCAACCAGGTGCGTTCCGATATTCAGGCGTTCAAGCAGAAGACCGACCGCCAGGTGATGATCTGGTGCGGCTCGACTGAGATCTTTCTCGAGCCCAGCGCTGTCCATGAAACGCTCGAGGCATTTGAAGCCGGTCTCACCAACGATGACCCCGGCATCGCGCCTTCCCAGATCTATGCCTACGCCGCTCTGAAGGAGGGCATTCCCTTTGCTAACGGCGCGCCGAACCTCACCGTGGACATTCCCGCCCTGCGCGAACTCTCCAAGAAGATGAACGCGCCCATCTGTGGCCGCGACTTCAAGACCGGCCAGACCATGGTCAAGAGCGTGCTCGCCCCCATGTTCAAGACGCGCATGCTCGGCGTCAGCGGCTGGTACTCCACCAACATCCTCGGCAACCGCGATGGCGAAGTTCTCGACGACCCCGAGTCCTTCAAGACCAAAGAAGAGTCCAAGCTCGGCGTCCTCGACGTCATCTTCCAGCCCGAGCTCTACCCTGACCTCTACAAGGACCTCTACCACAAGGTCCGCATCAACTATTACCCGCCCCGCGGTGACAACAAAGAGGGTTGGGACAACATCGACATCTTTGGCTGGCTCGGCTACCCCATGCAGCTCAAGGTCGACTTCCTCTGCCGGGACTCCATCCTCGCCGCGCCGTTAGCCCTTGATCTCTGCCTCTTCATGGATCTCGCCGCCCGCACGCCCTCGCTGCGCGGTCTCGGCATCCAGGAGTGGCTCAGCTTCTACTTCAAAGCTCCCGATAGCGCCCCGGGGGTCTACCCCGAGCACGACCTCTTTATCCAATCGATGAAATTAAAAAACACCCTTCGCCACATCATGGGCGAAGACCTCATCACCCACCTCGGCCTCGACTACTACGGCGAATAATCG
>DATMLK010000100.1:0-3009 GCA_035570215.1 Acidobacteriaceae bacterium
CACATTGAGCGCGCAGCAGGCGGCGAAGAGTGCGCAATCTTTTTTTGAGACAGCTTCGCTCTGCTCGATGCGCCAGAAGGCGTAGAGGTTTAGGGTGATCCAGAGGCAGACGAGGATGTCGGGGATCAGGAAGCGGGTGTAGAGAAAGCAGCCGGGGGTGGTGGCGAGGAGCAAGGCCGCATAGAAGCCGGTTCGTTCGGAGAATGCCTTGCGGCCGAACCCATAGACGGCGAGGAGCAACGCCAGCATCCCAAGTGCGAGCGGGAGCCGCGCGGCCCAGTCATGCGGACCGAAGAGTTTGAAGCTGGCGGCCATGCTCCAGTAGAGGACGGGAGCTTTTTCGAGGTAACGGATGCCGTTGGCGTAGAGGGTGACCCAGTCGTGGCGCTGGACCATCTCGCGAGCGACCTCGGCGTGCACGGAGTCGGCGTCGTCCATCAGCGGCGGGGCGATGAGGGTGAAGCTGCCGTAGAGCAGGAGCCAGGTGATGAGGATGGCGAGCAGACTGCGGCGAGATGTCGAGTTTGTTTCCACGCTGGATAGAAGTGTATCTGCGTGGGGTGACGGACAGAAGCAAAAGCGGTCGCCGCTGAGCGACGATGTCCCACCCATCGCGATGAAACTGCGATGAATGGGGCACCCGCATTGAATGCCAATGTGGACAGCATGGGTAGAATGGAAGGCGATGTCTACGCTTACTCAAATTGACGGACTCGGTGCACCGCCGGCGGCGGAGATGATCTTCGACGACTGGTATCCGGCGGTGCGTTCGGCCGGGCTGCGCGGCAAGAAGCTGACGAAGGCGCTACTGCTGGGGGTGCCGCTGGTGCTGGGGCGTAAGAAGGACGGCAGCCTCTTTGCCATGCGCGATCTGTGCCCGCATCGCGGGATCCCGCTTTCGGCCGGATGGTTCGACGGCGAGCACGTGACCTGCAAGTATCACGGCTGGAGCTTTGAGCCATGCAGCGGACAGTGCTCGGAGATTCCCTCGCTGACGAGCACGGACACTCTGGATTGCAGCAAGATCTTTGCGACGGCGTATCCGTGTGTGGAGCGCGATGGGTATGCATGGGTTTATATTCCGAAGCCGGGTGCGGGGCGCGTGCAGGATGCGGCTGCTCTGCCGGACGTGCCGGAGCTGCCGAAGTTCAGTAAGAACTTTCGCTCGGCGCATCTCAGCGCGGAGCTGCCGTGCAACGTGGACCACGGGATCATCGGGCTGATGGATCCTGCGCACGGGCCGTTCGTGCATCAGTCGTGGTGGTGGCGCAGCAGCGGGAGCATCCACGAGAAGGCAAAGAACTTTGAGCCGATCGATGGGGGCTTTCGCATGTCGGCGCATAAGCCGAGTGCGAACAGTGCGCCGTACAAGCTGCTGGGCGGCGCGCCGGTGACGACGATCGACTTCACACTGCCCAACCGGCGTTACGAGACGATCCGCGCGGGCAAGCGCTGGTTCGCCAGCATCACGACCGTGACTCCGGTGACGCCGACGACGTGCCGCATCGATGTGTATGCGGCATGGAATATCTTGTACTGGGTGCCGTTCGTGACGCCGATCGTGAAACTCTTCGGCAACATGTTCGTTGGGCAGGATGCGCAGACGATGGTGGAGCAGGCGGAGGGTCTGCGGTTTCATCCGGGCCTGATGCTGATCGACGACGCGGACAAGCCGGCGAAGTGGTACTTCGCGCTGAAGGCTGCGCGGCTGGCGGGGACGAATGAGAATCCGCTGAGCGGGCCGGTGACGCTAAAGTGGAGAAGCTGATCACCTCAGGGGCTGAAGGCCGCCTCTGTAGCGATGCGAAATGTCCGGGCTAAAGCCCGGACCCACCCCAAAAGCAAAGACAGAAGCAGATTCCGGCGTTCGCCGGAATGACAAATAAAAGATTATTCGCGATTGAAGCGAGCGCCACGTGAAGCGATTCGCCGTGCGCGCAGCACTAGAAGCTGGGCACGCCCTCTTCCACCACAAGCTCTTCCACGGCGATGTTCAGCAGGTGGCCGAGCTTCTTGTAGCCGCTCTTCCACTCCGCGGTCCAGCTCTCGCCGCCGCCGCCGCGGCGCAGGAGATCGTTCCAGATGTTCTGGGCTTGCCAAAACGTTAATTCAAAGGGCAGGCGGCCGAGATGCTCCGCCAAATCAATTGCATTCTGGAGATTCAGAAGCGACTCGCGTTCGCCCGCGGTCTCTTCGAGCAGGATCATGGCGCGTTTCATGCGCTGGTCGGCGGCGTAGGCGAGCGTGGTCTCGTCGAGAAGGATCTGATCGCTCAGCGCGCGGTCGAGCAGCATCTGGAAGTTTTCGCCGTTGAAGATCTCACTGGTAATGGCGGAGCGCAGGCCGGCGTTCAGCGCGAAGCCTGCGGCGAGCACGAGCGCGGGCGGCTTGGGCATGCCGGTCTCGGTCAAGAAATGCAGCAGTGAGGCGTGGTCCTCGTAGATGGTGCGCATGCTGGTTTCCATTTCAGATAATGTGGCGTCCAGGATGGTGCGCAGGATGCGGTGCTGCTCGTCGGCGAAGAGCGAGGTGAGCGAGTAGGCGGTCTCGCCGAAGTAGTGGTCGATGAGGCGGATGATCTCGGGCAGATTCGCCTTGCGGATGGCGGCGCGCGCCTCGACGGTGAATTTTTCGAAGGCGGCAGCATCTTCGGGCGTGTAGCGCTTGACCGCGGCGGAGAGGTTCTGGTCGCCGAGGTGCAGCACAGCGAAGCATATCTCCTCGGTCTCCTCGGTGATGCGCGAGTGGATGCGCGCGCGGCCCATGGCGACGCGGCCGCGGCCGGAGCTGAAGACCTCGTGCGCGATGCGCTTCACGTTGAAGCAGAAGATGCGGCCCTCTTCCGGATAGCTGCGGAAGATGGAGCTGATGGCGTAGTGCGCGCCGACCTTTTCCAGGTCGATGAACTGCGTCTGCACGTAGCGCTTGTAGACCTCGGCGCCGTTGCCGATCTCGGGGATATTGCTCTGGGCGTTGGCGAGGATGCGCAGGAACTCGGTCTCGAGCGCG
>DATMLK010000101.1:0-2490 GCA_035570215.1 Acidobacteriaceae bacterium
GATCGTGTCTGTCTTGCGCCAGTGGGCGACGAGACTTGCGGTGAGTCCCGAGCTGCCAATGGTGAAGAGTGGCTGTGCATTCTCCTTGACCTCCCAGATGAGCTGGCCTGCCTGTTGAAGCATTGCAACATCGATGCCATCGAGAAGAACGGCCGCTGCCCCGCTACCTGCCTGGTGGTGAAATTGCTCCGCAGCCTTACCGGTCTGAAAGGCGCGGAGATCGACCAGGCCGATGGGAAGATCTGTCTGATGCGAAAGGTGGAGACGGAGGTCGGCTTCGTGCATGGGTGTCGCTGGGTGATGGGCCATCGTCGGATGACGGTCGATGCGATAGACCTCGCTGCCGGCGGCCGCAAAGAGATTGCCGAAAACAACAAACCTGCCCAGGTGCGGCGCGGCCACCCCAATCGGCACAGTCTTGGTGGCAAATACTATCCGCCCGATCTCAAGCGCACGCCCGATGCTGCCGCGGTGAGGCGCCGAGTCGAAGGTGGAGCAGACCTTGTAGTGCACAATCTCGGGTTCGAGTTCTCGCATGCGCGCGAAGATGGCCGGCAGATGGGCAGACATCCACTCCGGTGTGCGGGATCGCGCGTCGCCGGCGAATCCAATCGCCTGGCAGTGCGCGAAGCGGGCTAACTGCGCGGGCGTCGGCGCGGTGAGGAAGAGCACGCTGGACACGCCGTTGACGGCGAGCTGCTCCAGCACATCCGTGGAACCGGTAAAGTCGTCGCCGTAATAGCAGTAGAGCAGTGGCATGTTCGAGGCTTTCACCACGTAGTCTAGCTGGAGAACTTTTCCAGCGCCGTGCGGAGTTCAGGATGACCGGCGGCGAACTCCGCGACCGGAATACCTTGGACTGCCGCCTCCCAGGCCTGCTGCAGGCTGCGCACGCCGGCTGCAGGACCCAGCGGATGTCCCAGGATGCCGCCTCCGGCGGCGAAGATCAGGTCTGTGGACCCCAGCTCACGATATGTGTCGGCTGCCTGGCGCGCTGTCTGCCCGGAAGAAAAGACAGGCATGATTTCGCAGCCGGCGTATGGCGGTGGGAACATTGGCGCAAGGCAGGCTCGTGCTGAGCGAATCACGCTTTCGTCCGGTTCGCAGAATTTGTTGCTGAGCCCGTTGACGTGGGTATGGTCAATGCCGGCAAGTCGCCAAAACTTCTGGTATGCGATAAAGCTCATCCCGATTGCAGGCGACCGCCCATAGATGCCCCACCCGTTGCGGTGGCCGTGGATGCATAGTTGCGAGTGGGCGCGCAAGGCTTTCATCGCGGGCAGGCCAATCGAATTCATGCTGGCCATGATGCATGTGCCTCCCAGGGCCATGACATGGTCGTGCCGCTGCAGCATCTGGTCCAAATCGCCGGTGATGTTGACGGCATACATGGCTTGCTTGCCGGTGTGCTCGGCGTGATCCCGAACTACACGCAAGACGGCGGCAGCGCGCTGCTCGAAAGGGCAGTGCGGTCCATCTGATTGGAGTTCATCGTCTTTGATGAAGTCGATACCGGCTTCGACCAGCGTGCGCACCTGGGCGGCAGTTTCTTCAGGGCTCATTCCGACGCTTGGTTTGATGATGGTGCCGATGAGCGGGCGATGTTCTACGCCCGTGAGCCGGCGAGTCCCCGCGACGCCAAACTGCGGTCCCTGGTAGCGATCGAGAAACACGGGCGGCAGGGTGATGTCGAGCAACTTGAGGCCGGAGAAGGGTTTCAGCTCGAAGAGGTTGCCGGCGACGGTGGCCACAAGGTTAGGCAGGGAAGGGCCGAGATTGTGGAGTGGCCAGGAAAGCGTGACCTCGGCGGTACGGCGCACTGCGTTGGAGGAATCCTTGGGTATTCCCGAACCGGGTAAAGAGGCGCGGTCGGCTGTTCCTAATTCTGTGATTTGCTCAACCTGCGCGGCGAAGCGCTCGCGTAGCTCAGCGGTCTCACCTGGCACCTTGATGAAGGTGCCGGTGGATTGCTCACCCGCCATGATGGCAGCGGCGTCTTCCAGTGGGAAGGCTGTCTCGATCCAATAACGCGCTTGGATACGCTGCTGCGCGGACGCCGCCCTCGCTCCGTAGAGCGAGCTCTCTCGCGATTTACCGTTGCCGCTGTTCATGTCGTTGCGCTCCTGTCGCTGCGGCCGAGTGTCAGGCCCGCGTAAAGTACGTCGTGTATTGCTCGTTTTGTACCTGATAGAAAGGAACAAAAACGATCCGTTGGCCATCCAGGTTTCGCGTCCAAGCGCCGGGGCGTTCCCCAGGAGCAGTGAAACCCTCCTCTATCGGGAAAGGTCTCTTCTCCAGCCCATCCGGCGGATTCGTGGCGACCAGCATGATCGGACCGCGCATCACGGCGACGACCTTGGTGTGCAGTTCGTCAATGGGTTCAGCCCGAAACTGCTGCGGCAGCCGCAACTCCACCACATCTCCGCTCTTCCAACGCCGGCGTAGCGCGGCGAAGCTGCCGCCCTTCGCAGGCGCGGCAGCGGCGCCGTT
>DATMLK010000102.1:0-14664 GCA_035570215.1 Acidobacteriaceae bacterium
CTTCTGGAGGAGCAAGCTGACGCGACCGTTCAAGTATGCCAATGCGATATTCGGCTAAAAAAATGCGCAGCGAGAAGGGCCACTTCCACGCTGCGCGGTTGAACAACTGGGTACGGTTTAGAGGCCCTTCTTCACGAGGAAGAGGATCAGGTCCTTGACGCGGTTGGAGTAGCCCCACTCGTTGTCGTACCAGCTGATGACCTTGCCGGTGGTGCCGACGACCTTGGTGAGCAGGCTGTCGAAGATGGACGAGAGCGGGTTGCCCTTGAAGTCGCTGGAGACGAGTTCCTCGCCGGTGAAGCCGAGGATGCCCTTCATCTTGCCGTCGGCGGCTGCCTTGATGGCGGCGTTGATGGTCTCCACGGTGATCGGCTTCTCGGCGACGAAGGTGAGGTCGACGACGGAGACGTTCGGTGTGGGGACGCGGATAGCGAAGCCGTCCAGCTTGCCGGCCATCTCGGGAACGACGAGCTTGAGTGCCTTGGCGGCGCCGGTCGAGCTCGGGATCATGGAGAGAGCGGCGGCGCGGGCGCGGCGCAGATCCTTGTGCGGCGTGTCCAGAATGACCTGATCGTTGGTGTAGCTGTGGATCGTGGTCATGATGCCGGACTGGATGCCGAAGGTCTCATGCAGCACCTTCACAATGGGCGCGAGGCAGTTCGTGGTGCAGGAGGCATTGGAGATGACGTTGTGCTTGGCAGCGTCATACTTGTCGTCGTTCACGCCGAGGACGATGGTGATGTCCTCGTTGGTGGCGGGCGCGGAGATGATCACCTTTTTGACTGTTGCTCCGAGGTGGGCCTTGGCCTTCTCCGCATCGGTGAAGAAGCCAGTGGATTCCACCACAACCTGCGCGCCGACGGAGGCCCAGTCCAGCTTGGCGGGGTCGCGCTCGGCGAATACCTTGATCTTCTTGCCATCGACGGAGATGAAGCCGTCGCCGTGAGAGATCTCATGCTTCAGGTTGCCGAGGATCGAGTCGTACTTGAGCAGATGGGCCAGCGTGGCCGGTGTGGTCAGGTCGTTGACTGCGACGAACTCGATGTTCTTGTCGTTGAGCGCCGTGCGGAACACGTTGCGGCCGATGCGGCCAAAGCCGTTGATGCCTACCTTTACTGCCATAGTGCCGGACTCCTGGAAGTTTTGATTTCGAGCAGGGCGCAAAGGTGAGGATTGCGCGACGCAGGAGGCCGGAACGCGGGAACGCGACATACCAGCCTGTAGCGAATCTACCACTCTGGCAAGTGCGGAGCAAATCATGTTGAAACACGGGGATTTCCGAGGGTGCGGAGCCGGCGCAGAAATGCACACGCGAACTTTGCTACTCTTTCATAAGAGCAAGAGGAGGCTGTACCGGTCATGCCCTGGTTTTCCGTAGAAGCACCTTCCCTGACTGACACACAGATCCAAGAGGTCGTCACCCGCACGATCGCGGAGGCACACAAGCGCATCGGCGGCACGTTTAACCGGGTTCTTCTGCTGCCGCCGGACCTGACCCGCGCCCACAGCCGCGTTGGCTATGTGACGGAGTTCTTCTACAAGGCGTTGATGGCGGAGAACCCGAAGTGCGATATCCACGTGATCCCCACGCTGGGCCAGCACGTGCCGCACACGGAAGAAGAGAACAAATGGATGTTCGGCTCGATCCCGAATGAGCGCATCCACGCGCACGACTGGCGCAATACAGTGAAGACGATCGGCACCATACCGGGCTCCTATGTGAAGGAGACGACGGGCGGCAAGGCCGACTGGGATATTCCGGTCGAGCTGAACACGATGCTGCTCGACGAGAAGTGGGACCTGATCATCAACCTGGGCCACGTGGTTCCGCATGAAGTGCTGGGCTTTGCCAACCACAACAAGAACTACTTTATCGGGATCGCCGGTAAGGATATGATCTGTGCCGCGCACATCGCGGCCGCGGTCTACGGCATTGAGAACAATCTCGGCTGCCTGATCACTCCGCTGCGCGCCTGTTTCAACTATGCAGAGGACAAATACCTCGGCCACTTGAAGGATCTGTATGTACAGATCGTGATGAAGCGCGACGAGCACAACAAGCTGGTGATGTGCGGTCTCTTCGTCGGCGACGACCTGGAGACGTATCTGCAGGCGGCGCGGCTTTCGAAGAAGGAGAACATCACCACCTTCGACAAGCCGATCAAGAAGGTGGTCGCGGTGATGCAGGCGGACGAGTTCCGCTCGACGTGGGTGGCGAACAAGGCCGTCTACCGCACGCGCATGGTGATCGCGGACGGCGGTGAGCTGCTGATCATCGCGCCGGGGCTGGAGCGCTTCGGCGAGCAGCCGGAGGTGGACGCGCTCATCCGCAAGTATGGATACAGCGGCACCGACCACGTGCTGAAGCTCTACAAGACGGAAGAGGACATGAAGGCGATACCGCACGGCGTGGCGCACCTGATCCACGGCTCGAGCGAGGGACGGTTCACGATCCGCTATGCGCCGGGTCATCTGACCAAAGCAGACATTGAGCAGGTGAACTACGAATATGCGGATCTCGCGGAGACGCAGAAGCGTTACGATCCTGCCAAGATGAAGGAAGGCTGGAACACGATGCCGGATGGGGAAGAGGTCTTTTACATCAGCACGCCTTCCGCGGGCCTATGGTCAACGGAAGCGAAGCTGAACAACCCAGCTCGCAGAGATCTATCGAAAGGGTAGGCACGTGAGAGACAGAGGCGCCGCAGGGTTTCAGCAGTTCGCGAGCGATCTTTGCAACGTGTTAGAAAACGCACTATGCGCGAATGGATGCGCGAAAAAATGAAGAAGCGTTCCAAGCGTGGCCCGAATAACTCGGAGTCCACCGGCAAGATCGGGCAGGAGCTGCCCCAGAACCAGGTTGCACCGCCGCTGCGGCCGTCCTACGGGGACGCCCCACTGGCTGCGCCTTCGCACGACGTAGACAACGAAGCCGGTGAGACCGTGCAGAAGCTGGAGCACGAGACGCAGCCGGAGAACCTGGGCGCGCCACCGCCGGAGGCTTCGGCACTGCCTGCGGGCACGGCCAAGGCTCCGCGTGGATTCGTGGTGCTGGCTATTGGATTACCGGGAAGCGGCAAGACGACGTGGTTCAAGCGCCGCTCGGTCACGCCGATGTCGAGCGACATGCTGAGGACGATTCTGTTCGACGACATCACCGAACAGCGCTACCAGGGGCTGGTCTTCAGCACGCTGCGTTCGCTGCTGCGTGCGCGGCTGATCGCCAAGATGCCGTGGAACTACGTGGACGCGACCAACCTTTCGCCGCACGAGCGCCGGCAGTGGATCAAGATGGCGAAGAGCTTCGGCTATGACGTGCAGGCGGTCTTCTTCGACGTGCCCCTGGCCGTGTGCATGGAGCGCAACTCCAAGCGCGACCGCCAGGTGAGCGACGAGGTGATGCAGAAGATGGCAGAACGCCTGCGCCCGCCGAGCTTCAAGGAGGGCTTCTCGAAGATCACCGTGGTGCGCGTGAAGGGCAGCATGCCTTCCGGTGCCGTGGCGGAGCCTGGGTCTGCTGAGCCGGTGCTGCATGATCCGGATGCGGCGGAATAGTCCTGAGCGCACCCTTCGGCTCCGCTCAGGGCAGGCTCCTGGACGCTCGCTTTGCTCGCAAGACTTAATCAACAGCCCGCTGTTTGCGCAGCGGGTGTTTTATTTAAGACGAGAGGTGAATGACGATGGCGATCAAACAACAACCGGAGCCCTGGCTGCGCGGCACACGGACTGAGACAGACGCGGTGCAGCGCGCGATCCTGCATGCGCTGGATCTTGCATGGGAAGATGTGGAAGAGTGGTGCGGCGGTCTGAGCGATGCCGAGTTGAATGCGCGTCCGTACGATTTGGCACCCGTCGCTTTTCACATACGCCATATGGCGCGGACGCTCGACCGGATCCTGAGCTATGCCGAGGGACAACAGCTGGACGCGACGCAGATCGCGCTGCTCAAGACGGAGCTGGACCCTGGTGCGACGCACGATGCGCTCTTCACCGAGCTGCGCGCGGCGCTGGAGTTGAGTGAGAAGCGTGTGCTGGCGTTCTCACCCGCGAACTTTAACGACGAGCGCGGAGTAGGGAAGAAGATGCTGCCGACGAACGCCGGCGGCCTGCTGGTGCACTGCGCGGACCATACGCAGCGGCATGTGGGGCAGGCTGTGATCACGGCGAAGGTTGTGATGGGGATGCGCTAGAAGAACCGCTTGTGACAATCTATCTATATGTCATTTCGCAGTGGGCACTACCTTTTAGTTTTGTCATTCCCGCGAACGCGGGAATCTGCTTTGAGTTCTTCCCCCGGCGTATACCTTGCGGGAGGAGCATGAAACAGGTCGTTCCACGCCGGGTTCTGCTCTTCAATAAGTTCGATCTTCCATGCGCGTTCCCAACGCTTGAGTTGTTTCTCCCGTGTAATGGCCTTATCGATGTACTGGAAGCGTTCAAAGTAAACGAGGCGGTCAATCTTGTAACGCTTGGTGAAAGCGGACTCGCCATTCTTGTGCTGCTGAACTCGCGCGATGAGATCATTCGTTACGCCGATGTACAGCGTCCGTGACTTGCTCGACAGGATGTATACGAAGAATTCGTATTCCTTGAAGGCCATTGCCGCTCCGTGCGGAAAAGCAGATTCCCGCTTTCGCGGGAATGACAATAATATAAATTTATGGGCAATGACAAAAAAAAACATATTTAACTGACTAAAAATAAGGTTTAGCCGAATAAGATTTAGCCGACAAATTAAGGTTTAGCTGACCAGGTGTCCCATCTTGTCACGCTTGGTCTGCATGTACTTTTCGTTTGTGATCTCGGAGGGCACTTCGGCGGAGATGCGCTCGGTGACCTTGATGCCGGCGGACTCGAGCGCGGCGACCTTCTCCGGGTTGTTCGTCATCAGGCGGACGGAGTTCACACCCATCAGCTTCAGGATCTCAGCGGGGAGTTCGAACTCGCGGAGGTCGGCTTTGAAGCCGAGGTCGATGTTCGCCTCGACGGTGTCGCGCCCCTGGTCCTGCAGCTCGTAGGCGCGGAGCTTGGCCATCAGACCGATGCCTCGGCCCTCCTGCTGCTCGTAGAGGACGATGCCAGCGCCGGCGCCGGCGATGGTGGCGAGCGCGAGTTCCAGTTGCTGGCGGCAGTCACAGCGCAGCGAGTGGAAGACGTCTCCGGTAAGGCACTGGGAGTGGATGCGCAGAATGGGTGAGCCGGTGAGCACATCGCCCATCACCAGAGCGACGGCGGTCTCGACCTTCGCCGGTTTTCCAGCCGTGGCGCCGATGCGGCCTTCAAAGCCGAGGATGCGGAAGTGTCCCCAGCGAGTGGGGAGGCCGGCGTCTGCGATCTTCTGTACGGAGTCAAACGGCATAGTGCGATTATAGTTCCTTTCAGTTCACTGCTTTAGACTCAAGAGATGCGGCAGTTGATTCAAAATACGCGGGTGACGCTGGAGATGATCAAGTGGGAGCACTCCATCTTCGCGCTGCCGTTCGCGTTGACGGGAGCGGTGCTGGCGGCGAACGGCTGGCCTTCGCTACGGACTACAGGATTAATTATTCTCTGCATGGTCTCTGCGCGGACGGCGGCGATGGCCTTTAACCGGCTGGTGGATGCGGAGATCGACGCGGCGAATCCGCGGACGAAGATGCGCGCGCTGCCGGCGGGAGCGCTGCGGCGAGGCTTCGTGGCGGCGTTTACGGCGATAGCGGTGGCGATATTTCTGATCGGGTGCGCGCTGCTGAACCGGCTCTGCCTGCTGCTTGCGCCGATCGCGCTGGCGGTGATCCTCGGCTACAGCTTTGCAAAGAGGTTTACGCGCTGGTCGCATCTGATCCTGGGGCTGGCGCTGGGGATCGCGCCTACAGCGGCATGGATTGCCGTACGTGGCTCATTGGACCCGCGCATCCTGGTGCTGACGCTGGCAGTGCTGCTGTGGGTGGCGGGTTTTGATGTGCTCTACGCGTGCCAGGACTTCGATCATGACTCTGGCGCAGGCTTGAATAGCATTCCGCAGGCCTTCGGGGTACGCGCGGCGTTTGGGATAGCGCGCGGGCTGCACGGGCTGATGCTGATGGCGCTGGTTGTGCTGGTGCTGCTCTTCGGGCTGGGGCCGCTGGCGATCGCTGGCATCGGGGTGACGGCGGCGCTGCTGCTCTACGAGCACAGCATCGTTTCACCCAGCGACCTGCGGCGGCTGAATGCGGCCTTCTTCACGCTGAACGGGATCATCTCGGTGCTCTTCTTCTGCTTCATCGCGGCGGATGTATTGCGGCGCCGTTAGTCAGAATGTCCTGCGAAGATCGAGCTTCGCTCGATGCCCACCTGAGCCGCGATAAAACTGCGGCGAAGATGCGGCACCCGGCAGGCGCTCAGAATGACGACACTAACAAAAACCCGTCTCCGAAGAGACGGGTTTGCCAGAGACAATTTTGCAACGGGTTAGCTTGCTTTGCGAACGCCATCGTCGCGCTTGTCTTCCTGTTTCTTGTTGAAGTCGTCCAGCTTGCCGGCGATGGTGTGCTTTGCGTTCTGCACGGCTGTGGTGACCTTCTCGCGGAACTCCCGGCTCTTCTCGCCGGCGCGGGCCTCGGACGAACTCATGCGGCTCCATGCGGTTGCGCTGGCTTTATTGGCTGAGTCCTTCACGTTGCCCCAGGTCTCCTTGGCGGCACCCTTGATCTGCTGGGCCGCTCCCTCGTTTGCCAGCTTCTGATCGCCTGTGGCGTTGCCGGCTGCTTCCTTGATCTTGCCGACGGCCTGATCGATGCCGCCTGTTACGTGGCTTTTATTCATGGTGTGCTCCTTGAAATCTTCCGTTGGCGTGCTGCTAAGGGTGACGCGAAGCTTACAACGCGTAAGTCTGTATGGCGGGCTATACCGTGCTTCTACCTTGAATGAGACGGATGATCAGAACGACAAGTGCAATCACCAGCAGGATATGAATGTAGCCACCGAACGTGTAGCTGCTGACAATGCCAAGCAGCCAGAGAATGAGCAGGATGACAAATATCGTCCAGAGCATATGTTTATCCATCTCCCTTGCGAGCGGCGCGGTCTTGTAGAGTGCTTGCCGTTCCGGAGCCGCGCATATGGTATGGTGCGGAATGGCGTGAGAGGGTTGCCTCGCGCGCGGGGAAGTGTGCAAGAGTAGACACATGAAGATTGCGATACAAGGCGAGTTGGGCTCTTTCAGTCATCAGGCGGCACTGGGGTTTTTCCCAGGGTGCGAGATCGTCGCCTGCGCGCTCTCGGCGGAGGTCTTCGAGCGGCTGGAGCGTGGCGAGGTGGACGCGGCCGTGGTGCCGATCGAGAACTCGCTGGCCGGGCCGGTGGCCGAGCACTACGACCTATTGCTGACGCACGATGCCGCCATTGAGCGAGAGAGCATGCTGCGCATCCGCCATAACCTGATCGGCGTCCCGGGTGCAAAGCTGGAGGGTCTGCGGAAGGTGATCTCGCACCCTATCGCGCTAGCGCAGTGCCGCAGGTTCCTTGCCGGGCAGCCGCACATACAGGTACAGCCGTTCTATGACACCGCAGGCTCGGTGAAGCAGGTGATGGAGCAGAAGGATGCGACGCTGGCCGGCATCGCCAGCGCGCAGGCCGCAGCCGAGTACGGTGGCGAGATCGTGCGCATGAATATCGAGGACAATCCCGAGAACTTTACCCGTTTCCACGTGGTGCGGCGGGCGGGCGAATGCGCCGCGGATCCGGCGGCGAACAAGATCTCGCTGGCGTTTGCGCTGGAGAATAAGCAGGGAACGCTGGTGAAGGCGCTGGAGAAGCTGGCTGCGGCAGGGGCGGATCTGACGAAGATCGAGTCGCGGCCGGTGCCGGGCAAGCCGTGGGAGTACATCTTTTACGTGGATGTGCGCTACGCCGAGCCGGCGGTTGCAGACAAGGCGCTGGCGGCACTGCGGGCGCACTGCCCGATGGTGAAGGAGCTGGGGCGGTATAAAGCGGCTTAAGTGTCGAGACGATATCGAAATACTGCAAAGATCGCGCTGCGCGCGATGCCCACCTTGGCCACGATGAAGCCGTGACGAAGATGGGGCACCCAGCTTTGAGTTGGTTTTGACTTGGACAGTAGAAAGGTCTAGCTTTGCATCCCAACTGTTGTGACTGGGCAGGCTAACTCCTGCACTTGCGACCTTTTGAGCGGATCAGCATCTTATAGAAGAAATCTGATACGAGGACACTCATGGCTGGCGACTTTCTGAGCATTATCAAACCGACGGATAAAAGCAAGACCGGCGAGGCCGAAAGCGGGGAAAAGACTGTAAAAAAAGCACTTCCCGTGCTTCCGGTGCGCGATACCGTGCTCTTTCCCCATGCGGTTCTGCCGCTGACGGTAGGCCGCGAAAGTTCTATTCAACTTATCAACTCGCTGGGGGAGGAGAAGCAGATCCTGGTGGTGGCGCAGCGCGATGCGCGGCAGGACTCTCCGCAGGCGGCTGACCTGCACAGCATCGGTACGCTGGCGACGATCCACAAGGTCGTGAAGATGCCGAACCAGAGCCTCTTCGTCTTTACCGAAGGCACGGAGCGTGTGCGCCTGGGCGAGTTCGCCCAGCTGACGCCGTTCATGACGGCAGAGTGCGAGCCGCTGGACGAGCTGGAGCCGAAGGAGACGCCGGAGCTGGAGGCGCTGCAGCGCAACGTGGTCTCGCAGTTCCAGCAGATCGTGACCGCATCGCCGACCTTGTCGGACGATCTGCAGACGATCGCGCTGAACATCGAAGAGCCCGGCAGACTGGCGGACTTCATCGCATCGAGCCTGCCGTTTCTGACGACCACCGACAAGCAGGAGCTGCTGGAGACGCCGGATGTGACGGCGCGGCTGGAGCGCATCAACAAGCACCTGGCGAAGGAGCTTGAGGTGCAGCAGCTTCGCAACAAGATCCAGAGCGAGGTGCAGGACAGCGTGCAGCAGTCGCAGCGCGATTACTACCTGCGCGAGCAGCTCAAGGCGATTCAGAAGGAGCTGGGCGATCTCGACGACTCGCAGAAGGACATCGCCGAGTTGAAGGAGAAGATCGAGAATGCCGGCATGCCGGAGGAGACGAAGAAGGACGCGCTCAAGGAACTTGGGCGGCTATCGCGGATGTCGCCGATGGCAGCGGATTATTCGCTGACGCGGAACTACATCGAATGGCTGGCGGTGCTGCCGTGGGCGAAGAGCTCCGGCGAGCAGGTGGACATTCTGAAGGCGAAGGAGTTTCTCGACGAGGACCACTACGGCCTAAAGAAGGTGAAGGAGCGCATTCTGGATTACCTGAGCGTGCGGCGTCTGAAGCCGGACATGAAGGGGCCGATCCTGTGCTTCGTCGGGCCTCCCGGCGTGGGCAAGACCTCGCTGGGCCGCAGTGTGGCGCGGGCGCTGGGACGCAAGTTCTCGCGCATCTCGCTGGGCGGCATGCACGACGAGGCGGAGCTGCGCGGGCATCGCCGGACGTATATTGGCGCGCTGCCGGGGCAGATCATCCAGAGCCTAAAACGGGTTGAGACGAACGATCCCGTGTTCATGCTGGATGAGATCGACAAACTGGGCCGCGACTTCCGAGGCGATCCGTCGAGCGCGCTGCTGGAGATCCTGGATCCGGCGCAGAACAATACGTTCCGCGATAACTATCTGGACCAGCCGTTCGATCTGTCGAAGGTGCTGTTCATCTGCACGGCGAACCAGCTGGATCCGATTCCGGCCCCGCTGCTGGACAGGATGGAAATTATTGAGCTGACCGGATACACGGAAGAAGAGAAGGTCCACATTGCCGAGACCTATCTGATCCCGCGGCAGATCAAGGAGAACGGCATCACGGCGGAGCAGATCGAGTTTCCGCTGGACTCCGTTCACCTGATAGCGCGTCACTACACGCGCGAAGCGGGAGTGCGCAAACTGGAGCAGCTCATCGGCACGGTGTGCAGGAAGCAGGCACGGCGCATTGCCGAGGGCAAGACGGAGAAGCTGGTGGTGACGCCCGAGGTGGTGCACGAGTTCCTCGGCGGCATCAAGGTCCGCGTGGATACGGAGATCGCCGAGCGCACCAAGCGCGCGGGCGTGGCCGTGGGTCTGGCGTGGACGCCGGCGGGTGGCGACGTGCTCTTCATCGAGGCGAACAAGATGAAGGGCAAGGGCAACTTCACCATCACGGGACAGATCGGCGATGTGATGAAGGAGTCGATGCAGGCGGCGCTGACGTGGGTGCGGTCGAATGCGGCGAAGCTTGGGCTGGACGAGGATGTGCTGAAGGACGTCGATCTGCACATCCACGTGCCGGCGGGAGCGATCCCGAAGGACGGACCGAGCGCCGGCGTAACGATGGCGACGGCTCTGGTCTCGCTGCTGACGGACAAACCGGTGCGTCCGCTCACCGCGATGACGGGTGAGATCACGCTGAGCGGCAACGTGCTGCCGGTGGGCGGCATCAAGGAGAAGTTCCTTGCGGCCAAGCGCGCGGGCGTGCGGGACGTGATCCTGCCGCACGACGTGAAGACGAACGTGGACGAGGACCTGACGGCGGAGCAGATCGAAGGCGTCACCATCCACTACGCGACGACGATCGAGGATGTGCTGGCGGTCGCGCTGCCTAAGTCGAAGAAGGACGCCGCGGTGGACGAGGCCGTTCGCGAGGAAGTGCTGAGCGCGGCATCTTAAAAAGCTGCCGCATGATGCAAAAAAGAAGGCCCGCTTCGGCGGGTCTTTCTTGTTTTTGCGGTACCCTGCATATGCTGGAGGTGCGTATGCGGGTCAAGGTGCTCTATTTCGGCGTGCTGAAGGATTATTTTGGCGATAGTGCGGACGCCGGTCTGCCGGAGGGTGCGAGCGTGGCTGAGCTGCTGCGTCAGCATGAAGACCTGGCGAATGTTGAATGGAAGAGCATCGCGGTGGCCGTAAATCGGGATTACGCGAAGCTGACCGACGTGCTCCACGAAGGAGATGAGGTGGCGCTGTTGCCGCCGGTGAGCGGCGGGTGCGGCGAATATCATCGCAGGCACGAGCAGAGTGAGATTCTTCGCTACGCTCAGAATGACAAGTATAAAAATGTGCGGCTACCTTTAGAGTGCGATGGAAAGCCGGAAGACGATGCGGATTGAGCTGACGCGCGAACGGATCGGCGCCGAGGCAATCGTCGCCGCGATGAAGGCGGGCGAGGATGGCGCGGTGGTCGTCTTCGACGGCATCGTGCGCGACAATACGCGCGGGCGGAAGACGCTCTTTCTGGATTACGAGGCGTATGAAGAGATGGCGCTGACGCAGATGCGGGCGCTGGCCGAAAAGGCAATTGCTGACTTCAGCGTACGGGATGTGGCGATAGCGCACCGGCTGGGCAGGCTGGAGATCGGCGAGACGAGCGTGCTGATCGTGGTGGCGTCGGCGCACCGCGCGGCGGCGTTTGAGGCCTGTCGCTGGCTCATCGACACACTCAAGAAGACGGTGCCCATCTGGAAGAAGGAGCATTTTGTAGATGGCGCGGTGTGGGCGGATGGCGATCCCTTTCCTGAAGAGCTGAGTGCAGGCGGGGCGCGATGAAGGCTGCGCCCGGCATCCTGCGAACCCACATATCAAAAGCGATATGTGGGGCACCCGCTTTGGTGCTGATACTAGCGTCGTGCGCTTTTGCCCAGAACACGCAGGCTCCTGCACCGATCGAGGAGGCGCCGCCGATGACGGTCATCCGCGTGCATACACGGCTGGTGAATGTATTCGTCAACGTTTCGGATGCGAGTGACACCTCCATCGGCATGCTGAACAAAGAGGACTTCCAGGTATTCGAAGACAAGAAGCCGCAGAGGGTCGCGGTCTTCGAGAAGCAGTTGGAGACGCCGCTTTCGGTGGTGATGGCGATCGACACCAGCGGCAGCATGATCAAGGATGCGCGGCTGGTGCGCGAGGCGGCGCGGCAGTTCGTGAAGGACGTGATCCGGCCGCAGGACGAGATGGAGGTGCTGCAGTTTGCCGAGGATGTACGCGAGATCGTGCCGTTCACCAGTGATGCAAAACGGATCGACGAGGGACTGGGTCAGTTGAGCGAAGGCACGGATACGAATCTCTACGACGCGATCTATCTCGCGGGCCAGAACCTGGGGCAACGCAAGCCCGCTGGAGACGGCATACGCAAGCGCATCGTGGTGGTCATCAGCGATGGTGGCGACAGCGGAAAAGGCACGGGCTATGAGCAGGCGGTGGAGCAGGCATTGCGTGGGGAGGCGATGGTCTACAGCATCATCGTGGTGCCGATCGTGGCGGACGCCGGACGCAACACCGGCGGCGAGCACGCTTTGATCCAGATGGCGGAGGACACGGGTGGGAAGTACTACTACGCGGAGTCTCCGCAGGAGCTGAAGACGGCCTTTGCGCACATCTCCGACGATCTGCGGACGCAGTATCTGCTGGGCTACTACGCGCCGGAGCATAAGCCGGGGACGAACTTCCATGCGATTACCGTGCAGCTGACCGATCCGGCGAAGCGGGCGGATGATGTGCTGCGGTACCGGAGCGGGTATTACGCGCGTTAGGTCCTGCGCGGACGGCGAAGAGCGCGCTGTGCGCGCAGCGATCCTCGTGGTCATCTAGATTCATGACGGATTACAATTTAGATATGCCACTGACAAGTACCAGACGCCCCAAGAAGAGCGCTCCGCAGATCGAGACCGGGCAGGAGGGCCTGTACCTGAAGTCGCTTTCGGAGCGGCAGGTGCCGGTTGCGGTGAAGATGCGCGACGGCGAGGTGGTGACCGGATGGATCGAGTACTTCGATGACGCCATGATCCGGCTGACGCGCGAGGGCAAGCCGAATCTCTTCATCTACAAGGCACAGATCCGCACCATCGCCGAGCAGAAGAACCTGGGCACAAAGCGCGGCGGCAACCGTGAGTAGGGCCAGCCATGAGTAGCCTCGGCATCAGCCATCTGAAGATCGCACGGCCGGCTTCTGAGATCGCGCGCGAGGCGGGCGCACTGCTGCGGGAGTTCTACGCGCGAGGCGTGGAGACCGAGTACAAGAGCGACGTGGACCTGGTGACCGAGGCCGATCGCGCCAGCGAAGAGTTGATCGTGCGGCGGTTGGGCGAGATGTTTCCCCAGCACGGCATCTACGCTGAAGAGGGAACACGGTCCGGAATGGATAGCGAGTATCGCTGGTATGTGGATCCGCTGGATGGGACGACGAACTTTGCGCACGGGTTTCCGGCGTTCTGTGTGTCGATGGGGCTGGAGTACCGTAAGCCGGGGCTGGCAGCCGACGCGGACGGCGAGATCGTGGCGGGCATCATCCTGGATCCGCTGCGGGATGAGATGTTCGCGGCGGAGAAGGACATGGGCGCGTACCTGAACGGACGGCCGATCCACGTGTCGAAGACGAAGAGCCTGGGCGAGGCGCTGCTGGCGACGGGCTTCCCGAGCCACAAGCGGCATACGAATCCGAACATCCACTTCTACCACCAGATCACGCTGCGGTCGCATGGCCTGCGGCGCGCTGGTTCGGCCGCGCTGGACCTGGCGTACACCGCGTGTGGGCGGGTGGATGCGTATTGGGAGTTCAACCTGAATCCGTGGGATACCGCGGCGGGTGTACTGCTGGTGCGCGAGGCGGGTGGCACGGTGACGCACTTTGACAAGAGCGCCTTTACGCTGGACAGCCGCGAGGTGATGGCGACGAACGGCCTGCTGCTGGACGAGGTCTCGCACCTCTTTACCGAGATGTTCGCCGGGCGCGAGCTGGAGCCGATCCCGACGCCAGCGGAGTTTGCGGCTAAGCGGGCCGCGGCGAAGGCTTAGATACGGGCGTAAATGGCGAGCTGTTGAGTCCGAGATGGCGTGGAAAAATCATGCCCCGGCGCGAAGGGTTCTGCTGGTAAAATAAAAGGCGAAGCAGAGCAATACAGCACATGCTCTGCACCAGCCTCAAAAAATATTCAGCAAGTTCAGGGAGAGTTAGAGATGGCATATGTAATCGCGGAACCTTGTATCGGCACCAAGGACACGGCCTGTGTAGACGCCTGTCCGGTGGACTGCATCCATCCGAAGAAAGATGAGGCTGCGCATGCAGAGTCCGAGCAGCTCTTCATCGATCCGGTGGAGTGCATCGACTGCGGCGCGTGCGTGCCGGTCTGCCCGGTCTCGGCCATCTATGCGGCGGACGATCTGCCGGAGAAGTGGGCGGCGTTTGCGGAGAAGAATGCGGCGCATTACGGACGGTAGTCTCAGGATTTGTTTCTAGAACGCGCAGCCTATGCGGGCTGCGCGTTTTTTATTGGACGCGCTCCGCGCGTGGGCTCGCGTTGCTCGCCGAAAAGCCGGCTGAAGGGGCAGGATAAAAAGATGATCCAACGGCAGACAGAGGCGATCGTGTTGCGGACGTGGCCGTTCCATGAATCGGACATGATCGTGTCTCTGTTCACGCGCGAGCAGGGCAAGGTGAAGGGGATCGCGCGCGCGGCGATGAAGTCGCGCAAACGCTTCGGCGGCGCGCTGGAGCCGATGACCCACGTCCGCGCCAACTACGCCGAGAAGCCGAAGCAGGACCTGGTGCGGCTGGACTCGTTCGAGATCCTTCGCTACGCTCAGGATGACGGTATGGTGGGTATAGATGATCCAACGGCAGACAGAGGCGATCGTTTTGCGGACGTGGCCCTTCCACGAGTCCGGCATGGTCGTGTCGCTGTTCACGCGCG
>DATMLK010000103.1:0-5621 GCA_035570215.1 Acidobacteriaceae bacterium
CGCTTGAAGTCCACATCGTTGCGCTCGTAGAGGATCTCGACGAGCCGCTTCACCAGGTCCTCGCGGCGGATCTTCTGGCCCTTTTCCAGCAGCAGCAGCATGCCGTAGTAGGCTTCCGGCGAGCCAAGGCCGTAGATGCAGCTGACCGAGCTCACGATGATCGCGTCGCGGCGTTCGAAGAGCGACCGCGTGGCCGCGAGCCGCAGCTTGTCCAGCTCCTCGTTGATGGTGGATTCTTTCTCGATATAGAGGTCGCCGGCGGGAATGTACGCCTCGGGCTGGTAGTAGTCGTAGTAGCTCACGAAGTATTCCACGGCGTTGTTGGGGAAGAACGTCTTGAACTCGTGATACAGCTGCGCCGCCAGCGTCTTGTTGTGCGCCAGGATCAGCGCCGGCCGGTTCAGCTCCTCGATGATCTTCGCCATGGTGAAGGTCTTGCCCGAGCCGGTCACGCCGAGCAGCACCTGGTGCTTCTCGCCCCCAGCGATGCCGGTGAGCAGTTCGCGGATGGCGCGGGGCTGGTCGCCCTGCGGCTTGTAGGTGCTGGCGAGCTGAAAGTCCATAGCTACTTAGGATACTTGGATGCGGGCTGTGGAGGAATGATGCACGGCTAGTATGTTTCTACACAGCCATACAGATGACATTGCGCGTCCTTTGCTATCTGGTGGGATGTGGCGGATTCGGAGGGATCGCTGACAATTTGATCCAGACGATGACTGATGCGCGCGAGAACGGCCTTTCCCATCATGCTTGCTGAAGAGATTGCGGCATCCCTCAGGCCAATATCGCTGGAGGTGTTCGCAGTCTTTACGACCTCCTCCACAAGAAGAGGATTCATGGGATATTTGCCCATAGCGCCCATCATCTCTTGTCGAAGTTGTGCTGGGCGGCTGGGATCGTGCATGACGGAAAGGATGTCTAACTGCACGGACTCATCCCCGGGGCGTAGCCAGAGAAGAATCTCTGCCGCACCGGCCGTGATGTCTTCAGGGCGCTGTGGATCGAGCATTACGGCCTTTACAACGGTCACCGCGCTATCAGGGGCTCGGATGCTTAGTGGTCCGATGTCCATCAAGGCACATTTCTGAGCCGGCTCGTTGTGGGAGGAAATAATATCCAATAGTTGTGGCAACAGTTGCTGAATAAGGTCAACGTAGTTAGGGAGTAGAGAAAATTCCTGCAGCGTGGCGGTTGTGATGCCTTGAACTTCGGGATCGCTATTTTGCAAATTCTTAGCTAAAGCCGGTATCGCAGCTGAGGCAGAAGATGGATCTTTCTTCAAGGCTTTATCTATGGCATCCGTATAGGCCGCAAAAAGTGTAGAACTCTTGTCTGATTGCATCTTGTTAGCCAAAGAGGGCAGCGCGGCGACAAGCTCCGGAAAAGTTTTTGGCAGGTTTGATGCGAAAACCGCAGAGGGTTTAGATGATGTTTGTGCCCCCAGACCCATACCGGTGAGCAGTAAAAGCAAAATTGCGTAGCGCATCATCGTCCTAGTCCCCTGTTTTTATGCACATCTAAATAATATGCTCCGGCCTCGCACCCAGCCCGATCAGTCGCGCCATGAAGCGCTGGAATCCCGGAATCTTCGTCACAATGCGCAGTGCTAGCGGCGGCGTGAGTGGCTCGTCCTTCCCTAAATACCCACCGAGAAAGCCGTGCACCCTCGCCTGTACGCCCTGGGTAACGCGCGTGGGGAACTCGCGCCGCTGCTGCACGGCGGCGAGCATCTCTTCCGTGACGTTGCCCCAGGCCAGCGGCCCACCAAGGATGCGCGCCGCCGCCACCGCGTCCTGTATCGCCAGGTTGATGCCGACGCCGCCCACGGGCGACATGGCATGCGCGGCGTCGCCGATGCAGAGCAGGCCGGGCCTGTGCCAGCGTTCCAGATGATTGATCTGGACAGTAAGCAGTTTGACCTGGTCCCAGCTCGCGATCTCCTGCACGCGGCCGGCGATGGGCGGCGCCACGCGGGCGATGCTGGCGCGAAAGGCATCCAGCCCGGCCGGCTGGACTGTAGTTTCAAAGGTGCCCTTGCGGATGATGTAGGCACACTGGAAGTAGTCGCCGCGGTTGATGAGCACCATCATCGACCCGAAGTTGATGTAGCCGAGCGCGTTCTCTGGGTCGCCCTGGCGGCGGCTCAGCCGCAGCCACAGCACGTCGATCGGCACGCCTTTTTCGATGACCTGCAGGTGCGCGGAGGGAACGGTGATGGCGTGCCGCCCGTCGCACCCCACCGTCAACGTCGCGCGGATCTCCACCGGACCGTTCGGCGTTTCAGCGCGGGCGCCGACGACGCGGCCGTTCTCTTCGATCAATCCCGTGACGTTGTGCTCCATACGCAGATCGAAGTTGGGATACTTCGCGCCCTGCTTCGCCAGAAAGTTCAGGAAATCCCACTGCGGCATCAGCGCGACGAACTTTGCCTGCGTCGGCAGATGGGTCGTATCCGCTATGGTGAATAGCTGACCGCCGATGACGCCGCTGAAGTGGTCGATCTTCTGGTGCGGCAGCTGCAGAAACTCCTCCAGCAGGCCGAGCTCGTGCAGAAGCTCAAGCGTGGCGGGATGGATGGTGTCGCCGCGGAAGTCGCGGAAGAAGTCCTTGTGCTTCTCCAGCACGGTCACGCGGACTCCCGCGCGCGCCAGCAGCAGCCCCAGCACCATGCCGGCCGGGCCTCCGCCGACGATGCAGCATGTGGTTTTATTAGCCGTGTTGGGCGCGGTGTCGCTCATAGCGGAGAAGTCTACTCCTGAGATGCAATTCCCAGTGCTGCAGGCCACTCGCGCGGAGAATCCACCAGCGCATCCGGCTCCGCGGCGGCCAGCGTATGCGGCGAGAGGCCGAAGGTGCAGCCGATGGACCATGCGCCGCAGTTCTTCGCGGTCAGGATGTCCACATCCGAGTCGCCGATCATCACCGTCTCCGCCGCCGTCACTCCGGCCTCGGCGATCAGCGCCTGCAACCCCTGCGGGTCCGGCTTCTTGGTGTGGAAGCTGTTGCCGCCGTAGTTCTGGAAGAAGTAGGCGTTTAATCCAAAATGCTCGCAGATCGCCCGCGACGGATTCACCGGCTTGTTCGTCAGCACGGCCATCTTCATCTCCTGCCGCGCCGCGCGAATGGCTGCCAGCGACTCCATCACTCCGTCGTAGACAGTAGTGTGGTCGAGCTTGTGCACGTGGTAGTAGGCGACGAAGTAGTTGAAGGCCTCTGTCACGAAGGCCTCGTCCCGCGCATCGCCGGAAGGGTCGCCCAGCGCGCGCCGCACCAGCATCATGGCCCCGTCGCCGATATAGCCGCGGATCATGGCGTCCGGCTGCTCGTGCCGCCCATAATGGCGCAGCATGGCGTTGATGGATTGCGCGAGGTCCTTCTGCGAGTCGACCAGCGTGCCGTCCAGGTCAAAAACCAGTAACCGGATATTTTCTGTAGGAATCTGTGCCATCTGTATAAGTCTAATCGCGAGCAATGCAAGTGCCATGCGAAGCAGTTAAGGCGCCCACGGTGCTAACCTAAGCTCAATGCTTGAGCGGTTACTCTTCCGTGCCATCACCGTGGCCTTCTTCATCCTGGCCAATAGCTTCTTTGTGGCCGCGGAGTTTGCCCTGATCTCCGTCCGCGAGACGCGGATCGAGCAGATGATCGCGCTCGGCCGCCCCGGCGCGCGCACGGCGCTGGCGCTGAAGCACAATATTGAAGAGTTTCTGCCCGCCGTGCAGTTCGGCGTCACGCTCGCCTCGCTCGGCCTTGGCTGGATCGGCGAGCCAGTCGTCGCCGGCATCCTGGAAAACATGCTGCACAATTTGGCGTGGCTGCAGAGCGTGCCGTCGCTGCACATCGCCGTCGCCTCGCACGCCGCCGCGGTCCTCTTCGCCTTCGCGTTCATCACTTATTTTGACGTGCTGCTCGGCGAGCTGGTGCCGAAGTCGCTGGCGCTGCAGCGCGCGGAACGCATTGCTTTGGCCGTTGCCGGACCGATGGACGTCTTCATCCGCATCACGCGGCCCGCGGTGCGCTTTATGAACGTCTCGGCTTCGGTTGTTCTCCGCGCGTTCCATGCTCCGCTACGCGGCGAGGCCAATGTGCACTCGCCGGAGGAGCTGAAGCTCATCGCCACCGCAACGCGGCGCATGGGGCTGCTACCGGCCTTTCAGGAAGAGATCATTCATCGGGCGATCGAGCTCAATCACGTCACCGTGCGCGAGGTGATGACGCCGCGGAGCAAGATATTCGCGCTTCCCGCGGATATGCCTCTGGAAGAGGCCAGTGCGCGGGTGATCGAAGAGCAGCACTCGCGCGTGCCGGTATACGACTCTGAGCACGGCATCGATCATATTGTTGGCGTCATCTACTCCAAGGACATCTCGCGGCTCATGCACTTTCGCGTCTCCGCGCGTACCGGGGATTCCGAGCACGTGATGGAAAGCCCGTTCATCAACCTGCGCCTGCGGCAGGTGCTGCGCGAGGTGATGGTAGTGCCGGAGACGAAGCTCGTCGTCGACCTGCTGCAGGAGTTCCAGGAGCGCCGCCGCCAGATCGCCATCGTCGTCGATGAGTTCGGTTCCACCGCTGGATTGGTAACGGCGGAGGACGCGCTGGAGCAGATCGTCGGCGAGATGGAGGACGAGTTCGACATCTCCAGCAAGACGATGCTGACCACCGGCGGCATGGTGGTGCTGGATGGTGGCGTGACTCTGCGCGACCTGGTGACGCAGATGCGCTGGAAGATGCCGCGCGAGGCTGGCGTGGAGACGCTGGCCGGATTTCTGCTCGCCCAGCTGGGTCATATTCCGCGCAAGGGAGAGTTCGTGAACTACGGCGGCCGCCGCTTTACCGTAGAGGAGATGAACGGCAACCGCATTCATCGCGTGCGCGTGGAGGAGGTGGCTGGTCCAGCCACAAAGAAGGAGGCACAGGCATGAACCGCAGCTCCATGGAGAAGATACTGCGGCGCGTTCTGCTCACGCTTCCAGTGCTGTGGCTGGTGGTCTCCGTCGTCTTTCTGCTGATCCATCTCGTCCCCGGCGATCCCATCGTGCAGATGCTCGGCGACGGAGCGACGCAGGCGGACATCTCCGCGCTGCGGCACGCGTACGGACTGGACGCGCCGCTCACCACGCAGTACATGCACTACTGGCACGGCGTGGTGCATGCGGACCTTGGACGCTCGCTGCGATTGAATGACTCCGTGCTGCATCTTCTGCTGCAGCGTTATCCGTATACGCTGGCGCTTACGCTGGCTGCGCTCGTGATCGGGATCGCGCTGGCTGTACCTGCGGGCGTGGCGTCGGCGCTGCACCGCAGCGGCTGGCAGGACAAGACACTCGGCGCCGTCTCGCTCGTGGGATTATCCTTTCCGAACTTCGCGCTCGGTCCGATTTTGATTTTACTTTTCTCGATAAAGCTCGGCTGGCTGCCGGTGAGCGGCGCGGGTACGGGCTGGGATTTCTTCAGCCATCTGGTGCTGCCCGCGCTCACCATGGGGCTCGGCCTGGCGGCGATACTGACGCGCATGGTGCGGACGTCCATGCTTGAGGAGTTGGGACAGGATTACATCCGCACCGCTCGAGCGAAGGGACTCTCCGAGCGCCGCGTGGTCTATCGCCATGCGCTGCGCA